>CANRGG010000009.1 GCA_947630115.1 uncultured Clostridia bacterium
ATACAGTTCGGACAGCCAATCGGAGCAGTCCATAGAGGGACAACTTCGCGTATGTGAGGACTATGCAAAGGCGCACGACATTCTCATACTCGACACCTACATAGACCGCGCCATGACGGGAACGAACGACAATCGCCCCGACTTCCAACGTATGATAAAGGACAGCGCACGACGGGAATGGACGTACATTCTCGTTTACAAATTAGACCGCTTCTCCCGTAACAAGTATGAAACGGCTATCCACAAGAAAACTTTGCGCGACAACGGCGTGAAACTTCTCTCCGCAATGGAAAACATTCCCGACACCCCCGAAGGTATCATACTCGAAAGTTTACTTGAAGGGTTTGAGCGTCCAAATGGACACAAAAATCTAAATTTAAGAATTAAAGTAAAGAGGTGATCAGACGCTATACAGATACCGAAAAAACCGCAGGCGTAATACCTGAAAAGGTTCTAACAGTGTTAGGGTTAAATTCGCAAGGGGACAAGACGTTACAGTTATATACTTGCTTTGGCAACGGGTTTCAGTGGTATAATGATTTGATGGAATTAAGCGAGAACTGAGTATAAAGATAGAAAAAACCGCTGGGCGGAGTGAATGCTTCCTCGGCGGATATTTTTTATGAAATTCTTGATGAAAATTCCGCCCCGCTTGATTTTTATGTCGATTTCTGGTATAATCACAGCGAAAACAAGAATTGGGCGGAGAAGTGAGAAAATTTCCGTTTTGTAACGTTATATAGGTAGGAGGTGTTTTATGAAGAAATTGCAAATATTCTTAACCGCATTGTCTCTTTTATGCTTTTCGCTTTCCCTTTCCGCGTGTGACCGCTCCGTACATGACAGGATCGGTGACGAATGGAAAGATCAAACCGGCGCAAAAGAAGAAGTAACGCTCAAATCCGTACATGACAGGATTGGCGATGAATGGAAAGATCAAACCGGCGCAAAAGAAGAAGTAACGGTCAAATGCTACGGTGAATTTGGGGACGTTCATGTTGTCCTGCTGATCTGCGGCGATGCGCCCGCAGTAGAGGGCGAAGAAAGGGTCGACGGCGTGGATTTTCATTATAATTATGACGCATTCCGCCTTACCGTTTGGCAGGCCGAGAAATTTTATTCGCTGCAAGAGGGATTCGAGCGTGGGATCTTGACGCATGAAAATCTTGTAACGGTGCGGGAAAATCATAAAGCAGAATATGACTTTATGTATGAACAACCATGAACTCAATTTATCATAATTGTCGCGGGACAGAAGGGAACGGAGGCGTTCGGTGAAAAAATTTCTCTTGCCGCTGGCGATCCTGGCGATCTTTTTGACCGTCGCGGTCGTCCTTTGGCTGACAAAAGACAATCTCTTTTACTTATTCAATTTCGGCTATATCGGCGTCTCCATTGCTCTCGGGCTTTTTCTCTATATCGGAAAATTTTCATACGCGCGCCGGGTAACGCAGCTCTTGATCGGCTGCTATATGCTGATCTATCTCGGGCTGATCTGCAACGAAAATATGCAGATCGAGGGATTTTGGTACTATTTATTTACGGGCGTTTTCGAAGCGGCGACGATCCATTATGCCGTCGCAAAGATCTTCGGTCCGTTGATTTTCGGAAGAGGCTGGTGCGGCTATGCGTGCTGGACCGCAATGGTTCTGGACTTTCTCCCCTATAAACAGCCCCAAAAGCCGCGGAAAAAACTGGGTTGGATCCGGCTGGTCACTTTCGCGCTGTCGCTGGTTTTCGTCGCCGCGCTGTTTCTGGCCCATGTCGGGAATTGGGAAAAGATCATGTTTTGGTCCTTTCTCATCGGGAATTTGCTGTACTATGCCGTCGGGATCCTTCTTGCCTTCTGTTTCCGGGATAACCGGGCCTTTTGCAAATATGTCTGTCCCGTCACGGTGTTTCTGAAGCCCATGAGCTATTTTTCTTTGCTGCGGATCAAATGCGACAAAAATCAATGCGTTTCCTGCGGCAAATGCAAACAGGTTTGTCCGATGGATGTCGATATCACCGACAATTCCAGAAAGCGCGCGAACGGAACGGAGTGTATCCTCTGCCTCGAATGCGTCAAGAATTGTCCCAAAAAAGCTCTATAACCCTCTGTTTTCGAAGATCGCTTAACAAAGTTGCGAAGTTTTGTCTCGCTCTGTGCGGTTGCGAGCGGGACAAAAAAGCGCTATACTATATTTACAAGCCAAACGGAGAAGTTTTGTATGAAAATCGGCGCCAAGATCAGGGAATTGAGAAATGCAAAAGGGATGACGCAGGAAGAACTTGCCGACAAACTGAACGTTTCCGTTCAGACCGTCTCCCGATGGGAAAACGGCGTAAATTGCCCCGATATTTCCATGCTGCCCGTGCTTGCCGAATATTTTCATACCACTACCGACAATTTACTCGGCTTGGAAAGAAGAAGCAGGATGAAACTTTTGAAAACGGTGGAAACTTTTGAATGCGAAACGGAGCGGGAGGCGCAAGAGGCGGTGGAGAAATTCCGGCGCGAAAATTTCCCGGTCCTGAAAGATTTCAAGATCAAAAAGGCGGACGCAAAAGTGATTCTCGAAGTGACGAAAGAATTCAACATGGACCCCCATGAGATGAAATTCTGAACCCCATCAAAAAAGCGGTTGCAAAGAACGCAACCGCCTATTTTTTTCTGTTTTTCTTCTGTTTACGGATCAAAGATCGTAATAAAGCTCGAACTCGACGGGCGTCGGGATCTTGCTGATCCGGTCAAGCTCCTTGCGCTTCTTGTCGATCCAGATCTCGATGAGCCGCTTGGGGAACACGCCGCCCTTCGTGAGATATTCATGGTCCTTTTCAAGCGCACAGAGTGCCTCGTCCAGCGAAGCGGGCAGATGTTTGATCTTCTTCTTGTCCTTTTCGCTCAGATCGAAGAGGTTGAAGTCGAAGGGCCCCCAGCCGTTCTTTCTCGGGTCGATCTTGTTCAGAACGCCGTCCATGCCCGCCATCAAAATCGCGGCATAGGCGTAATACGGATTGCAGGTCGCATCGGGATTGCGCAGCTCGAAACGCTTCTTGTCAGGCGATTTCGCATATGCGGGGATCCGGATGACCGAGCTGCGGTTCGCCGTCGCATAGCCGATCGTGACGGGCGCCTCGAACCCGGGCACGAGCCGTTTATAGGAGTTCGTCGAGGGATTGGTGAAGGCGCAAAGGCTCGCCGCGTGTTTCAAAAGTCCACCCATGAAGTAGTGTGCGGTCTCGGAAAGCTGCGAATAGCCCTTCGCGTCGTAAAAGACGGGCTTGCCGTTCTTCAAAAGCAGCATATGCACATGCATGCCGTTGCCCGCCTCGCCGAAGATGGGCTTGGGCATAAAGGTCGCCGTCATGCCCTCTGCGATCGCCTGGTTTTTGACGATGTATTTGACGATCATGGTGTTGTCCGCCATCTTGGTGAGATCGTCGAGCTCGACCTCGATCTCCACCTGTCCGGGGCCGCCCACTTCATGATGATGATATTTGACCTTGACGCCCCACTCTTCGAGCATCATGCACATGCGGCTTCTGATATCGTAGGTGACATCCTGCGGTTTGCAGGCGTGATAGCCGCCTTTGTGCGGGGTGTGGTAGCCGGAATTCTGCGCCTCGTCGTCGCCGCTGTTCCAATCCGCTTCCCACGCGTCGAGATGGAACATTGCTCTGTCGGGCTTATTTTCGAACGCGACATGATCGAAAAGGTGGAACTCGAACTCGGGCCCGATGATCATGCGGTCGGCAATGCCCGTCGATTTCATATATTCCTCGGCGGCAAGCGTGACGTTACGGGGATATTGATCAAAGCGGCTGTTCTCGGCGTCGATCACCCGCACATCGCCCGACATGGTGAGCGTCGGGATCTCGGCGAAGGGGTCGAGGACCGCCGATTCGAGAATGGGAATAAAGACCATATCGCTCTTTTCGACGGGCGCAAAGCCGTAGTTGGAGCCGTCAAAGCCGATGCCGTACTTCATGGTGTCCTCGTTGAAACGCGAGACGGGGATCGAAAGATGATGCCATCTGCCGTCGATGTCGATCATTTTGAAGTCGATCATTCGGATCGACTTTTCCTTGCAAAAATCCAAAACTTCCTTCACGGTCTGAAACATGATTATGTCAATCTCCTCTTGTTTTTAGTGACAGGACAATTATAACACACGGAAATTTTTCCGTCAATTGTTTTGCACAAAGTTTCGTTTGAAACGAACAAAAATTCAAAAAAACGTACAGGCAGGACAGGCAACAAAAAGAAACAGCGCAGAACGCGGGCATAGAAAGTTCAGGCATGACGCGCGGCATGGAAAAAGGCGGCGCAAAACGCGCCGCCTCTTCAGTCTTTGAAAATCAACAAGTTTACGCAAACAGTTCCTTTCTTTCGGGAAGAACGACGGGCGGAAGGCTGCCCACCTTCTCCTCTTCGTCACCAGAAGAAGCTTTATCGGCGATCTTCGTAAATCTGCCGGGAAGATTGCGTCTCAAAAGGTCGTAACCGTTCTCCTCGTAGCTCGGCAAAACGTCTGCGACGCAGAACCCGTCGTCGATGACGACCTGCGTCGGCGCGCCGATCTTGCCGGTGTTTTCGATGTTTTTATTGAACTTTCTCGAAACGTCCAATGCGCAGTAGAACCATTCGGGATACTTATACGGGCCCTTCTCATCGTAGATCCCCTTGGCGGTGCTCACGCTCGCGTCGTCACGGTTCAGGCAGATGACCGCAATGTCGTCCTCATGCTCGTTTGCAAATCTCACAAACTCGGGCGCCGCCGCCTGGCACCACGTGCAGCCGTAGTAGTAGACGTCGAGAATGACGAGTTTCTTTTCCTTCAAGAGACTGCTGAGGGTGATAATGTTGTTATCGACCGTCGTCACATAGAAATCGGGAAGGATCGCGCCCTGGAAAATGCCGCCCTTCTTGCCGTCCACGCTGACATCGTTCTTGGAGGGAAGTCTCGTGTCGGACATTTTCGACGTCAACGCGATGGAAAGGGACGCGGAGAGCGTCTGGTTCTGGCCGTCTTTCAGTTCCTGACCGTCCATATCGATCGGGTCGGTCGCCTTCGTGGTTTTCGAGTATTCGCTGTCGTTCGACTGCACGCCCTTGCCGTCCTTATCGGGCTCGATCCGCACAAAGCTGTCCTTCTTCAGATCGTAAGACGTTTCATAGATGTATCCGTCAGGGATATCGCCGAGCGTGACCTTGTAATCGTCGATGGGAAGCTCGATCTCGAGATGGGGCTCCATTTCCTCGTTGCTCCTCCAACCGCCGAGGCTGTCGACCATGACGTAATTCCGCTGCGAGATCAGATTGCCGCGGAACACAAAGTCGCCGTTCGTCTTGGTGATGGTGATCTCCGTCGTATAGTAGACGGGATAGCTCCAATCCTTCTCCTCGATAAGTTTGCCTTTTTGGTTAATGTATTTTACGCCTTTGTTGTCATATTTGATATGATTTTCGCCGTTTTCATCGGTGTAGTAGACAGCATAGCCTTCGGTTTCCGTGTGGGTCCGATGCAGCGCGCCGTTTTCATCCGCATGCCAGGTGATGATCCGTCTGCCGTTCGTCTTGCCGACGACGATCCGGTAAATGCCCTTCTTTGCCGATTTTCCCAGCGCGGGAATGGTGCGCTCGCAGGTAGTCTTGCAAACCGAACAGGTACCTTCCTCTTTCCCTTCTGCGGTTTCCGTCGCGGCCGATTTTACCGTGAAGGTATAGTCATGTCCGAGCGCGGGAACGGTCTCCGTTTCGCTCACGCCGCAGCCTGCGACCTGGCAGGTGTGCGATCTTTTTCCTTCCTTGGTGCAAGTGGGCTCTTCGTCCATGTGCCAATCGCCCCAATCATGTCCGAGCGGCGTCGTATGAGCCGATTCCTTCGTACCGCAGACAGAGCAGGTGTGCGACGATTCGCCGCCCTCCGTGCAGGTCGCGTCCGTCCAAGCCGACCAATCGCCCCACTTGTGGCCGACTGCCGCCACGTCCTGTTCGTCAACAGTATGGCAGACGGTGCATTCGCGCGTTCTGTGTCCGCCCGTATTGCAGTTTGCCTCTCCGGTCGTCCAGGTCCACTCCGTCCAGGAATGTCCTTTGGCCGAGGTCTTTCTCGTCTCGGTCTCCTCCGGGTTGTTCTTGCAGTACATGATCTGCTCGCCGCCCTCGGTGCAGGTCGCTTCCTTCGTCACTTCCTTCACCGCCCAGTCATGTCCGGTTGCCGGGATCTTTTTGGGGTTGGTGTGCGAAGGATCGTTCTTGCAGGTCTGGACGATCTCGCCGTCCTCCGTGCAAGTTGCAGGCTTCGTGATCTTTCCCTCGTCCCAATCGTGTCCGAGCGCCGGCATGATCGTATAGGGATCCTCCGCGCCGCAGATCGTGCATGTTCGAATATGTTTGCCCTGCGTTTCGCAAGTCGGCTCCGTGATCACGGTATATTCGCCCCATTCATGTTCCGTATGCGCCGTGTTCTCTCCGCAGCCGGCGGCAAAGCAAACGCAGAGCGCGATCACCGACAGCAAGAGCGGCAAGAGAAGATAAAGTTTCTTTCTCATAAATTGACCTCCTTCAGTTTTTATTTATCTCCGTTATCGTCAAATAACGGTCCGTACCTTACTCCGAAAGGGCGGGCAGAAACGACTGAACGTTTCCCTCGGCGCCGCTCTCCGCGCCTCCCGTTTCGCCTCCCGTCTCGCCCTCATTTCCGCCTTCCTCCGGATTCTGATCGGGATTTTCAGGATTTTCCGGGTTTTCAGGATTTTCAGGATTTTCCGGGTTTTCAGGATCCTCGGATTCTTCCGGCGTCTTTTCGGGGAAATCGGGAGCTTCCTCCTCATAATTGCGGTTCATTCCGTTTTCGAGGTTCTTGAAGATATTCTTCCAGCTGTCCTCCCAGTAGGTCGAGTTGATATAGGAGACCAGATCCGCGACGTAGAAGCCGTTGTCGATGATGATCCACTGTCCGGCTTCCGTCGGCTTGTCTTTGGTATGTTCGGCGTTCATAAAGATCTTGGAGTTGAAATCCTGGACAAAGTAGAACCAATCAGGGAAATCGAACTCTTCGATCGCCTTCTTGCACTCCTCGGCCGTCTCGCTGGTGATATCGAGCACGACAACGGAGATCTCGTCCTTGAATTTCTCCGCAAAGAGCTTGAGCTCGTTCGCGCTTGCCACGCAGTCCTCGCTCTCGGGGCTGAACAGATACAGCAAAACGACATCCTTATCTCCCAGCGCCTCTTTCAGGGTGAACACCTTATCATCTCGAATGTCCGTCATGGAGAAGTTGGGAGCAACCGCGCCGTCGTAGAGCCCGCCTTGGCTGGAAGTCGGGTTCGTCTGATCCGGAGGCGGCAGCCTTCCGTCCTTCGCGTCCGATTTGAGCACGATCGTGAGCGACGCGGAGAGCGTCTTGTCCTTGATCTCGGATTTCGTGCTCGTATCAAACCTCTTGTCGTCCGTCACCGTTCCGTCGGGCGAGACGAGTTTGAACGAGTCCTGCTTCATTTCGTAATCTGCTTTATAGTTGAACCCTTCGGGCGGACGCGAGAACGAAACTTTGTAATCTCCCTTGGGGAGCAGCACGTCGTATCGCGGGAAGACCTCCTCCTGCCAAACGGATCCGTGGACGAGCGCGTTCTTGGTAATCACAGGCTCTCCGCCCGCGACAAGTTTGCCCTGAGAATCATAGATATAGATCATCAACGTCTGAGTCCCGTTCCGGAGATATCTGCCGTTCATGCTCGTGACCGAAACTCTGTAAACGACGCATTCGCTCAGTTTTGCGGTCTCCCACTCCTGCTTTTCACCGCAGTCGGGGCATTCCGCACTTTGTTTACCTTTTTCAGTCTCCGTGGCGGCTTTTTCGACGGTGATCTTCCAATTGTGTCCGTACGGGAGCACGTCCTCTTCGGCGGTCGCGCCGCATTCGGTGCAGGTGTGCTTCTGTTTGCCCGGCGTCGTGCAGGTCGCCGCCGTGACGACCTCCCAAGCGCCGTAATTGTGCCCGAGTGCGCCGACGGTCTCACTGATCTTTGAGCCGCAATTTGCGCAGCTGCGGGTCCTGTGCCCGTTTTCGGTGCAAGTGACGGGCTTGTCGTAATCCCACTCCGACCAAGCATGTCCGAGTTTATCCACTTCGCGCGTCTCCGGCTCGATGTCACATCTTCGGCAGCTTCTGTGCTGGGAGCCGCCGGTCGTGCAAGTGGGCGCATTGCCCTCATCGCCGATCCACTCCGTCCAGTCGTGACCGAGTTTGTCGACCTCCTCGCGCTTGACCTGGCCGCAGCCCTCCCGTTCGCAGATATAGCTCATATAACCGCCGGTCGTGCAGGTGGGCTCGATCTCGTAGCCGTTTTCTTTCCAAATGTGTTTGAGCGCCGGGATATCTCTCGGCCTTGTATGCGAGGGATCCCTCCGGCAGGTCTCGACGATCTTCCCGGGGATATCGCAGGTGGGATCCTGCGTTTGGACCCCCTGGCCCCAGTCATGCCCGAGCGCGGGCGCGGTGGAAATTTCCGACGCCAAATCGCAGATCTTGCAGACGCGATAGCGCTTGCCGGTCTCGTCGCAGGTGGGCTCTTGCCCTTCCACATAGATCCAATCCCCCCAGGAGTGCTTGGTGTGTTCCGGTTTTTCCCTTTCTTCTCCGCAGCCGACGAGCCCCAGAACCGCCGCCAGGGCGCAAAGAACCGAAAGAAGCAGGATTTTCCCGTGTTTCAACATATTGACCTCCTCAGCATTTCTCGATCAAAAAGAGGGAAACTCGCAAAATGGCGAATATCATCCCTATTTTCAATTTTTCTTACTTTATTTTATCATAAGTTATGCCAGTTGTCAACGGTTTTGTCAATTTTCGTTTGTGAAAGAATTTTCCGATCGAAAAAAAACGGCGGAGCGTTCCGCCGTTTCGTTGATCTTTTTCCGTTTTTTGCTATGCAGTACAGGAGACCTTGAACTCGCTGTCGGTATGATAGTTCCATTCGGTGCCCTTTTCGATCAGATCCCACGCCTCCTGCGAGCCCTCGAACTCGATCTCGTTGAGATAGACGCAGTCGCAGAAGGCAAAGTCGCAGATCTGCGTGATGGTCCCCGGAAGGACGATCTTCGTGAGTCCCCGCCGCCCGTAAAAGGCGTTTTTGCCGATCACCGTGATCCCCTCGGGGATCTGGCTCTCTGAACTGCCGAGGAGCAGAGTGTTTGTCTCGCGATCGATCAGGCAGTTCCCCTCGCTTTTGAGGTTGCGGTTGAATTCCGAGACCCGGATGACGGAGAGCATTTCGCAGTTCCAGAAGTCGAAGCTCTCGACGACGGGAAGCCCCGCGCCGATCTCGAGGACCTGGAGTTTCGTGCAAAGATAAAACGCGTTCCGCCCCATATCGGTCACCGAATCGGGAATGGAGATCGAGGTCAGCGAAGCGCAGGACGAAAAGGCCTCCTCGCCGATCCGGACGAGGGTGTCGGGAAATGTGAAGGACGGGAGCTTTTCGCAGCTCATGAAGGCGCGGTCCCCGATCGTGCGGAGGGGCGCATAGCAGATAAATCCCGTGATGTTCTCCCCGAAAAAGCCGTCGTTCGCCACTTCGAGCACCGGCAGGGAGTCGTAGTAATAGGGCACGACGATATTTCCCGACGCGCGGCCGCAGCTGACTTTGTATCCCACCTGCATTCCGTTGTCGTAGAGCATTTCATATTTGAGCCCCGCGCTGGGAACGCAGCGCAGATTGCAGAGGGTGCAGACGTTCTGGGTGTTGAATTCATGCTTGCCCGTTGCAGGCAGCACCACCTTCTCGGAATAGCCGCACATCAGGCAGATCCGGTAGCTCTGCCCCTCTTTGAGGCAGGTCGGCTCGGTGATATAGGAACGGAAAAGGTGCTCGCCCGCGGCAAGCTGTGTCCGCTCGACATTGCCGCAGCGGCGGCAGACGCATTCCACCGTGCCCGGCTCGGTACAAGAGGCGCGGTTCGTCACGGGGACGGAATAATCATGCCCCAGCGGAGGGATCGTTACGGTCTCGAGCTCCTCCGTGCGGTCCTCATAGGCAAAGTCCTTCCCGCACCCGTTGCAGTGATAGTGCGTGCAGACGCCCGCCTCCGTGCAGGTGGCGTCCGTTCCTTCCACAAGGACATATTCATGCTCTTCCCCTCCGCAGGCGGCGGCGCCGACGCAGAAGATCCCGAGCAATAATGCGGCGATCAATCTTTTCGTATGCATCTCTATGCTCCAATTTGTACAATAGCAGTGTAATTATACCATCTCCCGCAAAACTTGTCAACATAAGCGCGAAATATTGAATAATTTGTCACAAAGATATCACACGTCTTTCAAACAATGAAAATTTTTTCGAACGTTTTTCTCCTCTTTGGGAGGAAACTATTCGTAAAATTTGACAATCCCGTAAAATTTTGGTATAATGGCGGCATGAAAAAGCCTTTGTCCTATTATCAGGAGCGCAATTTCAGGAATCTGGAGCGGATCGACGAGCTTTTGCAGGATCTGCCCCCTTTCTTCGAAGATTTTCTGCGGGGGATCGAGAACCGGACGAGCGTTCTCACCCGGCTCAACTACTGCTATGACCTGCGCATTTTCTTCGACTTCCTTTCAGGGCGGAAATTCGGGAACAAGGACCCGCGGGAGATCACGCTGGAAGATCTCGACGGCGTGACCGACACCGATATCGAGATCTATCTGAGCTATCTGAGCCGCTATGAATTCAAGGACAAGACCCTCTCCTGCGACGAGCGGGCGAAGGCACGCAAGCTCGCCTCGGTGCGCTCGATGTTCCGCTATTTTTTCAACAAGGGCCTGCTCGAAGTCAACAACACGGCAAAGGTTGCCATGCCCAAACTGCATGAAAAGGAGATCATCCGGCTCGAGGGGGACGAGGTTTCCCGGCTGCTCGACACCGCAAAGAGCGGGGACGGGCTATCCGCGCATGCGGACGGCTATCACAAGCGGACGGAGATCCGGGATACGGCGATCCTCACTCTCTTTCTCGGGACGGGCGTCCGGATCTCCGAGCTCGTGGGGCTCAACGACGACAGCCTGAATTTCTCGGACAACTCCTTTCTCGTCACGCGCAAGGGCGGCGGGCGGGCGGTCCTGTACTTTTCCGAAGAGGTCGCCGAGGCGCTCAAAGCCTATCTCGAACAGAAGCGGAACGATCCGCGCGTGCCCGAAAACGAGCCCGCCCTCTTTCTCTCCCTGCAATACCGCCGTATCACCGTCCGGGCGGTCGAAAATCTCGTCAAAAAATATGCGAAGATCGTCACGCCGCTTAAAAAAATCACTCCGCACAAGCTGCGTTCCACCTTCGGAACCAGCCTCTACCGCGAGACAGGCGACATCTACATTGTCGCGGACGTCCTCGGGCACAAGGACGTGAACACGACGCGGAAACACTATGCGGCGATCACGGAGGGCCACCGCCGGGCGGTCGCAAGCGCCGTCAAACTGCACAAAGAGGACGATTGAATGAACGAAAAACCCGAAAACGTCTATATCATCCAGCCCATCGAAGGGGAAAATTATAAAATTTTACAGGAGGAGGCGGTCGCCCTCATCGAAAGCGCCGGCGCGCAGTATGCGGGAACGATCTACCAGAATATCCGCGAGATCAACCCCTCGACCTATATCGGCGAAGGGAAACTCGAGGAGCTCCGGCAGCGGATCGAGGGGCTGGATCTTACCGTGCTCTTCAACGGCGAGCTCTCCCCCTCCCAGACCCTCAACATCTCTTCGGCGCTCGGCGGGACAAAGGTCATCGATCGCACGACGCTCATTCTCGACATCTTCGCCCTTCGCGCCGAGAGCAGCGAGGGAAAATTGCAGGTCGAACTCGCCCAGCTCAAATATCTCTATCCCCGGCTGAAGGGAAAGGGCGAGGCGCTCTCCCGTCTCGGCGGCGGGATCGGCACGCGCGGGCCGGGCGAGAGCAAGCTCGAAACGGATCGGCGGCATATCCGCGCGCGGATCCACACCCTCGAGGAACGGCTCCGGGAGACCGAACGCCGCCGCGCCCTGCAGACCCAGCGCAGAAAGAAGGACGAGGTCCGCACGATCGCCCTCGTCGGCTATACGAACACCGGGAAATCCACCCTGCTCAACGCGCTGACGGGCGCGGACGTGACGACGAAAGACGCCCTCTTTGCAACCCTCGACCCGACGGCGCGCGCGCTGGAGATCGAAGGGATCCCCTTCCTCCTCGTCGACACCGTGGGCTTCTTGCAGGATCTCCCCCATCATCTCATCGAAGCCTTCAAGTCCACCCTCGAAAGCGCCATAAACTGCGATCTTGCGCTCATCGTTCTGGACGCCTCGGGGGAATACGAGACCCAGCTGAAAGTCACGCTGGACACCTTGAAGAGCATGGATTTCTCCGCGCCCTATCTCGTCGTGATGAACAAGTGCGACCTCTGTTCCGAGATCCCGATGAAAGACTGTATTCCGATCTCGGCGAAGGAAAAACGGGGGCTCGAAGCGCTGAAATCCGCCGTTTTCGACGCACTTAAAGACAAATTCATCCGCGCGACGCTCTTTATCCCCTATGCCGAAATGCCGCGCTACAATCGGGACCGCGCCCTGCTCTCCGAACGGGAGGTGGAATACCTCGACGGCGGAGAACGGGTGAAGGCGGTCATCCCCGCCGTCTATGCCGAACGCTTCCGCCCCTTTCTGGAACCTTAAAACGGGTCGAAACGGCCGCCGCAAAAACGAAGAACCGTAAATAACGCAAAAAAAAGCAAAAACGCCGCCGCGCGGAAAGATTTCCGCGCGGCGGCAGCATTTCAACCGATCGGACGGTCTTTTTTACTTCCGGTAGGGCGTGAAGGGCTCCTCGCCGCCGAGATCTTCCTCGCGGACGACTTTGTCGACCTTGATCGAGACGAAGTCCCGGATGTCGAGGCACTTCCCGCAGTTGTCACAGATCTTGTTCGGGTCGAGATCGCAGATCTCACACTCCATGCAGTTGTCGCACTCCTTGGTTTCGTCCAGAATACACATCACCCGTTCCATCTTTCACCTTCCGCGTCCATTATAATCCTTTTCCCCGAAAAAAACAAGAAAATTCGTCAAAAAATTTTTCCAAAACATAGAACATTTGTTTGCACTTTTTGTCGTTTTATGATATAATCGGTTTGGCGATTTCTTGAAAGGGATCCGGAAACAGGAGAAAAACGGCTATGGTCAGTCAGAACAAACTCATGGAAGTGCTGGGCTACATCAACCGCTACACGGAGGAGAACGGCTTCCCCCCCACGGTCCGGGACATGTGCCGGGATCTCGGGATCAAGTCCACGGCGACCGCATACAGCTACATCAACCGTTTGCAGGACCAGAATTACCTGAAAAAGACGGACAAAAAGAAGCGCGCCGTCGCGGTGCGCGGCGGGGATTCGGTCAAGATCCCGCTCATCGGCGCGGTCACCGCGGGCAGGCCGATCCTGGCGCAGGAGAACTTCGAGGGCTATTACAGCCTGTCTGCCTCCGAATTCGGCGGCGGGGAGCTGTTCATGCTGCGCGTGAAAGGCGAGAGCATGATCGAGGCGGGGATCTTCGATGGGGACAAGATCGTCGTCAGCCGGCAGCCGACCGCCGAGAACGGGGACATCGTGGTTGCCATGTTCAACGGCGACGGCACGGAGGACGGCGCGACCGTCAAGCGGTTTTTCCGGCGGGACGGGAAGGTCATCCTCCATCCCGAAAATTCTTCGATGAGCGATTTCATCCTCGACGAGGAGAGCGGCTTGCAGATCCTCGGAAAGGTCGTCGGGCTCGTGAGAAGTTTCTGAAAAGACCCGAAAAAGGCGGAGCGAATGGAAACGCCGCGCGGGAAAGCCCGCAAAGCGTTTGCTTTTCCGCGCGGCGAAATCTCTTTCCCCGCTTTTAACCTTCCCCGCTTTTAACTGTGCTTGGTGTGCGATTTGAAGAGCAGCGCCATGAGAAAGGAAAAGACGACCGCCGCGGAGACGCCCGCGCTTGCCGCAACAAGCGGTCCGGTCAAGGCGGCGAAGAGCCCCTTTTCCGCGCCCTTCATCGCGCCGTTGGCAAGGAGATAGCCGAAGCCCGAGATGGGCACGGTCGCGCCCGCGCCCGCGAACTCGACGAGCGGCTGATAGAGCCCCAGCGCGGTGAGGACGATCCCGATGAGCATGAACAGCACGAGGATCTTCCCCGCGGTGAGTTCGGTGAAATTGATGACGACCTGCGCGATTGCGCAGATCAGCCCGCCGACCGCAAACGCCTTTACAAACATCAAGACAATTTCCAAATATTCCATAGATTCCGGCGCTCCTTCCGCCGATTTTTTTGTTTTCCGTTTTTGAGTTACCGTTCCAGCACGACCGCATGAGCGATACAGGGAATGCTCTCGCCCTGGCCGGAGGTGACGGTGGAGAGCAGCGCGCCCGTCGCAACGAACAAAATGCGCCGTAAACTTCCCGTCATCATTTTCTGATGAAGATAGGAATTGAGCACGACGGCGGAGCAGCCTGCGCCGCTGCCGCCCTGGAACTCGTCCTCGATGACGTTATAGATGATCTCCCCGCAGTCGACGTGGTTTTCGTTGATGTTGAGTCCCTTTTCCCAGGTGAGATCTTTCAGAATGCGGCTGCCGAGCGCGCCGAGATCGCCCGTGACGATGAGATCATAGGCCGAGGGCTCCTCGCCGGTCTCGCGGAAATGGGTGAGGATGGTGTCCGCCGCCGCGGGCGCCATAGCCGCGCCCATGTTGTTGACGTCGGTGATCCCATAGTCCACGACCTTGCCGAGAGTCGCCGACGTGATCGAGATCCCGTCGCCCGCATTTGCGATCAGCGCGCCCCCCGCGCCCGTGACCGTCCACTGCGATTGGGGCGGACGGGTGGTGCCGAGTTCCAGCGGATAGCGGTATTGCCGTTCCGCGGAGGCGAAATGGCTGCCCGTCGCGGCGACGACGCGATTGCAATATCCCCCGTCGATAAAGGCGGCGGCAACGGCAAGGCTCTCCGCCATCGTCGAACAGGCGCCGTAGACCCCCAGAAAGGGAACGGAGAAGTCGCGCGCGGCAAAACTTGCCGAAATGATCTGATTGAGAAGATCTCCCGAGACGATCATGTCCACTTCATGGCGGTCGAGTTTCGCGTTGGCGATCGCGCCGTCGATGACGTGCGAGAGCATTTTACATTCCGCTTTTTCGTAGGTGGACTCCCCGAACATATCGTCGGAGAGCGCCGTTTCGACATACCGTCCGATGATCCCCTCGCACTCCTTGGTGCCCGCGATCGTGCTTGTCGCGACGATTTTCGGCTTCTTTTTGAAATAAATGGTCTGATGTCTCATAAAAAAATCCGCCTCTGCTTAAAGTCTTTGCAGGCGGATAAAATTTATGCGGCAGCGCTTGAACCGGAAGGCGCGAGGGATGAAACAGAACCCACTTTCCGCGCCAAATTTACTGCGCGTTGGAAAGCGAAAAACTTTTTCGAAAATATTGAATATGCTGCGCGGAGCAAATTCACGCTTTTGCGGCAGCACTTTGGGCGCAGGTTTCCTCGCTGAATTCTTTACGCAAGCAAAGAATTCAGCGAAATATAAATCCGCGGTGCAAGCAGGGTCCCCCTGCGCAGCACGACACAATTTGCGAACCACGGTACGCTTCTTGTCGGACAAAGCGATTTCGAGAATTAACCTAATTTATATAACGGAAGGATTCTTCGCGGAAATCTTTTCGTCAGCAAAGATTTCCGCGAAATTCCATTCCCTCTGCGCGTTGGAAAATCACAATTTTCCATAAGCGCACCCTATTAGCGCGCCGCCGCACGCACATTGTCGGGCAAAGCGATTTTGAGAAATAACCTAATTTACGCACACGGAAGGTTTCCTCGCTGAATTCTTTACGCAAGCAAAGAATTTAGCGAAAAAATACGAATTCAAAGCGGATTCTTCCCCTGCGGGGGAAGTTTGCGAATGACGCGGAAAACAATCTTCAAAAGCAGCTTGCCGCCGCGCTTGACAAGCTGCCGCTCCCGCTCGGGAAGCGCCCGATAGGCCCGGTACATCTTCAGATAGAGCCGCAAACGCCTCTTTTTCAGGTCGAAGATCTTCTTCGCCCCGCCCGCGCCGATCACGGTAAAGAGCGCCGAAACGAATTTTTTGCGGTCGGAAACGCTCATGCCCGAAACAAAGCGGGCGAGCGCCGCCTCCGCCTTCCGGGAGATCCGCGCGGTGCTCGGAAGGGTCTTGAACGAGGAAAGATCCGCCATGTCCCAGGAAAAAGCGTTATGCTGCCCCAAAAGCCGTTTCCGGCTCTTGACGATCTTGAACTTTTTCGTGTGTGAGAGCAGCATTCCGATGAGCGAGTCGTGCGGAACGCTCTTCTCCACCCGCCCGCAAATGCGGAGATAGCCCGCCTGCTCAAAAAAACTTTCATGGAACCCGGGGCCGTCGTGGTCGTATATCGTCTCAAGGCGCGCCTGCGATCTCTCGGGAAGGGCCGCCGCCGCAAATACGGCAAGATTCCCGCCCTTGCTGTGCCCGCCGACAAAAAATTCGCCCGGCTCCCTCTCCATGACTTCGCAAAGATAGCGCGCCGCCTCGATCTGCGAGGGGATCTCACACTCGAAGAGCAGATCGAGATCCTCATGCCACGCCGCAAGATAGACATCCGTCCCGCGGAAGGCGGCGTAAATCCTGCCGTCCGGCAAGAGAAAACTCACCGCGGCAAACCGCATGGGCAGACGGTCGTTGACAAGCTCGCGGAAATAGCCGACCCGGACCGCGGAATACCGACCGCTCGCCGCGCACTCTTCGAGCAAAAGCCCCAGCTGCTTGGGATGGGCCGAGTCCCGCGCCAGACATCCGCCTCTCCCCGAAAGCGCGGAAAGAGGAAGGGAGAAGCCCGCTCCGCTCACGACGCCCGTAAAATCCAGATAGGAGAGAGCGGAAAAAACCAGACTGTCCACCTCGGAAAAGGGAATTTCACCGAAAGTAAGGTCGCCGCATTTCCGAATGACGCCGAGAAGATCCATTTGAATAACCGCCTTTTGTAAAAATTTCCGCCGCCCGACGAGCCAAAAAGATCCGCCGGGGAAAGCCAACTTGCCGATATGAAACGCCGCCGTCCCAAACGGGACGGCGGGGATCCGAGCCGACCGATAAGCCGGGTTCTGTCGTGTGCGGCCATTTATCTAATTCTGCCGTCGCCGGCAGACTTCAGCGTTATTCACGGCTCCGCTCGGACGGGCAGCCCTATATGAACGGAGCCCAAACTTGCATCGGACGGGGTTTACATGGCACGGGGCGTTACCGTCCCGTCGGTGAGCTCTTACCTCGCCTTTCCACCTTAACCGCAAAATACGGCTGTCTATTTCTGTTGCACTTTCCTTGAAGTCGCCTTCACCTGACGTTATCAGGCGTCCTGCCCTGCGATGCCCGGACTTTCCTCATCGCGCCTTGCGGCGCGCCGCGGCCGCATAGTCTGCTCGGATCGCTTTCATTATAGCATATTTTTCGGAAATTTCCACTTGATTTTTGAAGTTTTTCGCCGATTTTGCGCCGTTTTCTGACAAATTTTCAGTTTTTGAGCGCCTCACGCATTTTATCGACGGCGGAAATGCGGTTCTCGCAGCCCGTTTTGACGTAGATCGCGGAGATATAATTGCGCGAAGTCCCGTCGGTGAGTTTGAGCGCCGAGGCAATCTGCTTGTTCGTGAAGCCCTCGCAGAGCATGAGCGCGATCTCCACCTCGCGGTCGGAAAAGCCGAAGGCGCGTTTGAGCTTGATCTCCCGGTCGCTCGAGACCATCCGGGCGGCGTCGGCGATCCGGCGGGCGATCTTGGCGGGCAGAATGGTATCCCCCGCATAGGCGTTTTTGACGGCGTCGATGAGCGCCGCCGAGGAAGTGTCTTTCAGAAGATATCCGCTCGCGCCGTTGTTGATCGCCCCGAGGATATAGTCGCTGTCGTCGAACGTCGTCAGAACGAGCACCTTCACGTCGGGAAGATCACGCTTGATCTCGCTCGTTGCGATCACCCCGTTCATGTTCGGCATGCGGATGTCCATGAGCACGACGTCGGGCAGCAGTTTTTTGGTGAGTTCCACCGCCTCGAACCCGTCGTGGGCGATCCCGACGACCTCGATCTCCGGGCTCGTCGAAAGGACGCTTTTGATCCCGTCCGCGAGGATCGCCTGGTCGTCTGCCAAAAGCACTTTGATCTTCATTTTGATTCCTCCTTGCCGCGGATCTTGGCGATCTCGTCGGCGGGAAGGGTCATGTTGATCTCAAACCCCTCCGACGGCTCGGTCTCGAACCAGACCGTCCCCCCAAGATCGGACGCGCGCTTGTGCATTCCCGAAAGCCCGAAGCCCTCTTTGAGCTCGGACAGCCGCATTCCCTTGCCGTTGTCGGAAAGATGGAAGGAAACGATCGAATTTTCCTCTTTGAGCTCGAACCAGAAGGCGGTCGCCCCGCCGTGGCGCATGCCGTTCGAGATCCCCTCTTTGAGGGTGTTGCAGACGAAGCGCGATTTCGTCTCGCCGAGGGAAACGTCGTCGATGAAATAGCGCACCGTCACCCCCGTCCCGTCCGAGGATTCGTGCACGATCCGAAGGAGCATGTCGCGCAGAGATCGCCGCTCCTCCGCGCCCGAAAGAAGATGAACGCTCTCGCGCAGCTCCTCCAAGGCGTGCTTCGCCTGCAAATTCGCGCTCGTGATCTTGCGCTTGGCGTCCTCGGGATCCTTGTCGATGACGAGCTTCGCCGCCTCCGTCTGCATGATGACCGTCGTGATGGAATGCCCCGCGGTGTCGTGGATGTCCTTGGCGATGCGCTGCCGCTCTTCGAGCACGGTCACCGCCTGCAATTCGTTGTAGGCCTCCCGCAGTTTGCGGTTGGATTCGTTCAGTTCTTCGAGGGTCTTTTCGATCTCCTCGTTCTTGCGGTAGATGAGCAACATCAGATTGAGCACCAAGAAGTGCAGAACGAAGATGATGAGGTCGTTAAAGGAGTTGGAGAGGATCCATAGAACGTCGACGCTCTCGTTTTTGAGCCCCCGCGCAACGCCCGACATGATGAGGAAGAGCACGACGCTCGACACACCCATGACGATACTCGATTTGAAATTGTCCTGCGTGAGATAAAATTCGGAGAGAATGATGACGTACTGCGTGGAGATGAGCGTACCGTCCGTAAAATAGGTGATGACGAGGAGCAAGAGGCTGTCGATCACATAGCAGACGATCTTATGCGCCCATTTCCGGAGCGCCCACATCTTGACGGCGTTCTCGGCGAGGAGCAGCCCCTCCGCCGCCAAAATGACGAGCACGCCGTACGGCCGTTGCGATTCGCGGTTTGCGACGACGACAATGATCGCGACGACCGCCAAAAGGCTGAAAACGATGGTCTTTCGGAAGCGGAGCACCGTTCCGATCGACTTGGAGAAGAGGCTCTGTTCCCCTTCCGCTCTGAGATCCGCGCCGCGCTTGCTCATAAGGTAGCCGAAAAGGCGGAGGCGTCGTACCGGCGGCGGAACTCCTCCATCCTTCCTTCCAGAAAATAGCTGTAGATCCCCGTCGGGCTCACAATATAGTGATCCAGCAACGGGACGTTGAAAAAGCTCAGCTGCATGACGAGCAGTTTCGTGAACCGATCGTCCTCCGCCGAGGGGTAATAGTTGTTGACGAGATGGTTATGGACGAGGATCACCTGCGGCGGGTCGAAATCGGCGAGGAACTTCGCGATCTCCCGGGCGGGAATGGACACGCGGTCCGCCTGCTGGGAAGTGAAACGCTTGCAGATCGTGACATCCCCGTTTTTCTTGACGCCGTACAGCTCCGCGTACTCCTGCCGCGCGGGGGCGAAGCGTGCCCGCAGATAGCCCGAAAATTTTTCGAAACTGAGCGCGGACGGAATGTCCTTTTCCCGGTAGACAAGGAGTCTTTCCAAAATCTTTCCGATGAGGCAGATCTCTTCCGCCGTCTTTTTCCCGATCCCCCCGACGCTCGAAAGCTGCTTGGGGTCGGCGCGGAACACGGCGGGCAGGCTCCCGAAAGCGGCGAGCAGTTCATGCCCCGTCTCGTTGGTGTCGGCGCGCGGGATAAAGGAATAGAGAAGGATCTCCAAAAGCTCGTGATCCTTCAATTCCTCTCCCCTTTCCAGCCGCTCGAGCATTCTCTGCCGGTGTCCCGAGTGGACGCATTCGTGATCCATAAGGTTTTCCCCGTGAAATAAGGTCAAAAGCGGGCGCTTCTCCTTTTCGGAAAATCCCGCAAAGTTATTATAACATAAACCTTCCGCGATTGCAAGCAAATCGCCGGAATGAAAAATTTATGTGAAAGAAGAAATCGTCTATTTTTCATGGAGAAGTTCTTGACTTTTATAATCCATTATGATAGAATAGGCAAGATTGGAAACTATGCGGTTTCGAAGGAGACAAAAAATATGATGAACTACTTTGAAGAAGCGGTAAAGAGCATCTGCGAGAGCGTAAAATTCGATTCCTCGCTCGGCAAGCACACCTCCAAGACGCCGTTCGGCAAAGGCGCGGCGGACTGTCTGAACCATTTTCTCGAACTTGCCCAATCGCTCGGCTTCGAAACGAAT
Organism: uncultured Clostridia bacterium; assembly: GCA_947630115.1. Lineage (GTDB taxonomy): Bacteria > Bacillota > Clostridia > Christensenellales > Borkfalkiaceae > Gallimonas. The sequence continues at coordinate 20,557 of CANRGG010000009.1, forward strand.
AACTATGATAACTATGTCGGCGAAGTGCTGTTCGGATCGGGAGAAGAATTCGCGATCCTCTGCCACCTCGACGTCGTTCCGGCCGGCGACGGCTGGACAAAGGACCCCTTCGGCGGAGAGATCGCCGACGGGCAGATCTGGGGGCGCGGCACCCTCGACGACAAGGGCCCCGCGATCTGCACCCTCTATGCGCTCAAAGCGCTCAAAGACAAGGGCTTTCGCCCCTCCAAAAAGATCAAGCTCATCGTCGGTTGCAACGAAGAGAGCGGCTGGGGCTGTATCGAGCACTACAACCAGTGCGCGGACATGCCCGAGACGGGCTTCTCCCCCGACGCCGACTTCCCCGTCATCTATGCGGAAAAGGGAATTCTGCAGTTGAGACTGCACTTCCCGATCAGCCGCGCCCCCTTCCTTCATCTCGAGGGCGGGCAGCAGGCGAACATGGTCTGCGATTTCTGCGAGGCGACGCCGAGATCTCTCACCATGAACAAGGCGCGGGAGCTGGGGCTTACCGTCGAGAAAAAGCGGGTCATCGCCTACGGCAAGAGCGCCCACGGCTCGACGCCCGAACTCGGCGAAAACGCGATCCTGCCCGTTCTGAGATTCTTCGAGGGCAAGAGCGACGTCATCAAGCGTATCATCCAATGCCTGTTCGAGGACTGCTACGGGCTCAAAGAGCTCGAGGATGAGACGGGCAAGCTCACGATGTCGCCCAACATCATCAAATACCGCAAAAACCAGATCCTCGTGCAGGTGGACATCCGCTATCCCGCGACGATCCCGCTCGACACCGTCCTCAAAAAGGTCGCGCAGTTCGGCGTCGTCTATGAGACGGTGCACTTCCAGAAGCCCCTCTTCCATGACAAAAACAGCGAGCTGATCCGCACTCTGCTCTCCACCTATGAGGAATGCACGGGCCAAAAGGCGGAGCCCATCGCGATCGGCGGCGGCACCTATGCGCGCGCCCTCAAAAACGGCGTCGGCTTCGGCCCCGAAATGCCCGGGGACGTCCCCTGCATCCACATGGCGGACGAGCACATCTCCCTCGATCGGGTCCGGCTGCTGCTCGACATCTATGAAAAGGCGATCGAACGGCTGACCAAATGACCGGAAGGGACGGCTCTTCCCGATTCATCAAAAAGATTTGCCGCGCGGAGGTGACCCGCGCGGCTTTTTCATTTTTCTTTGACGAAATTTTTTTCAAGGCCCGCTTTTTTTGTTTACAAGCCAAACAATTCGTGCTAAAATATAAGAAATTTTTTTCCAAAAGGAGAACTTTGAAAAATGAAAATCGGTGTGCCTATCGAAATTAAGAAGCACGAGTACCGCGTCGGTCTCGCGCCTCATCACGCAGCCGCTTATGTGAAAGCGGGACATGAAGTGTATATTCAGGACGGCGCGGGCGTCGGTTCCGGATATGACAATGCGGCATATATTGCAGTCGGGTGCAAGATCCTCCCCACGATCGAGGACGTGTATCAAACGGCGGACATGATCATCAAGGTCAAGGAGCCGCTTGAGCCCGAATATAAGCTCATGCGCAAGGGACAGGTGCTCTACACCTACTTCCATCTCGCGGCAGACCGCAAGCTGACCGAGGCTGTGCTCGAAAGAGAGTGCGTCGCGATCGCTTACGAGACGATCAAAGATCAGAACGGGCAGCTTCCCTGCCTGAAACCCATGAGTGAGATCGCAGGCCGTCTCTCCGTTCAGGAGGGCGCGAAGTATCTCGAGCGTCCGTTTGGCGGCAGAGGGATCCTTCTCGGCGGCGTGACGGGCGTACTTCCCGCAAACGTGCTCGTGCTCGGCGGCGCGGGCGTCGTGGGACGCAATGCGGTCGCTATGGCGGTCGGACTTCATGCAAACGTCACCGCGGTTGACGTCAACCTCAACTCCCTCTTTGAAATGGACGCGCACTATGCGGGCAGAGTCAAGACCCTTTACAGCACCGAGGGCGCCGTTGCGGAGGAGATCGCAAAGGCAGATCTCGTCATCGGCGCGACCCTGATCCCCGGCGCGGCGACCCCGCAGCTCATTTTGAGAGAACATCTGCCCCTCATGAAGAAGGGCGCGGTCATCGTCGACGTTGCGATCGACCAGGGCGGCACCTGCCAGACCTCGCACGTCACCTATCACGACGCACCCGTGTTCGAGGAACAGGGCGTCATCCATTACTGTGTCGGCAACATGCCGGGCGCGGTTCCCTTCACCTCGACGCTTGCCCTCAACAACGCGACCTTGAAGTACGGCTTAAAGATCGCGGGCATGGGCTATCGCGAAGCGCTCAAAGCCGATCCCGGTCTTGCGCTCGGGCTCAACGCTCATCTCGGCACGCTGACCTGCAAGCCCGTCGGCGACTTCTGGAAGATCCCCGCAAAGGATCCCCTTTCCGTTCTGTAATTTCTTTTCCTTTTGCAATAGGAAGGGCAGCCGTTTCCGCGGTTGCCCTTTCCCTTTTTCCGCTTGCTTTCTTTCCCCGTTCCTGCTATAATCTTTTTTATGGAGACGCAAGATCTGCAAACGCCGAGACGGTGCTGTTTCGGTTCGGGCGCAAAAACATATCCTTTCGGCGAGAAATCGCTGCGCTATCACGACACGCGCTGGTGCAAGGCGGAACATCGGGACAGGGAGCTTTATGCCATGCTGGTGCTCGAGGGCATGCAGGCGGGCGTAAGCTGGGACCTGATCCTCGAAAAGGAGGAGAATTTTCGGAGGGCGTTCGACGAATTCGATCCTGCTCTCGTCGCCCGCTACGGCGAGGAGAAGATCGAAGCGCTTTTGCAGGACCGAGGCATTATCCGGAACCGCAGGAAGATCGAAGCGGCGATCCGAAACGCCAGAGCGTTTTTGAAAGTGCAGGAGGAATTCGGCAGTTTTGACGCGTTCATCTGGAGTTTTACGGGCGGCAGACAGATCGACCACCGCCTGCAAGAGGGAGCGGAGATGCCGGCAAAGGACGCGCTTTCCGAGCGGGTGAGCGCGGAGCTGAAGCGGCGAGGTTTTTCATTTGTGGGGCCGACGATCGTCTACTCCTATCTTCAGGGGATCGGGGTGATCAACGATCATCTTGTTACCTGCGATTTTCGAAAATAAAAGGTTATGTTTCGCTCAATTCTTTGCTGACGAAAAGAATTGAGCGAGGAAACCTTCCTCGTGCATAAATTGGGTGGTTTCTCGAAAGCGCTTTGTCCGACAATGTGCGTGCGGTGGCGCGCCAACAGGGGCGTGCGGCGAAGAATTGTGATTCTTCTTGCACCGCGGAGTTTTATGTTTCGCTGAATTCTTTGCTTGCGTAAAGAATTCAGCGGGGAAACCTTCCTCGTGCATAAATTGAGTTATTTCTCGAAAACGCTTTGTCCGACAACAAGCGTACCGTGGTTCGCAAATTGTGTCGTGCTGCGCAGGGAAACCCTGCTTGCACCGTGGGATTTTAATTTTTTGAAAATCTCAAACGGCGTAAGATTTTTTAGCTTAAATATTTTGACAAACTCGGAAAAAAGGAGAATGGCTATGATCGATCCGGAGGCGATCTTCGAAGGCAAACGCCCGGATACCAGAAAACTGCTCTCGAGCGGATTCGTGCAAAATGGCGAGAGCTTTGTGAAGGATTTTCCCATCTTTGAGGGACAATTCGTTGTGAAAATCCTCTTTTCTGCAGACGGGAAAGCCGATTTCCGCGTCTTGGAACGGGAAACCGGGGATGAATATCTCCCCGCGCGCGTGCTCGGCGCGACGGGGCCGTTCGTGGGACCGATCCATGAAGCCTGCGAGAAAATTCTGACCGAGCTCTCCAACACCTGCTTTCTCTCCGATCGTTTCCGCGAGGGACAGGCGGAGCGGATCTTCGCCTGTTTTAAGGAAAAATTTTCCGCCGAGCCCGAATTTCTGTGGAGCAAACTGCCCGACTTTTGCGCGTTCCGGATCCCCGGCAAGCAAGCGTGGTTCGCGGTCGCAGGTAAGGTGGAAAAGAGCAGGTTTTCGCTTGCGGGAAGCGGCAAAGCGGACATTCTGAATTTGAAAAATACCCCCGAAAAGATCGCGGAACGCCTTAAAACAGGACGGGCGTATCCCGCCTATCACATGAATAAAAAATATTGGTTCACGACGATCCTGGGCGGCACGGTTCCCGACGAGGAGATCGTCCCGCTGATCGGCGAGAGCCTACTCCTTGCGGGGAAAAAATAAATGACGGCCCGTTCGGCCAATCCTCCCCTGCGAAGCTCTTTTTAAAAAATGTTACAACCGATTGCCTGAATATTGTTGAAAAATCCCGATGATTTTGTTATAATAATCTTATACGATGATTTAGGGAAGAAATCAATGCTATGAACGAAATCAAAATATCGTTCCAAAAGATATCAGCTATCTTATTTTCCGCATTGCTGCTGCTTGGCGTCATTGTTTGCTCTATTTGCGATATAGCAACATCGGGAACGTTTTCTTGGTCGCTTTATCCAATTACTGCAATTATTTTTGTATGGTTAGTATTTGTACCGTTTGTAAAATACGGAAGCAAAGGAATGCTCGGCTCTTTGGTTATCTTTAGTATTTTAATCATTCCATTCCTGTATGTCTTGAGTATCATCGTTGGAAATCATCTGATTCTGTCTATTGGAATTAGAATGTCGCTCTATTCAATTGCTTATCTCTGGTGTGTCTATCTTATTTTTAGAAAATTAAAGAGAAGAAAAATAATCGCAGTTGCTATTTCTTTATTATTAACAATGCCCTTATGCATAATCATAAATATCAGTCTTGCAAAAATTCTTTCCGTTTCGGCTTTTGATAAATGGGATTTATTGTCTTTTGCGATTATCGCCATGATTTCCACCGCACTGTTTATAATAGACTATTATAGAATACACAAGAGTTAAAAGCGATTTGACGATCCCGGAGCGTCTGTTTTCATTTATGTAAGCAGAAAAAAAGAGGACGGCAATTTTGCCGTCTTTTTCGATTTTTTCTTTTCAAATTATCTTTGAAGGTTTTCCCGCGCCGTCGCGAGCATGAGCTTGATTCGGTTCTCCTGGTTGACTTTGGTCGCCGAAGGGTCGTAATCCACGGGCACGATGTTCGCGCGCGGATACAGCTTTTTGACGGCGCGCGAGGCCCCCTTGCCCGCGATATGGTTGGGCAGGCACCCGAACGGCTGAGCACAGACGACGTTCTCCGTCCCCGTTTCGCACAGCGCCGCCATCTCCGCGGGAATGAGCCAGCCCTCCCCCATCTTCACGCCCTGGTTGATCACCGCGTCCGCGCACTTGCGCAGATGTTCGAATTCATGCTGCGGCTCGAACCGGCTGTATTTTTCGGTCAGACGGAGAACTTTCCGCTGTTTTGCCACGAGCCAGCGGTAGGCAACGGCAAAAAGCGGCGTGGTCTTGTCCCGGCGCCCGTAAAATTTGCTGTCGTTGAGGTTGTTGACGACACAGTACATGATGAAATCCATGAGCGCGGGCACGACGGGCTCACAGTTTTCGGCAAGCAAAAAATCCTCGAGATGGGAATTCCCGAGCGGCGAATATTTCACATAGATCTCCCCCACAATGCCGACTTTCACCTTTTTCTCCGCTTTGACGGGGATCTTCGAAAAGGCTTTGAGAAGATCCAGCACGTTGCGCTTGAATTTATGATAGGAGCCGTTTGAAAAACATTCTTTGAGATGGGAAACGCAATCTCCAAGCACCTGTTCGCTCTCGCCGGCGTTGACTTCATAGGGCCTCGTCTGGTTGAAAAGGCTCATCAGAAGATCACCGTAAAAGATCGCATAGGCGAGCTGCAACAAAAATTTGAGATCGAGCTCGAGCCCGTTCTCCTTTTCAAGCCCCGCAAAGTTGAGCGAGAGCACGGGCACCTGCGGGAACTCCGCTTTGAGCGCGCGGCGGATGAGCGGGATATAGTTGCTCGCCCGGCAGCCGCCGCCCGACTGCGTGATCAGAACCGCCGTGCGGTCCGGGTCGTACTCCCCGCTTTTGAGGGCGTCGAGAAACTGGCCGATGACGCAAAGGGCGGGGAAACAGGCGTCGTTGTGGACGTGTTTGAGCCCCTCGTCGATGACCTTGCTCCCCTCGTTTTTGAGCACTTCGACGTGATAGCCGTGCATGCCGAGGACATGCCGCAACAGCTCGAAGTGCCGGGGAAGCATGTCGGGAATGAGAATGGTATGAGTTTTCTTCATTTCACGGGTGAATTTCGGAAAATCGTCCGAAAAATCCACCGTCGGTTTCGTTTCAGTTTCCATGTTCCTTCATCTGTTCCTCGATCGCGGCGAGCATGGAACGGAGCCGGATCTTCACCACGCCGAGGTTGTTGATCTCATCGATCTTGATCTGGGTATAGAGCTTCCCTTTGCTTTCGAGAATGTGCCGAACCTCGTCCGTCGTCACGGCGTCGATCCCGCAGCCGAAGGAGACGAGCTGGACGACATGCACATTCTTTCTGCGCGTCGCAAGTTCCGCCGCCCGGTACATGCGCGCATGATAGGTCCACTGGTTCAAGACGTTGACTTTCACTTTGTTCCCGTATTCGAACGCCGCGTCCTCCGAAAGAACGGCGACGCCGAGCGAATCGAGCAGTTTGTTGATCCCATGGTTGATCTCGGGATCGGCGTGATAGGGTCTGCCCGTCAAAATCACGACCTGCTTCCCCTGCCGTTCCGCCTCGGCGAGGATCTGCCTGCCCTTTTCGACGATCTGCCCGTGGAACTGTTCCATCGCGGCAAAGCCCGCCCGCAGCGCCTTTTTGATCAAACTCTGCGGGAGCTTATATTTCATCAGCGCCTTGTGAAGTGTTTTGATCGTCGCCTTTTCCTCATTGAGGTCGAGATATGGCATGAGAAAATTTTCTTTGGTCAGCCGCTCGTTGTTGGCTTTCAAAAGTTCGGGATAGTAGGCGACGACGGGACAATTATAATGGTTGACCGACGAATGTTCGTCGAGATTGTAGCTCTCGCAAGGGTAAAAGATGAAGTCCACCCCCTTGTCGAGCAAAGACTCGATATGCCCGTGCATGAGCTTTGCGGGATAGCAGGCAGTGTCGCTCGCGACGGTGTGCTGCCCCTTGAAATAGAGCTCGCGCGAGCTCTTTTCAGAGAGCACGACCGAAAAGCCGCACGTCTCGAAAAACGCCGTCCAGAGCGGGAGCTGATCGTACATGACGAGTTGCAGCGGCAGCCCGACGACCCCCCGCGCCCCCTGCTTTTCGGGATCGGGCAGGGACAGGAGCAATTCGTATTTGAATTTATAGGCGTCGAGAAGGTCGCCCGCAGGTTTGAGCCCCGCGCCGCGCTCGCACTTGTTGCCCGAAATATAGCGTCTGCCGCCCGGGAAGGTGAGAATATTCACGTTGCAGTGGGCAGTGCAGCCTTTGCAGACGATCGACCGCGACTCATAGGAGAACGATTCGAGCTCTTTCCGCGTCAGAATGCCGCTCATGGGGAGCGCCGAGGCCGCATTTTCCTTGGCATAGAGCGCCGCGCCGAATGCGCCCATGAGCCCCGCGATCGCGGGACGGACGACGTTTTTCCCCGTTTCAAGCTCGAACGCGCGGAGAACGGCGTCGTTCAAAAAGGTCCCGCCCTGCACGACGATGTGCGTTCCAAGCTCCTCCGGCGTCCTTGCGCGGATCACCTTGTAAATGGCGTTCTTGACGATGGACGAGGAGAGTCCCGCCGAGATATCCTCGACGCTCGCCCCCTCCTTCTGCGCCTGCTTGACCGAGCTGTTCATAAAGACCGTGCAGCGCGAGCCGAGCTCCACGGGATGTTTCGCAAAGAGCCCGAGCCGGGAAAACTCCTCGATCTCCATGCCCATCGCCTTCGCGAACGTCTGAATAAACGACCCGCAGCCCGACGAGCACGCCTCGTTGAGCATGATCGAGTCGATCGCCCTGTTTTTTACCTTAAAACATTTGATATCCTGCCCGCCGATGTCGATGATGAAATCGACGTCGGGGTTGAAATAGAGTGCGGCTTTGAAATGAGCCATCGTCTCGACGACGCCGAAGTCGATCCCGAGCGCGGCGCGCATCATATCCTCGCCGTAGCCGGTCACGCAGGCGCCGCGGATGACGACCCGCTCCCCCGCAAGGGAATAGATCCTTCCGATTTGCCCGGCAACGATGTCGAGCGGCTGTCCGTTGTTGGATTGGTAATGGGAATAGAGCACCCGGCAATCGGGGGTGATGAGCATGAGTTTGGTCGTGGTCGAGCCGGAGTCGATCCCGAGATACGCGTCGCCCTCATAGCTTTCCAGATCGGCCTGCGGCAGATCGTTTTCCCGGTGCCGCGCGAGAAATTCTTCATATTCCTCCCGCGAGCCGAAGAGCGGTTTGGAAACCGCGATCTCCCCGCCGCCGACAAGCGCCGAGATCCGCGCGCAGACGGCCTCCAAACTCTCTTCCTTGGAGTTTTCCGCATACATTGCGGCGCCGAGCGACATGAAACAGGGCGCGTTTTCGGGAAAGACGGCATGTTCGTCGTCCAGAGAGAGCGTCCTTTGGAAGGCGCGGCGCAGTCCCTTGAAAAAGTAGAGCGGCCCGCCTAAAAAGAGCACCTTGCCCTTGATCCGCCGTCCCTGCGCCAAGCCCGAGACGGTCTGGTCCACGACTGCCTGAAAGATGGAGGCGGCGATGTCCGCCTTGCTCGCCCCCTGGTTCAGAAGGGGCTGGATATCCGACTTTGCGAAAACGCCGCAGCGCGAGGCGATGGGATAGACCCGCTCTGCTTGGAGGGCAAGCCGGTCCATTTCCTCCACCGAGACGTCGAGAAGGGTCGCCATCTGGTCGATGAACGCGCCCGTTCCGCCGGCACAGCTGCCGTTCATGCGCTGTTCGGCGCCGCCTGTGACGAAGATGATCTTCGCGTCCTCGCCGCCGAGTTCGACCGCGGCGTCCACATCGGGATAAAATTTCTTGATCGCGCCGAACGCCGCCTGCACCTCTTGCACGAAATTGAGCTTGCCCCGCTGGGAAAGCCCGAGCCCGGCGGAACCCGTCACGCAGATCTTGAAAGAACCCGAAAAAGAGCGAACTTTTTCAAGCTCCCCCAAGACGCATTCCCTGACGCGCGAAAAATGGCGCATATAGGAAGAATATAAAATTTTTCCTTCTTCGTCGATGACGCTCGCCTTCACGGTAGTCGATCCGACGTCGATCCCGAGCAATTTCGCCATAGTAAGATCCGTTGATGTTTCCCGACCGAAATTTTGTCTTTCGACAAAATTCATCGTTTTATTATATCACAAAAACGGGGAAAAGGCAAGGCGTTGACGGGTAAATGCTCAATTTTTTTCCGGAAGTTTTTTCCGAGCCTCATACTTATGTTTGGTGGCGTTGCCGCCGCGCAGATGGCGTTCGCGGAGATTGAGATCGAGGACGGCCTGCACCGTTTTGAAGAGGGCTGGATCGAGCGCGGGGAGCCTCTCCGTGACGTCCTTATGAACGGTAGATTTGCTGGAACCGAAATGCGCGGCACAGGCGCGCACCGTGCAACCGGTTTTCGCGATATATTCCCCGTTCCGTCTGGCGCGCTCTTCGATATAATCCCACATAGATGATCTCTCCCGTTTCTCTGATAGTTCAACATATGTCGAAGAAACGGGAAATATCACCTTTCCCTCCCGATTTTTGCCGAAAATCCCCTCCCAAAACTCCGTATCGGCGTAATCTTGCAGAAATTTATGAAACAATCGAAACGATCAAAGGTTTTGTTTCATCGCTTTGATCGTACAGGTCGCCCCCCAACACCTTAACACCCGCGGCTGAACAAAGCCCGCCTCGAGTAGCGCCTCAATCTCGTGCGCTGTCGTCAGGGGAATATCAAAATGATAAAGCCCCTGCTCGATCCCCTGCTCCTCCTTAAGACGCGCAAATTCCAGGCGAAAGCTCTCCTCCTCTTCCTCGGAGGCTGCAAAATAATCGGTGAGGATCAGATATCCGTCCGCTTTCAGCGATCGGTGCGCGTGACGATACAGGGAGACCTTCTCTTCTTTCGTGTAATGGTGAAGCGCTTCGACGGAGACGATCGCATCGTTCGGACCCCAAAACGAAAAATCAATGAACGAGCCTTGAATGGTGGAAAGCCATCCGTCCGGAAACTTTTTCCAAAGCTGCTGCAACATTTTCTCCGAAAGATCAAATCCCGTTACCTTCGCATGCGGATTGATTTTGTAGTAAAAATCAAGCTCCAGACCCGTTCCGCAGCCAAGGTCGAGCACCTCTGCGCCGCGATGTCTGGGCAAAAGGCTCGCCGTATAGGGATAAAATTCACGCGCGTCCTCGATTTCGTTCAGCATATGCGCTTCATAAGCCTCGATCCTTCGGTCGAAAAATTCGTCCATCTTCTCTAACATATTTTCATTATATCACTTCAAAAAAGAATTGCAAAATAAAAATTCAACGAAATTTATACTCGCCGAACGATCTCCTTGATTGGAATTTTCCATCAATCCGAAAAAGAAAAGCGCCCGACGGCTGTTGCCGTCGGGCGCTCCCGTTATTTCGTTCGATTCCGTTATACAATGCCCTGTGCCAGCATTGCGTCCGCGACCTTCGTGAAGCCCGCGATGTTCGCGCCGACAACAAGATCATACCCAAGGTTATAATCCTCGCACGCCTTGACGATCTGCGCGTGAATGTTTTTCATGATGCCCTTGAGCTTCTCATCGACTTCCTCAGCCGTCCAGGAAAGTCTCTCGCTGTTCTGGCTCATTTCAAGACCGGAAACTGCGACGCCGCCCGCGTTGACTGCCTTGCTCGGTGCGACAAGCACGCCGTGATCTCTCAGATAGGCAAGCGCTTCGTTCGTGGTAGGCATGTTCGCAACTTCGTTGACGATCTTGACGCCCATCTTGACGATCGCTTCCGCGTCCTCGATCCGGATCTCGTTCTGGGTCGCGCAAGGCATGTAGATGTCCGCTTTGACGTTGCCCCAAGGCTTCTTGCCCGCGACAAACTCGACGCCGAACTTGTCTGCATAATCCTGCACGCGGTTGCGGTTGGAGTTTCTCATCTCGAGCATGTAGTCGATCTTCTCGCCGCAGATACCGTCCTTATCGTAGACGTAGCCGTCGGGTCCGGAGATCGTGAGCACCTTGCCGCCGAGCTGGGAGATCTTGGTCGCAGCGCCCCATGCGACGTTGCCGAAGCCGGAGAGCGCGAAGGTCTTGCCCTTGATGTCCTGTTTGAGGTGCTTCAAAACTTCGACAAGGAAGTAGGTCGCGCCGAAGCCGGTCGCCTCGGGACGGATCAGCGAGCCGCCGAAGGAAATGCCCTTGCCGGTCAGAACGCCGTTCTTGTACTCGCCGACGATCCTCTTGTACTGTCCGAAGAGGAAGCCGATCTCTCTGCCGCCGACGCCGATGTCCCCTGCGGGAACGTCGCGGTCGGGCGTGATGTGACGATAGAGTTCGGTCATGAAGCTCTGGCAGAAACGCATGATCTCCGCGTCGGACTTGCCCTGAGGATCGAAGTCGGAACCGCCCTTGCCGCCGCCCATGGGAAGGCTCGTGAGGCTGTTCTTCAAGGTCTGCTCAAGACCGAGGAATTTGATGATGGAAAGGTTGACCGACGGATGGAAGCGGAGACCGCCCTTGTAAGGACCGATCGCGCTGTTGAACTGAACGCGGTAACCCTTGTTGACATGCACAACGCCCTTATCGTCGACCCACGGCACGCGGAACATAATGACGCGTTCGGGTTCGGTGAAGCGCTCGAGCAGAGCGGCTTTCTCATACTCGGGGTGCTTTTCGATGACGGGTTTGAGACCGGTCAAGATCTCGGTGGCAGCCTGGTGAAATTCAAGTTCACCGGGATTTTTCTTTTTGAGTTCTTCGAGGACTCTTTCAACGTACTGCATGATGATATACTCCTTGAAAATTTCTTTAAGCGTATTATATCATAATCTGTCGAGGATTGCATGAAACCTAATAATTAGAAAAATTTTTATTCCATATAAGAAAAATTTATGTAATAAAAAAGAGCGGAAAAGCGCTGTAAAAAGAGTTGCAAAAAGGATGAAAATGATGTAAGATAAAGGAACGGGTGCTGCCGAACCGTCCGTGGCCGTCGCATGGCGCGAAAGCTCTCCGGAGCGAAAACATTATGCTTCCGTAGTTAAATGGATATAACAAGCCCCTCCTAAGGGCTAGTTATGGGTTCGATTCCCGTCGGGAGTACCAAATGATCATAATCCGAACCTTGTCGTGCTTGCCCACGACGGGTTCGGATTTATCATTTTCTTCAAGAAATAAAATATCGGCGGACAAAATGCCTGAAAATCCGTTTGAAAAAACGATTTTTATCGGCTCGGCCCGGTGCGTTATTTGTGATTTCCGCCTGCCGCGGAAGAGCCGTCAATCTCTTGCGGTTTATTCCGTTTGCGCTTTACCGCCTCTGAAATCCAAAACGGAGACGAAACAAGAAGATAGATCGGGATGAGAAACACATACGATGGCCCGATGAGCCACAGCACGGGGAAATAGAATGCAACGCCGCCGTTTAAGCCGAAGGCGTCCGTTCTCAAAAACCACGGCACAAGAGGATCAAACACCTTGGCGGCCCATGCAAAATCGGGGCGGACGCCGAACGTAAAACTGCTGTTGTGAAAGCCCGGATTCAACAGATCGGAAAACTCCCCCTTCACGAGCCCGACGGCGACGAGGAAACAGTCATTCGCGCAGATGATCGCCTGCCACCCCAAAAAGAGGAGCGGGATCGCCCAAAACCTTTTGAGCCGCGGACGGTACACGCCGAGAACGGCGGCCGTCATCGGCACGGCAAAGAGGATCGTATGACAGAGATAGAAGCGGATCGTATCGAAGGCAAAGGGCAGCTTCCCGAGAGCCTCCGTGGGATAAAAAAGCGCCGCCGCGCCGCCGACTACGCCGATGAAAAAAGCGTAATCGTGCAATATGTTTTGTTTTTTGAAAAGATAGATAAATGGAAATAAAATCGTCGAGACCGCGCAGAGGTTCTGCATGGCAGACATGCGCAGCGACAACGGAAACTCCTTTATATACGGCGGGAACGCCTGTTTGAGATAGTGCAGGGCAAGATTTGCAAACAGGAGGACAAGGAGAACGGTACGCACGGTTTTACGGCTTCTCTTCCGCAGGAGAAGGACAAGCGAAAGCAACAAGATTGCCGCAATGCCGATATATAGGAAATAAAAGCCGTTTCCGACTTTCACGATGCCCATGGGGATTTCTCCTTTGCGATCAGAAACACGGTGTTCATTGCCCCCTTGATGTATTTACAGTATACCACAAAAACAAGGATATTGGCAAGTGGATCGCCTTGCCCCGACAAAATAGGCTATCAAATTGTCCGATTCACGGAACCGCCAAGACGGCAGACAGCCCTGATAGATCCTTTCGTGCGCGCAAGATACCTCTAACGACGAAAAGAGGGCGGCGCTGTTTGCGCGGCCGCCTGCTCTGTTCTTTCGGCGTCGCTTGAAGCCTTGGGTTCGCCCCGCTGTCTTGTTTCGGTATTTTCCCGCTTACAAATCAAGTTTAATCATGACTTCATCCTCCGTTTTTACGGGAACAAGCGCATAAATAAGGTTGCCAATCCCAAACGTAAACCAAAATGTCAGCAAAAAAACCAGAAGATGTTTCTCGTGCCTCCCCTTCTTCACGAGCAATGCGTTTTCTTCTCCGCGCGACTTGATCGTGTAGCCCGTCGTGACGAAATCGTCAATCAATCGTTCAAATTCTTTTTGCGTTGTGCAGTGCCGAATGCGGTTTGCCATAATGTTTCTCCTTAAAATGTAAATTTTATATTTTGCACTTATATAAGTGCAAGAAAATTATATCCCTTTTTTATAATACTGTCAAGTACTTTGTGCCGAAATAGGCGCAAAATAATGACAGGATCATGGATATTTTAATCGAAAAGAAAGTGGGAAAGAATCTCCGAACCTTACGGGAAAGAGTTCACATGACACAAGAAGAAGTTTCAATCAAACTTCAAATCAACGGGTGTGATATCACGCGGAGCGCTGTCGCCAAGATCGAAGTGGGGCAACGACATCTCTATCCGGATGAGATCATTCTGTTCCGGAAAATTCTTCACTGTTCCTATGAAGAGATTTTTTGCGTAGATTGACCGACAATCTGTTGCATTCTTCTCTAAAACGCTGCGGCGCGGAATTTTTTCCGCGCCTTTTGCATATTTTTTCGTTTTTTTTCGGAAATTTTTTCGCAAACTGTTTACAAATCCCTTCGGCCCGTGTATAATAGTTCAAAAAGGAACTATCCCATTTTGAACCTTTTGAAAAAGGCAGGAAAAAAGCCATGGAACAAAGAAACGAACTTTGGGAGCTTGCAAAGAACACCTTCCAGCTCAGGCGAAGGCTCGAAGAGGAGACCGGAAAAAAATTCGGGCTGCCAGCCATCGAGGTCAGCATCCTCGCCTATCTCCATCTCTATGAGGAGGACGCGACCGCGAGCGGGATCGGGCGCGAACACGGCTTCAAAAAGAACACGATCTCCGTCCATGTGGAGAATTTGGTGCAAAAAGGGTTCATCGAGCGCAAGGAGCGGTCGGGCGACCGGCGCCGGGTGGAACTTGTCCTCACGAAAACGGGAGAGACGATCGCAAAAACTTGCCTTGCAGAGCACGAAAAGCTGCGGAAAAAGCTCCTTGCCGGGCTTGACCAGGACGATTTTGCAGCTCTTCAGCGATGTTTCGACATCATCAATCGGAATGCCCGTTCGCTCCTGCAAAACTGACCTCTCGGGGCTTTCGATGAATTTGTTGTAAATGCGGTTTCGCGAAAAAGAGTGATCAAACGGCTTATTGACTCGGCATAAAATGAAAGGAGGCTGGTTATGGAAAACGCAAATGTGAAAATTCAAAAAACAAACGAATCGTTTCAAGAATATTTGCCCGCGTTCATCACGCTGATCCCGACGATCATCGTCACGATCCTCTATGCGACGCTCAACCAGGATCAACACCTCAGCACCTATCTTGCCCTTCTCGTGATCGCGCCGACCCCCTTTGCGATCATCTGGGTCAACCGGAAATTTGAGCTCAATCTTCCCAAAATTCTCATCATACTCATGTGCACGCATGCGGTGATGTCCGTCGACATGGGCACGACGCTGGGGCTCTATTGGCGGGTGCGTTGGTGGGATACCCTCGTGCACGGCTATTTCGGGTTCCTGGCCTGCATGACGCTATACTTCCTCTATTTCCGCTTCCGCGACGGCAAGCCGAAATTTGTCGAATATCTTGTCATGCTGCTGCTTGTCGTCTCGTTTGCGGCGATCTGGGAAGTCTACGAATTTTTCGCGAGCATGATCTTCCGCAGCGACATGCAGGACGTCGCCTATCAGCTGGAGCAAGGGATCAACCCGCTCACGGACACGGTGGTGGATATTCTGATCGCGACGGTGGGCGCGCTCGTGTTTTTGATCGGGCATTGGATCCGGTTAAAGGTCGAACAGCGGAAAATACGGAAAATAACCGAAAAATAAAAAACAAGAAAACGAAAATATCTCCGCAGAAAACTGCGGAGATATTTTTTGCCCTGTTGTCAGGTGGTTTGCAGAATATTTGCGGCGCGAAGGCTTGCAAGAAGCTGGTTCAGCGTCGCAGCGACGGTCTGCGGGGTCGCGCCTCCGGTAGCGTCGGTATTCTCCACGGCGGCAGCGGGGGTGAAAACGGCGTCGGCGCCGGTTTCGCCGCGGGGAATCGTGAAGTTGAGCACGAGATTATCAGCGGTACCGCCGGTGGTTACGGCAGCGGGGCCTTCGGGGCCGGTGGTGGTGACGGTGCCGACGGTGACCGTCGGCGTGACGCCGTCAACGCCTGCGGGGCCGGTGGGCCCGGTGGGACCTGTAGCGCGTGTGCGTTAAGGGATTTTAATTTCCCGTTGTGCCCGCGCTGAGGCTTTGATCAAGTTTTGCTTTCTCCTTGTCGGAGAGGGCGTCTTGAATATACTCGTTGGCGCAAGTGCCGTCGGGCCATTTGACGTTGATGAGAGATTTTTTGAGGGCTTTGATATGGTCTGGTTCGCGGTTCCCGATAACGGGATACAAATCCAAGTCGCGATAGACCTTCTGCATATGCCAGAGGATATGATCGGTATTCTTCTCGAGCTTTCCGTCTTTTATCGTCTTGTATTGGCAAAGCACGCGGATATCGCGTTGATTGGAGAACAAGTTCTGCATATTGCGTGTGTCATAATATTTGCTGTTTTCGCTTTTCTGGCCGCCATCCAAATCGGCGGTTTCTTTGTAGACCATGACGCTGAACATCCCCAAGAGCTCGATATATTCGAATTTTTTTACATCTTCTTCTGGCGCTGTGGTGTATTCGTTGCCATTCCAATACTTCGTCGGCTTATTCTTGCCAACGGACGGGAACGCAAACAAAACCATATTGACGAAGCGGCTTTGTGCTTGTTTATAGCCCTCATAGTCGGAATTTTTATTTCCGAACCATTCCATATATGCGTCAGCCCCACCGTATTGTAGCAACGTATCTGTCGTTAGAAAGCTTTTCGCCATGCTTGCGCCCGCGCCATTTAATAATCCAACGCCCTCCGCCATCTTTTCAGGATAATAATAGTTGAGAACATCTAAAAATCCCTTAACGTTGACAGTTTGATTGGTTCCTGATTCCAGCGAAATACCTTTCAAACATTCCGACATGACAACATTTTCAAGGTAACTATTTTGATTGTTTCCATAAAGCTGTAATGCGGCACTTGCCACGCAACGCAAAATGGAATTTTTTATATAGATTTTCCCGCCACTCGGATTCATTTTGCTGTAATATTGAATATCCGAATAATAGATCCCTTTGATTTTATATAAAAGTTTCGTCGTGGTAGGACGGATTTCCGTGGTATCGTTATGTCCTTTCAACTTTACATTATAGATTGTGCCAAAATCTGTCCCATTGCCCGTGTTTTCTAACTTGTTATTTAATTTATCGTCGGTAATCTTGTCGTTCAGTACCTTCAAATTGACTTGATAACCGTTACCATAAAGCACTTCTTTGGTGATTTTCGTATCGTTATGTGAAGTCACATCCGTCGGCTTCAAAATCAAATTGTCTGGGATAGTTTTCGCCGTGTCTCCGGTGATTTCGCCGTCGCCGTACAAATTATTGTGCAAAACGACCTTTCGATGGCTGGCGTTGCAATATCCGTCCGCGTCGAATACGTTCACAAGATCTTTCTCTTCCAACACGTTGAAATTAAAATGCGTGTTTACCTCGCTCTCCTTCGCGCCGTCCCCCGCCTCAACTCTCAAATACGTATAAGCATTTTCCGACGGCTTGAAATCTCTGCCGCTTTTATCATCTTGCGCCTGCGGGACCGCCGTCCAGCCCTCCTTCTCGCCGAAGTTGCCAAAATAATCGTTCTGAACGTCCGTCTCCGAAAGCCCGCCGAAATCCCCAAAATATATATGCGCATAGCCTGCTTCCGCAAATACGTCGATCCACGTCACGCGCTTTCCGCTTTCTGCGAATTTTCCGCCCTGCGCAATGACTTTGCCGTCTTTATCTTTCAGCGTGGAACAGTTCTTGCCGTTTTCAGCGGTGCTTTCTTCGATCGTGTAAATTTCGTCCCCGACGATGACTTTATTCCCCCGCTGCCGCGAAACGGGCGTCTCTACTTTCTTGCCGTTTTCCGTGACGCGCGTCAAATCCCAGATGATCGCCGCCGGATCGCCGGTTTTGGTGGTGTCCGTGACGTCGGTGAGCGTTTTGATCGGCACGCGGAAATAATCGACTTTTTCGTTGTTATAATAGCTCTGCTTTGCGAACACCCGCACCTGCTGATAGCCGAGATAGACGTTGCTCGGGTTGGTGTTGTCGAAGTCCTCCATTTCCACGCGCACGAAATCTGCGCAGTTGAAAATCAGCGTGACTTTCTTCTCTCCGCAGGTGAACGTGAACTCTTCGTCGATGAAATAGGTCTTGTCTTGCGGGATCGTCACCGTGAGTTTCAGCGTGTCCGCACTGACATTATAGCTCCAATCGCTTTGACCGTTATTCATATGCTCGAGCTTGAAGAACTTTTCCATCTCCGCCTGCTCGAAGCCGCCGAGATTGTTTTGAAGTTCGGGCTTTTCGATCACGATGTCGAAATGCCCCTGGATCGCCTTCGGGAAAGAGAATTCGAACGTTTTGGGCTCTTCTTTTACCTCAAACTGATCGAGCTTAACGACCTTTTCATTCTCGGGATATTCGATGTGATATTTGAGATCAAGAGATTCCAGCTCGAGCTTTTGGATGTTCAACTTGATCTCCGCCTTGCCGCTCTTGATCGTGACGCTCTTGCGCCCGTCGAGCACGATCGAAAGGTTGCAAACTTTGCCGCCCGTCAGCGTCTCGTCGTACCACGCGCCGTCGTCGAACGAATAGGAGACCTTCGTGTCGGTGATCGTCTCTTTGTCCTCGCGCCCGACAAACACCGCCAATTTGAGCGGCGAAAGAAGGGTCGTATATTCTGTGTCTTTATTGAGAACGGTATCGCCGAATTTCACCTCGATCGTGTGTGCGACGACCAGAACTTTGACGGCGAAGGTATATTCCTGTCCCGCGACGGAAAGAACCGTCGTCTCCGATCCGCCCTCTTTGGCGGTCAGTGTGATCTTTGCCGTGCCATTTTCCAAAAGTTCGATCTCAAAATCGAACTTCATCTCGGCGGAAAAGCCGATCGCCTCCTTCGTCAGCGTAAAGTCGGCGGGCGTCGCCGTGTTGGCGTCGACAAGAAGCACGATCTTGTCGCCGATGTCGCCGAAATCGAGCGCCGTCGTTTCCTTGGGGTTGAGTTCTGCGTCTTGGAGGGTGACCTTCGGGGGCAGAAGAAGGTTGCCGTGGGTGGTTTTGAGCTTGCAGTTTGCAAAGGCGCAGACCTCCTTGTCCGTCGCCTTCCGCGCCTCCGCGTCGTAAACGACCTGCGCCAAGACCGTCGCCTCGTTCTCGCCGGTCTCGAAGATTTTGCTTGATTTGCCCGTAAATTTTCCGTTTTTGTATTCGATCTCCGTCTCGACGCCGTCCAAGACCAGCTTTTTGCCGGCCATCGCGTCCTCGCTCGTCTCGATCGTGACCGTATAGTCGAAGCGATCCTTCGACGTCGTATGGTTGTTGTCGAAACTGAAGGAGATCGCGCTGTCCGAGACCGCCTTGTTGACGTAGATGTGGAGTTTGCCCGCCTGCGCCGAGACGAGGGAAACGCCGCTCCCGTTCTGCGCCGGCTCGAACGTGACGGTGACAGTCGCAAATCCGCCCTTCTGCGGCACCAGACGGACGCCCGCGCTGCTCTCATCGACCGAGACGATCTCGGGATGATCGGAAACGCACTTTGCCGTCGTCCCTTCGGGCGCGGTGATCGAAAGCACGCCCGTCTCCTTGGTCCCGTTCCGTTTCAGGGAGAGGGAAACCTCGCGCTCGGTCGCGCTGTCGACGGGAATATCCGTCTCGCTGTCCTTGGGCTCGACGTGGGTGACGCTGAGGGTGGACTGCGCGGTCACGTTTCCGTTCCCGTCCTTTGCCGTCGCGATGACTTTCACCGTGTATTCGCCCTCTTTCTCAAAGACAAGGGTCGAGCCGTTTTTGATATACGCGTCGCCTTCGATCTCGAAGCTCAACGTATCGGTGTGGTTTTTGGGCGAAGTCAGAACGCCGATCCCGTCCCGGACGTTCCCTTCGCCGAAGCTGAGCGCGTCGTCCGTCGTCAAGCCGCCGACCTTCTGCCCGTCCGAAACGAACGAAATGCTCTTTGCGTTCCTCGTGATCGTGACGTTGCAGATGTCCGTGACGAATTCTTTGACGGCGGCGCTGTCGTAGTCGTATTTGTTGGCGCGGATCGTGACGGTGATCGTCCCGAGCTCCTTCTCTTCCCCGACGTCGTTCAAGAAAAATTCCTCTTTGTTCTTGTCGAAGGAGAGGATCCCGGCCTTTGTGAAGGTCACGTCCAAGATCTCGCGATAGGAGCCCTCGAGCACTTTCTTCAAAACGATGTCCGAAAGCGCCTTTCCGGCAAATGTGTCATAATCGAATTGGTAGGCCGTCTTTTCAAACAGCGCGCCCATGAAATAGCCGTTCGTGCAGTTATAGCGGACCGAAACGCTGTCGCTGTGCGCCCTGCCGTCCGTCGCCGTCGCGGTGATCGTCACAACGCCCGCCTTCAAAAAGACGATGTTCCCCTTTTCGTCGACCCGGGCGACCTCTTCGTCCGAAGAGGCGTACGAGACGGTGTAGGTCGCATTCTCGGGGGTGGAAGTCAGGCGCGGGAAGGAAGCCGTCTCCGCCGCAGTGACGACGGAAGGATATTCCGCCGAAATGCTCTGGATCGGTTCGTGGCAGCGGATCTCGACGGTGTCGGTGATCTCCGGCTTTTCGACCGAGGAGACGGTCACGGTGACGACCCCGGCGCCCTTGCAGATAACGTCCCCGCTCTCCGAAACGGAGAGAACGGACTCGTCGGAGGAGGTCCAGACCACCTGCTTGTTGTTCGCCTCATAGGGCAGAATGTCCACGAGCAGGCGAAGCGGCTCGTCGCCGCGGTAAAGATCGTTCTCGAATTCCCGGATCCTGAGCGCATGCACGGTGTTGTCGGTGACGAGCACCCTGCGCTTTGCGGTCGCCGCCTTGTTCTCAATGCTCGAAACGGTCACGAACGTCTCGCCGAAATAATTGGCGGTCACGACGCCGTTTCCGTCCACCGAGCAAATGCTCTCGTCCTCGACGGAATAGACAAGGTCGCGGTTGTCCGCTTTGAGCGGGAACACATTGACGTCCACCTGCTGGGCGGGCGGCGCGTCCTCGTCCTTCATGACGAGAATGAGCGTCGCGTTCTCGACGAATTCCACCTTCTCGACATAAATGTGGGTGACAATGCTCAAAATCGCCCCGCTCACCAGCATGATCGCAAGGATCAGAAGCGGCATCAGAATGATGGTAGAGATCATTAACTTTTTCATCGGATTACCCCCTTAAGCCTCGATTTTACGATACTTCTTATCGACTGTGAACCAATAGACCAGAAAATTGACGGCGGCATATACCGCGGATACGGACAGCGCGACGAGATAGGCGAGCGCCTTGCCGTTTTCATAGATCTTGGGAAAGATGATACAACATGCACCCAGGCCCCCTGCGATCACCAGCCCGATGAGGAGCATGTAGGTGATGTTGATCTCCTCGGCTTCACCGTTCGCCTTGGGTTTTAAGTTGGGATTTACAAGATTCAGATTGATCCCGTTGAACACGAGCCCCGCCGCAAGCAAGAGCTGGGAGCCGATCAGAACGCCCATGTCCGCCGGGGTGATAAATTCCAGCGCCGCGATCACCGCCGCGCTGATGAGCAGGGCGACCGCGCTGACACCGATGTTCAGAAACCCCTTGATGAGCAGCTGTCTGCGATACGGCACGGGCACAAGTTTCGTGATGTAGAAATTTTTCCCCTCGACGCTCAAAACCGTCGCCGTGAAGGAGGAGATCATCGCCATAAAGACGGCGACGACCAGAACGGACGCGCCGAAGTTGATCCCCATGCCCACGTCGGCAATGCCGACCGTCGTCACGAGACGGTTGCAGAAGAACACCATGACGGGCGTCGAGATCGCGACGCCCAAATAAAAATAGGAATAGGTCTTTGTCCGCAGGATCTCCCGGAAGGTAAAGCGGAAGAGCGCCCGCCCGCCGGAAAGATCGTCGATCTTCGTCCGTTTTGCGGAAAGCCCGTTCCCGCAGTCGAGCGCCTTTCTGCGGAGCTCGGCGCAGACGATCTTCGAAAGCGCCACTCCGCCCGCGATCAACGCCGCGCCCCCGAGCACCCAGACGCCGAGCCCGAGCCAGAACCGCTCGAAAAAGACGATGCTGCCGAGATAAAAGACGGGGTTGAAATAGCTGTCCATCCCCGAGAGCAGCGCCTCCCAGATCTCGAGGGTGCCCTCCTCCCAATTCCGGTGGATGAAGAACTCCGCAAGCACCGAAAGGAGATAGGAATATAAAAGGAAAGCGCCCACGAGCACAAGGACGAAGCAGACAAGCCGGACGATCCCGTGTCTTTCGAGCGTCGAGACGACGAAATTCGCGGGGATCGCGAGAAATATCGAAAGCCCGAAGGGAACGAGCGGCATGAGCACCGTCCCGAGCAGCATGCCGAACACAAAGGCGACGGAAAAGCAGTTCATCGCGATGCCGAAGGCGATCATGACGGGCAGAAGGAGCATGGCCGAGTAAAGGCACAGGTCGATGTAGTTCAAAATGAGATAGGAGACGAACAGGTGAAACGGGCTGATGGGAAAACGCGCCGCGATCAGAAGATCGGCGGGTCGGAAGAGCCGCTTCATCTGCATGCCCGTCGCCGCGACCGTAAGCCCCGCCGCGATCAGGGTGAGATAGAACACGCCGAGCCGCTTGGGCGAGACCGAAATGCTCCTCTTGAGCACATAGGAAAGGGTAAAGACTAGGGCAAGCGCAAGGACTACTGCAAAAAATGCGGCGATCGCCGTCATGACCGCGCTCGCTTTATTGTTGTTTCGGTTGAGCCCCCATTTCAGTTTGAGCTGCAGCCGGATAAATTCACGCATCGCTTCCTCCCCCGTTCAGCTCGGTATAATAGCCGTTGAGATCGAAATCTTTGTTCTCCGTCAGATCGACGATGTTCGCAAGTTCTCCCTTTTTGATGAAGATGACCTTGTCGCAGGTCTTTCGAACGACTTCGAGATTGTGAGAGGAGAACAGCACGCACCGCTCCTCGTTCGCATAGCCGCGGATAAATTCGCACAGCAGCGTCATGGTCTGATGATCGAGCCCCACCATGGGCTCGTCTAAAATCCAAAGTTTCGGTTCGTGCGTGAGCGCGCCCAGAATGCAGATCTTCTGCCGCATGCCGTGGGAATAGCCCGCGATCTGGGTATCGAGCGCATAGGCGATCTCGAAACGGTTTGCGAGATCTTCCGTAATATACCGCTTCTGCTCCTTCGTCGCCCCGTACAAACTGCCGATATAGTTGATGTACTCCCTTCCCGTCAGTTTTTCATAGACCGAATGATCGTCGGGAACATATCCGATGAGCCGCTTTGCCTTTTCCGACTCTTTCGCGATGTCATAGCCGCCGATCCTGATCGTCCCCTCCGAAAAGGGCAGAACGCCGATGACGCTCTTGATGATCGTGGATTTTCCCGCGCCGTTGCTCCCGATGAGCCCGACGACTTCCCCCGCCGACACCGTAAACGTGATGTGCCGCGCGGAATAATCGGGATTGTTGCGGTATTTCTTCGAAAAATCAATGACTTCCAACATAAATTTATCCAATGCTTTTCCTCGGCGCGGCGCCTCGCCCGCCTTCCCTCCATGTTGTGTGGATTTTGATATTTTATGAATTTTTTTCCGCTTTTGCGCCCTTTGAGGCGCAGAAAATTTCCCTTTTTCCGGAGATTTTTTCGCGAAGTTTTGGGAAAATCGTGCCGATTTTCCCATTTCATGAGACCGTTAAGTGATTATAGCGATTTTTGTCGAATTGTCAAGCGAAAGTGTGCGAATGTGAAAAAAAATATTTATTTTATAAATTTCTTTAACGCAAAAGAAGAGATTTTTCAAGAGATTATAATTTTTTTTCTAAAAATAAAAAATGAAAATATTGAATATTCATATTTTTCCCTGCTTGTCTTCCGAAGCGAAAAAGACTGCGCGAAATTTCGCGAGCAAAGGGGCGGATAGCGGCGCAGAAATTCCCCTCTTCGATCAAAGGACGGGCGCTTTTTCGGTCATTCCGGGGCTTTTTGGGACTTGCTCGGTAGAAATTTATACGAAATACAGATCTCGCGCTCCCCGTCGTCCTTCCTTTCGCCGACCGTTATTTCCTCGATGAACTCTTGACACATTTCGCGCGTCAGCGTTTCCACCCTTGCGAAGCGGCGGAACCTTCGGAGGAACTCCTCCGCGTCCTCATCCTCTCCGCCCGCTTGAAAAAGCCGCGCTTTGAGCCCGTCCAGGGTTTTCAAAACCGACTCCCGTTCCGTCCGGTATTTTTCGCAGAGCTTGGAAAAGACGTCCTCGGGCAGATCTTGTAAGATCTTTTCCTCAAAGGCCGACTGCAAAAGTTTATCGAGCTCTTTCAGCCGGTTTTGGCAGGCTTTGAGCTGCTTTTCGTCGGAAACTTTCCCCTGCGCGCGGCGTTTGGACCGCTCTTTCAGAAACCGTTCCTTTGCCCGCTCTTCGTCGAAGGTCTCCGCCGCCGAAAGGGCGCGAAGATCTTGCAGGACCAACCTTTCCAGCGTTTCTTCCGAAATGCGGTGGGAGGAGCAGCGCTGCTTTCCGAGATCGACATAGGTGCGGCAGAGGAAACAGCCCGAAGCGTTTTTTGCGCGCTTGAATTTGAGTTTCTTCCCGCAATCGGCACAGACGACGAGCCCCGACAGGGAATGAATTTTCCCCGTCTTGTCCGTCCTGCCGCGGGCGGAGCGGAAACTCTCCTGCACTTTGTCCCAAATCTCTTGGGAAACGAGGGGCTCGTGCGCGTTTTTTGTCACGATCCACTCGCTTTCCGGCACGTTGACCACCTGATGGTTTTTATAGGAGACGCGGGTCGTCTTATGCTGGACGGTGCTGCCGAGATAGACGGGATTGGACAAGATCCAGCGCACCGTTTTGGGCGCCCAGAGCGGGGAACAGTTCCGCTCCCATTTTCCGCCGTCCAGCCGCGTGTAGTGGGTGGCGGGGTTCGGGATCCCCTCGTCCGACAAAATCCGCGCGATCGTCCCGACGGAATTGCCCCGCAGACGGAGATCGAAAATGCGCCGCACGACGTTTGCCGCCTCTTCGTCGACGACGGCGGAACGCTTCTCGTTTGTCCCCGCCCGATAGCCGTAGGGATAGTTCCAATTCGTGAATTTACCCGCCCGCCGGCTCGCGTCCAGCACCGAACGGATCTTCTTGCTCGTGCTTGCGGCGTGCCACTCGTTAAAAACGTTCATGATGGGCATCATATCCATCGCCGCAGAACTCCTGTCCGCGGTATCCACGTTGTCATTCAGGGCGATAAAGCGGATCCCGTAGGCGGGAAAGATGTAGTCGATATACTGTCCGACCTGAATGTAGTTGCGCCCGAAACGGGAGAGATCTTTGACGAGGATCGTGTCGATCTTCCCCGTCTGCGCGTCGGACAAAAGCCTCTGAACGCCCGGCCGGTCGAAATTCGTCCCCGAAAAGCCGTCGTCCGCATACTCGTCCACGATTTTTCCGCCGTGCTCCTCCGCGTATTTGCGAAGAATGATCCGCTGGTGCTCGATGGACATGGATTCCCCCGCCTTCTCGTCGTCCCGCGAAAGGCGCAGATAGATCCCGATCTTTTCCAATTCCTTCTTTTCGGCCATCGGTTAAGCGTCCCTCTCCCGAATTGCCATCCGTTCGGCAAGTTCCGCCATCAAGACGCCCGCCTCCTTTTCGCCCACAAACTGCCGGATCACGGCGTACTTTTTCCCATCGAGGACATAGCTCGCCCGAACGCTCTCCTCGCTCTTCTTCGGCTCGCTCTCCGAAACGCGCTGCTCCAATCCCTCTCTCCCGAATATTTTTCTACCATACGATATGAAAACGAGCTTTGTCCGCGTCCCAACGCCCGAAAAGCCGAGGGACTTTTGCCATTTTCCCCGCAAAATGGAAAAGGACAGCGGAAATCCGCTGCCCCTTCCTGTTTCATATTTTTTAAGGAGAAAAACGCTGTCTTTATGTTGTCGTATCCGCAAAGCCGTTCAAAGGCTTGACCGTCACGCTGCCGTTCCGATACAGGATGTATTCTATCCCATTTTATGCAAAAAGTCAACAGAAACTTTGCCTTTTTCTGATTAAATTAGAAATTGTCGAAGGAGCGCGCTCTTTGCCCTGCAATTCTTTTTTCAAAGACTTCTGAGGATCGGGGAGCTTCTCGCGCCCACTTGGGAGGACGTTGACTTCGAAAAGGGGACGATGGCGATCCCCAGATCCTGCCGCGCCGGTATAGAGGGCGAGCAAGATCCCGAAAAGATAGGGCGTGTTGTGTTTCAGGGCTGTCGACTTATTGGAGACGGACAAGCCAAAAAATGCGGCGCCGCTTCCGAAGCGGCGCCGCCTTAACGGTCAATATTATCGCTCGTTTCCCTTTCTGTGCAGGATCTCGTTCAAAGTTGCGTAAACGGTGGAAATTTCCAACGGCTTGGGGATATGGGCGTCCATGCCGGCGAGACGGCTCTTTTCCGCGTCCTCGGCAAAAGCGTTTGCGGTCATCGCCAGGATCGGAATGGTCTTGGCGTCCTGCCGGTCCATCGCGCGGATGGCCCTTGTGGCGGCATAGCCGTCCATGTGCGGCATTTGGATATCCATGAGGATCAGATCGAAATAACCGGGCGCCGATTGCTCGAAAAGTTCCACGGCCCGCCGGCCGTCCTCCGCCTCCACGATCTCCGCGCCCGTCTCCATTCCCAAAAGCTCGACGGCGATCTCCCGGTTGAGTTCGTTATCTTCCGCCAGCAGAATGCGCTTGCTTTGGAAATCGTACTTCGTCTCGGCAAGACCGGAGTCGGAAGTCACCAAACTTTCGTTCCAGACGATGGGGCTTGCGCCCTCCACCGTCGGGAAGGGAATGCGGACGGAGAAGGTGCTGCCTTCTCCAAAGACGCTTTTCAGTTTTACGCCGCCCCCCATCATCTCGCTGAACCGCTTCACGATCGAGAGACCCAACCCGGTGCCGCCGAACTTATGGGCGACATCCGAATGTTCCTGCTCGAAGGCCTCGAAGATCTTGTCGAAATTTTCTTCTTTGATCCCGACGCCTGTATCGGACACCTCGAACAGCAGCCAAAGGCGGCCGTCCTTCCTTTCCGCCTCGGCAACGTGCAGGGTGATCTTCCCGGCGGACGTGAACTTGATGGCGTTGGAGAGCAGATTGGAAAGGATCTGGTTCAACCGCAGAGAGTCGCCGATGAGCAGGTTGTCCACCCGCCCGGTGAGGACGGTCTCGAAGGCGAGCCCTTTGGATTCCGCCTGCGTTTTATAGACGCTGACCAGGCTTTCCAAGAACAAATGCAGGTCGAACTGCTCAAATTTCATTTCCAACTTGCCGCTCTCGATCTTGGACATATCCAAAACGTCGTTGATGAGCGCAAGCAAATGTTTGGAGGAGAGCGAAACTTTTTTGAGGCAATCCTCCACCTTCACGGGATCGTTCAGGTTTTGCCGGGCGATCGTGCTCATGCCGATGATCCCGTTCATCGGCGTGCGGATCTCGTGGCTCATGCGGCTCAAGAACTCGCTCTTTGCCCGGCTGGCCTTTTCCGCCCGCGCCTGCGCGGACACGGCGACCTCGTTGGCCTGTACCAGTGCGCGGGCGTGCCGCTGCAAATTGAGAAAATAGACCAAAAACAGGACGGAGATCGAGATCAGGATGACGACCAGCACGATGATCGCGTTCCCGTTCAGTTGATGGGTCTGTGCGGACACCAATTCGTCGATCACGTCATACGGGACCTGCAAAAGCATGAACCAGTCGGTCCCCTCGATCGGGGCATAGTACATACATTGAAGGTGGCTGCCGGCATAGAAGATGGTCATGCCCGACGAGCGGGCTTCAAAGTCGCTGCGCACCTGTTCCAGCGAATACTCCTCGTTGAAGGTGGCGTATGTCTCCAATTTTGTGAGCACGTTCGTGCCGAGCGGCAGATCGTCGTTGAAAGTGTTATGAATGATAAAGCTGCCCTTCTGCGTGACGATACTGGCGCAGGTCTGCGTCTCCGTGCTTTGCAGAGCCATGTGCGAACTGAAAGACTCGTTCGTAAGCCCCGCCAACATGGCGATGAAGGTATTCTCCCCGTACGCGATCGGGTCGATCGTGACGCCCAAGAGGATCATATTTTCATTGAGCAGCGCCTCGTTGTAGGAGATCTGATTGCTCTTCCCCTGCAATAGATCGGCAAGGAAGCTGAGCCGGGAGGCTGCCGGTCTGATCCCATCCACGGAGTAATAGAGCGCGTTTTCGTCCAAAAACGCCAGAAAATGAAAGTCGTTGTGTTCCTGCGCTCTTTGAAGAAAGGCAGTGAGCGTTTCCCGGCTCTCCAAATCGTCGTCGTTCACGCTGTCGGCAATGGTATGCAGCGCGGAAAAGCGGGCGTTCAGACCGGTGTCGAAATGGCTGTCGATCTGCGCGGTCATCTCCCTCAAATACATCCGGTTGATCTCCTCCCCGGAGGACAGCGTGATCTGCTCGGAGGACCCGATCAGCCAAACAAAGCAGCCGGCGCAGACGGCAAAGACGAGAAAGGTCAGCAGAAAATAGAGCAGACGCGATTTCTTTTGTTCATTCATCGCCTTTCACCACCTTGATCCGCCCTTCCGGCTCGAAGAAGATCGCCTCGCCGTTATGGGTCCGGAAATAGAGTTGCAGGGCGTCGCCGAAGGTCTTGCCGGTTTCCTGCAAGAGCGTGACCCCTTCCGCCCGCGGCGCCGTATCGCTGTAAACGTTGAGCATCGTGAAGCCGTCGCCGTTGTTGTCCAGATAGCCTTCCGCCCCGCACATATAGGAAGTCACGGCGATCCGATAGGTCTTGGATTCGTCGAAAGGAGAGCCGTCCGGAAGAGTGATCTCCAAGAGCTCTGCCCCTCTGTCCCCCGCAGGCGCCCGGTAAGAATAACAAAGACCGGATACATTCAAAAATCTTCCGCCGGGGATCCCGCTCTCCTGGACGAGACGGTCCAAGCCGTTTGCAAGCATTTCCCGGATGACGGAACCCTTCACTTCCAGCACCACGATCGTGTTGCCGTAGGGACAGACGACGTCCAGATCGCTTCCGAACACATTGCCCTCATAGAGGCTTCCCCGGATGGACCCGCCGTTGGCAAAAGCGATATCGACTTCGGCCATTTCCCGGATCGCGTCGGTGACTAAATTGCCGATCCCCGTCTCTTCCCGGCGCACATTGTAATTTTCATAGATCATATCGCCCGCCACGACGCCGATCAGCGTCTGGTCGTATTCGATCTCCTTGTCGCCCGACAGAAAATAATGATCGACTTTGGAGAGCGCCTCCGCCATTTGGGTTTCCCCGGAGAGCACGGACACCATGTTGCGGCCGAAATATAAAAGCAGTTTCGCGGGGAATTTTACATTATAAACAAAGCCGTTCAAGACGCAGTCCGCCAATCCTTCGGGGATCTCACCGGAGACGGGAACGTCGGCGGCAAGATAGGATTGGGAGGCGCCGCAGTCCCGGATAAAGGCGGCTTGTCCCTCCGGGGTGGACAGAACGGACAAGACCTGCCGGGCGGCGCGCAAAACGTCCTCTTTGCCAGGTTCGGCCAAAGCGGCGTTCAGCCCCAGATAGGCCGCCGGCGCCGCGATCGTCCAGGGGGCGTTGTCCTCCTCGCTGAGGAAGGGGAACATCGCAAATTCATATTGATCGCAGGCGGCGTTCAGGGTATCCAGAAAATGGACCGTGCTGTACGTCAGCATGAGCGTGCCGTTTAGCATTCGATCCCAAACGGGGGTCATATTGCTCCGGTTGTTTGTGAGGTGCGCGGGGTCGAGATATCCTTTTTCCACCATCGCGGACGACAGGTTGAGACAATCCGCCATGCCGTTTGCAAAGGAGTCCTCCCGGTTCGTGAGATGTTCCCGCCAGATCACCCCGTCCGCCCGTCCCAGAAAGTCCGGGACTCGCGTGCCGATGAGATAGGACGAAACGTTGGTCATATCCGCGGATTCGATCGCGAACATGACGCCGTCGCTGCCGATCCCCAGCCCGCGTCCCGCCGCTTCGTCCAGCATGGACATCAAAGCGCCGGTGGAGGCCGGCGGCTCCGTCACGCCGATCTGATTCGCGAGGGTCACATTATAGATATAGCCGGAGTATTGGCCGGGCAGAGGAAGGAAGAGCGTCTTGCCGTCGATGAGCAGGCTCTGAGAAATGCCGGCCTGGTAAGCGGAGGCAAATTCCTGTGCGCTGAGATCCAGCGCATAGCTGCGGACGTCTCCGGTGGGCATGGTCGTGGTGATGAGATCGGAGCCGTGGCCGGTGCGCAGACGGCGTTCGCTCTCGCCGTCGATCGTGGCCTTGGCGTTGCGCTCGACGCGAAGATCGATCTGGGGATATGTATGTTCGACGAGCGCTTCGAAGTTGGGCAGATTCATGGGATAGAGCATGGACACGGAAACCTTTGAATTTCCATCGCCCTTGGAAGGATCGTTCTGCGGATTTTGGCTGCAGCCCGCTGCCTGAAAGACGATGAGGCAGGTCAAAATGAGTGAGATGACTATTTTTTTCATGTTCCAGCACTTCTGTTCAAAAAGGATAGCAATATTTTAACATTTTTCGGGACGCAAGTCAAGAGCTACGCCCGATTCCCGATGATTTTTGTCTTTTACATGCAAAAAACAGCGAGGGAACGCCTCGCCGTTTTGATCATTTCTATAAAATTCGAAAGGTTGCTTTGCCTGTTCGCGTTTCCCATCTGTGACAGGTTCTGTCGGGCCGGTGGGGCCCGTCGCACCCGTCGCGCCCGTGGGGCCGATGGGTCCAGCTTCGCCCGTTGCTCTTGTAACTTATGGGATACTTTTTATCTTGCTTCTGAACTCTTTCAGGCTTTCTCCGTGGGAAAACTTATAATAAATATGGATTTCTCGCTTTCCATTTTCCTGCTTTTGTGAGATCGTGATGAAGTCGATCAGTTGTAGGCAGGCTTCCCGCGTCAAACTTTCAAGTCCCGCATAGCGTTTTAACTTGGCGATATATTCCTCTGCTTCATCATTATCTTGACGGGCTTCTGCAAGTCGTTTTTCAAGTTCCTCAATCGTTTTCAGAACCGATTCTTTTTCAGCGGAATACTCTGCGCACAAGTCGCTTAGAACATTTTCGGACATTCCCTTCAAGACGCTTTTTTCAAAGGAGAAGCGGATCAATTTGTCTAAATCGACAAGTCTGCTTTTGAGAGCTTTTAATTGCTTCTCATCGGAAAATCTGCTTTGCTCGCTCGACTTTGCCCGCTCTCGCAGGAACGCCTCTTTCTCCTTCGCCTCATCGATCTGCACTCTTTGGAGCATGGATTGAATATCCCGTAAAACAATCTCTTCAAGCATCTTCTCGGTGATAGAATGAGAGGAACAATAGCGATTCCCATAATCTTTGTACGTCCTGCAAACAAAAGAATAATGCCCTTCCCTCGTTCGATTTAGCTTGCATTTTTGTCCGCAATCCGGGCAAACGACGAACCCCGAAAGAAGATGCGTTCTCTTCTGCTTGTCCGCTTTCCCACGAGAAACTGAATGGTTGATCTCTTGGACTCTCTTCCATGTATCAAGGTCGATGATCGGCTCATGCGCGTTCTCTTTCACGATCCAATCGTCCTTTGAAATGGGAACGACTTTATGGTTTTTGTAAGAAACCCGCGTCGTTCTGTGCTGCATTGTCTTGCCGAGGTAAGTCTCGTTCGTCAAGACCCATGAAATTGTCCGTCCGCTCCAAAATGAATTGCAAATTTTATTCGTTTTGGTCCCGTCAATTCTCGTATAATACCTCGCAGGGTTCGGAATGTTCTCATCCGCCAAATATTTTCCGATTGCCCGAAGGGAATACCCTTGTAAGCGCAAATCGAAAATGGTACGCACGACTTTTGCCGCTTCCTCGTCGATGACGGCGGTGCGATTTTCATCGTTTCCCGCTTTATAACCGTAGGGATAATTCCAATTCGTGTACTTGCCGCTACGCTGGCTCGCTTCAAACACAGCCCTTATTTTCTTGCTCGTGTTTGCGGCGTGCCATTCGTTGAACACGTTCATGATCGGCATCATATCCATTGCCGTAGAGGTTCTGTCCGCGGTGTCCACATTATCATTGAGAGCGATAAATCGGATTCCATACGCAGGGAAGATATAGTCGATATACTGTCCCACCTGTATGTAATTCCGCCCGAAACGGGACAAGTCTTTCACAATGATCGTGTCTATTCTACCCGTCTGCGCGTCGGAAAGGAGCCGCTGCACCTCGGGACGGTCAAAGTTTGTTCCCGAATACCCGTCATCGACATACTCATCTACGATCACCCCGCCATGTTCTTCGACATACTTTCGGAGAATAATCCGCTGATGCTCGATCGACATGGATTCCCCCGCTTTTTCATCGTCACGAGATAGCCGCATATAAATTCCAATTTTATTCAGTTGTATTTGCTTTGACATATAACCTCCTTTGTTTGTCAAAGCACCAAATTATGATACTTGTATTATACCATAATTTTCTTCGCTTTGCAAGACAAATGAAAAGATTTTAAGAATAGTTATAATCCCATTTCTCTCTTTGCCCTTGTGGATGCAAGTTCCATCACCAAACTTTGAAGGTCTTTCTTTTCTCCAAAGTGCCTTGTAACCGTAAATGTCTTTTTCTCGATAGTGTATTCTACTTTTTGTACCTCCAAGGGTTCTCGCTGATTTGCCCGCACGAGAATTGAATTTTGCTCCGTTTCTATCTCCCTCCCAAAATCTATTTCATTTCAAAATATGACAGTTAATTTTGTCCATGTTCTAATAACGAACGAGGGCGGGATAATCCCGCCCTCGCGCTTTTAGAGGCTATTTCATAATGTCAATTCACTTCGCATGGTGTTCAGAATTTCTTCCTCGACTCTTTATGGACAGCCAACCGGATATAGATTGCCACGCTTTTTGTTTTTGATTGGTCTTTCTCGCTTTCAACTTCTATCAAAGTATCCTTGTCGTTCATTATGATGTTTACCCCCATAAATCTTCAATCTCAGTTGTCAACTTATTGCACTTCTCTATTTGTATGTTGTCAGGATAACTTCTTGCAACGAAATTTTCTCAACTTGCCTTTGCAGTTCGGTTTTACTCCTTTTGTCCTTGTTCGATCTGTCGCTTCAAGCTATTATAGCCCTGCCTGATCAATTCTACCTTTGTAATTTCATGCTCTTTCAAAAAAGCGTTGATCTCTTCAAGTTCGCTCCGCGGCAAATAGGTACTGAACGTGCCATTTGTCGCTTTGCGCTCTGCTTTGTGCTTGTCCTCATACCTACGTTTTATAATACGGTTCGGCGTATCTTCTTTCTTTTTCATAGCGTCCTCTTAATCTACATAGACAAGTTCGTTCAGGATTTCTTCTTCGATTGCGGTGTTCATCGCATTCAGACGGCGAACGTCGGTCAAGTAGTCTCCCGTCCGCTTGTACTGCTCACTCTTGGAGAGTTTCTCCCGCAGCACTTCGTCCATCTCCTCCGCTTGTCGGTCTATGCCATGAAGGTATTCGGGAACATTTTCGATTGCCCAAAACTTTGCGGGATTATGGTTTTCGAGATAATCGAGCGCGAGTGTT
Source organism: uncultured Clostridia bacterium (assembly GCA_947630115.1). GTDB lineage: Bacteria > Bacillota > Clostridia > Christensenellales > Borkfalkiaceae > Gallimonas. Next base: position 53,880 of record CANRGG010000009.1, read on the forward strand.
CCATACTTCCCGTAAACGTGATGCACGGGCTTTACAAGTTCTTGATACCGTCTGACTTCCTCTGCCGTCAAACCCTCTCCCCTCTCGGCTTTTGCCAAAATTTCAGTGTCGTTCATTTGATTCCTCCTTTTAAGCACAAATCGTAAGCATACGATACATCATTTTTTCGTATCTGTCAAGGGTTTTGGGGGAAATTTTTTGCTTTTCCCTAAGATCGAAAGAGACGGCTCAAAGCGTTTATAATGCGCTCAACGCTTTTCTGTCCGAGCGAGGACTTCGAATGTCTGCCAAAAAAACGCGCGTTGCCGATGTGGAAGAGGGCTTCGATTTCCTCTCTTGGCATTACGTTAGAAAAAACGGGATTATGATCGTTACCCCGTCTGAAAAGGCGATTAGACGGTTTATGGAAGAGACTGAGGAACTCATTTTCTCCCATAAAGGCTCGCAAAAAGCATTGATTGATAAGATCAACCGAAAAATTTGCGGCTGGACGACCTATCATCGGATTTCCGACGCCGATCTTGTTTTTCGGAAAATGGACGTTTATATAAAAGCTACGCTCATGAAGTTTTGCGAGATAACGCATCCGACATGGACGAAAGAGCGTATTCTGAAAAATTTTTGGTATAAGGACTTCGACGGTCAACATATCTATGCGCTCAAAGACCGTCCCGAAATCCGTGTGCAGAATATCTCGGATACACTTCTTGTCGGGCATAAAAAGATCAAGACGAACGCCAATCCCTATTTGGATCACGATTATATCGAGGGAAGAAATGAAACGCGAGTCGTTCAAAATGTGACGGGGAAATATCACGCCGTTTGGGAACGTCAAAAGGGAAAATGCTTTTATTGCGGGAAACCTATTCTCCTCGATCAGAAGAAAATGATCGTGAATAAGGACGTGCGATTTGGAGACAAGCTCTTCAATCTTGCCTATATCCATGCTCAATGTGGTTTTACTCCCGTTGAATACATTCAGCAGGATTACCGTCCTTTGACGGAAATGGAACTCATCGACCTTATAAACAGCTTGGATAATGGAGAAGCAGAACGAAATTCAAAGTATGGGCGGCTGTTTGATTATTTTAGAGGAAAGACAGAGCCTTATATTACTTTGACATTTCAAGAGATCGAGAAGATTAACGAATCGAAACTTTGTAAAACCGCATATGAAAAAAATGCTTTTTGGTTTTCGACGAGCGAGACGGGAGGACGAATCAGTCAGTCTTGGCTTATGAACGGATATTCTTTACAGCGCGTTGATTTGGTGAAGAAAATCATCGTCCTGCACAGAAACACAAATGAGTATGTCCCCGTCAAGATACCCGAACAAATCCTGTCTGGCAAGATCCCGCGTGACGCGAAATTTGAAATAGAAAATTTTTGCAACTACATACAAGAGAAATACGGACTTTAAGGAGAGAAAATCATGTTCAAAGAAAACGAATTTAACAAGGACCTTTCATTTGAGTTTCCCGATCGCTGCTCTATGGATTTTACCGCCGAAAATCTTACTTTCTATATCATAACTTCGGGACCTTTTGACTTTTGGATTGAAATAGAACCCGCAAAGAAAGAAGATTTGTGCGCCGCTATGCTGAAACGGGTTATTGATAATGAATATGTCTTGAATACCGAACCGTATGAAATTCACCGTTCGGGATTAAAAGGCATTGCCGCCTTTTACTCCAAGCCCGACAAAAAGCGTGAGTTTTATTCCGAAAAGTATCGTCTGTTTTTATGCGGACAGCTAATGGATTTTACCGTGTTTGTAGAAAGTTCCGAGATAATCGCCGATGAGATGAATATAGCAAAGCCGCCTTTGAAAAAGATTTTGCAATACCCTGTGGTTAAAAGATTTTTCGAGAGCATATCTTCATTGGTCGGGAAATAATTAAATTTTACATACAGAAACAAAAAAGAGATCACCGAAACTTTCGGTGATCTCTTTCATCATAATTTGCTGCTTTGTCTTTTTGTGTTTCCCATTTGTTACATCACCTGTCGCACCTGTGGGACCGATCGGGCCAGCTTCGCCCGTCGCACCCGTGGGGCCAATCGGGCCAGCTTCACCCGTCGGACCGGTGGGGCCTGTCGCACCCGTAAGGCCGATCAAACCGATGGGACCGGTCGCACCCGTGGGACCGATCGGGCCGGTCGCGCCGGCAGGTCCCGTTGCGCCGGTAATGCCCGTGGGGCCGGTCGCGCCGGTCGCCCCCGTTGCACCCGTTGCGCCGGTGGGACCCGTCGCACCGCCCGTGCCAGTCGGCACCGAGAAGGTGGGAACATAGTAAGAGCTCCCGCAGGAATTGCAGCCGCAAGAATTGCAGGAATTACAGCCGCAGTTACAGTTGCATTGATATAAGACGAGGAAACGTCTTAAAATGGACATGATGTTTTTTCCTCCTTTGACGTTTTGTCCGCCGGTTCGCCGGCGCGCAAAACCTCTTCATATCATCATATCCCAAACGGCCGAAAGAGGTGAATTTTTGCGGCAAGATCGGGAAAATCTCCCCAAAAACCGCGCCCCGATCGGCCATTTTTCTGCCCGAAAAGAGAAAAAACGCGCGCCCCGAATGATCTCGGGGCGCGCCGGATTTTTGAAAAATTATTTGTTCAACCCTTCCTGAACCGCGACCGCCACAGCGACCGTCGCGCCGACCATGGGGTTGTTGCCCATGCCGATGAGCCCCATCATCTCGACGTGCGCGGGAACGGAAGAAGAGCCAGCAAACTGCGCGTCGGAGTGCATTCTGCCCATCGTGTCGGTCATGCCGTAGGAGGAAGGTCCCGCCGCCATGTTGTCGGGGTGGAGGGTTCTGCCCGTGCCGCCGCCCGAGGCGACCGAGAAATACTTCAC
>CANRGG010000010.1 GCA_947630115.1 uncultured Clostridia bacterium
CTGCATTGTTCATAGCTTGATTATATCACGAACGGGAGCGGATTGCAACTCCCGCAGAGGATTTTTTCAATATTCGGTCTTTCGTTTCAGGAAAAAGCCCCGCCGGCGGGTCTCGACGATGTGAAATTCCTGCGTCCGTTCGAGATCGAACACGCAGGGGCTCCGCGGCGAGGAGAAGCGCAGCTTTCCCAGAGGGTCGGCGGCCTGCGCGTACCCGAGCGCGCACATGCAGACGGGGATCCCGTAAAAGAAGGCGCCCGCGCGGATGAGGGTGAGTTCGAGCCCCTCGTTGAGCGTTTCAAACACGGAGATCGCGACGTCCGCGCCGCAGAGCGAGAGCGTTTCGAGCACCTGCGGGAAGTAGAGATCCTCCGCGACGACGACCCCGAGCCTGCCCGCCTTGGTGTCGTACAGCTTGATCCCCGCGCCCGAGCGGTATTCGCTGCCGTCGATCCGGTTGACCATGTCCGAAACGCCGAGGATGCGTCCTCTTTCCGCGACGACCGCCGATTTCCTTCGGATCCCGCGGGCGTTCGTATAACACCCGCACACGACGACGTTCTGCCCGATCTTGGAGAGGATCGCGACGTCCTCGAACAGGCTGGTCTCGCCCTTGAGCTCCCGCTCATAGCTCACTTCCCCGAGGGCGTGGAGGGGGAAAACGGTCACGTCCGCATTGCAGTCGGCGGGCTGATCGCCCAGAGATCCGTTTGTCACAAAACAAATGCGCATACAATCCATTTTATCGCCGTTCCCGCTTTTTTGTGAGAAAAAAGGGGCTTTGCGGGAAAAAATCTTTTTCCGTTCTTTCCGGGGAGCGCTTTCCGGCGGCGATTTTTCTTTTTCGACAGAGCTTTTCGCAAAAAAGGCTTGAAAACGCTTTGAAAATTTCGGAAAATCATGTAAAATATAGAAGTGAAATTTTAACGATCGGAGTGAATGACGAAATGGGATTGATCAGATATCTTGCGAACGGCGATGAGCGCAGGAGCCTAAAACGGCTCGATAAAATGGCGCGTCAGGTCGAAGCGCTCGAACCGAAATACCAGAAGATGAGCGACGAGGAGCTCAAAGGGCAGACCGCGATCTTCAAAGAGAGGCTCAAAAAGGGGGAAACGCCGGAGGACATCCTCTTCGACGCGTTTGCGGCGCTCCGCGAGGCGAGCTGGCGGGTGCTCGGCATGAAGCATTTCCATGTGCAGATCATCGGCGGGATCTGTCTCTTCCAGGGACGGATCGCCGAGATGAAAACGGGCGAAGGCAAGACGCTCGTCGCGACCCTCCCGAGCTATCTTGAAGCGCTGACGGGAAGGGGAGTGCACATCGTCACCGTCAACGACTATCTCGCCCGCCGCGACGCGGAATGGATGGGAAAAGTTCACAAATTCATGGGGCTCACGGTCGGGGTCGTCGTGCCGGGGCTCGAGGACGACGTCAAGCGGCAGGCCTATGCCTGCGACATCACCTACGGCACCAACAACGAGTTCGGTTTCGACTATCTGCGTGACAATCTGAAATCCGATCTCAAACTCATGGTCCAGCGCGAGCTCAATTTTGCAATCGTCGACGAGGTGGACTCCATTCTCATCGACGAGGCGCGCACCCCGCTCATCATCTCGGGCAAAGGGGAGCAATCCTCTTCCCTCTATACCGAGGTCGATAAGTTCGTCCGCACTCTGAAGGGCGGTTTCGACGACGATCTCAAAGACATGGAGGCGGAGACGGCTTCGAAAAAGAAGAGCAAGGACTCTGGGGCGCAGAAGCTCGCGAAAGCCGAGGAGCTCGAATGGGATTACGTCATCGAGCGCAAGGAAAAGCAGGTCCAGCTCACCGAGTACGGCGCGGAGAAGGCGGAGCGGTTCTTCCATATCGACAACGTCGCGGACGTGTCCAATCTCTCGCTCAACCATCATATCCAACAGGCGCTCAAAGCGCACAAGCTCTTCCATCTCAACGAAGAATATATCATCAACGACGGCGAGATCATCATCGTCGACGAATTCACGGGCCGTCTCATGATCGGCAGACGGTATTCGGACGGCCTGCACCAGGCGATCGAGGCCAAGGAGGGCGTAAAAATCCGCGAGGAGAACAAGACCTATGCGACGATCACCTTCCAGAACTATTTCCGTCTCTATCACAAGCTCTCGGGCATGACGGGTACCGCCAAGACCGAGGAAGGGGAGTTCCGGACGATCTATTCGCTCGACGTTCTGTCCATTCCGACGAACAAGCCGGTGATCCGGAAAGATCTGCATGACAGGATCTTTGCAACCGAGGAGGGCAAGAAGAAGGCGATCGTGCGCGAGATCGTCGAACGGCATGAAAAGGGACAGCCCATTCTGGTCGGCACGGTCTCGGTCGAAAAGAGTGAGGAGATCTCGCGGCTTTTGCGCCGGAACGGGATCCAGCACAACATTCTGAACGCGAAGAACCACGAGCGCGAGGCGGAGATCGTCGCGCAGGCGGGACGGTACGGCGCGGTGACGATCTCGACCAACATGGCGGGCCGCGGCACCGATATCCTGCTCGGCGGCAACCCCGAATATCTTGCCAAGAAGCGGCTGCGCGAGGAGGGGGTCGATCATGAGACGATCGAACTTGCGACGAGCTACGCCGAGCAGCTTGACGAGGAGACGCTTGCGGTGCGCGACCGCTACCAAAAGCTCTATCAGAGTTTCAAGCAGCAGACCGACGAGGAGAAAAAGAAGGTCATCGAGGCGGGAGGGCTATGTATCATCGGCACCGAGCGCCATGAGGCGCGCCGGATCGATAACCAGCTCCGCGGCCGTGCGGGACGCCAGGGCGACGACGGCACTTCGATCTTTTTCATTTCCCTTGAGGACGATTTGATGAAGCGCTTTGGCGGCGAGCGCATGCGGGGGATCTACGAGCGCTCCAAGATGCAGGAGGACGAATGCCTCGAAGCGGGGCTTTTGTCGCGGCTCATCGAATATGCGCAGAAGCAGATCGAGGGCAGGCATTTCGGCGCCAGAAAGACCGTCCTGCAATACGACGACGTGATGAACCAGCAACGTATGCTCATGTACGGCGAGCGCATGAAGGTGCTCCGCGGCGAAGATGTGCACGAGCAGATCCTGAAATACATTCCCGACTATACGGCAAGCGTGATCGCTGGCGCCGTCAACATCGAACAGTCGCCCGACAAATGGGACGAAAACGACCTCAACGCCGCGCTTGAACAGAAAGTCCTCCCCGAAGGGCTGGGCTATGTCACCCGTGAAAAGCTCGAAAAATGGGACTATGACGAGGCGCTTTCCAAGATCTCGAAGCGCGTCGAAAAGGCGTATGAGGAGAAGATCGAGCGGCTCCGCGCCGAGACCGGGATCGACTATGCCGACGTCGAGCGGCAGGTCCTGCTCCGCAACGTGGATCGCAACTGGATCGACCATATCGACGCCATGGACCAGCTCCGGAAGGGGATCGGGCTCCGCGCCTACGGGCAGAAGGACCCCGTCATCGCCTACAAGCAGGAAGGCTCCGCAATGTTCAACGAGATGGTCGAGCGCATTCAGACCAACACCGTCGCAATGCTCTTGAAGATCCGCGTCGAAGTGCGTCAGCGCCCGGTGGAGCGCGTCATGCCCTCCGTCCCGACCCGCCCGCAGCCGGAAGCTCCTCAAGCAGAGAGCGCGGAAAGACCGGCTGCGCCGAGTTCGCCGCAGTCCCTCCGCGGCGTGGAGACCGAGGGAATGCAGATCCCCGGCGCGGTGGACGTTTCCAGCCTCAAGACGAGCGGGCAGAGCAAGTTCAATCCCGCGTCCATGCCCAAAAAGAAGAAGCCCGGCCCCAACGAGCCCTGTTGGTGCGGTTCCGGCTTGAAATACAAGAAGTGTCATATGTTCGAGGACGAAAAAAATTCAAGATAACGAAAAAAGGGCAGAAACCGGACAAAATAGGAATTTATGTTTAAGGCAGACGATTACAGACTGAAAATCAAGGCGCTCGAAGATACCTTGGCAGAGGCAAAGTACGCGCTCGATATCGACAACCGCAGCGAACAGCTCAAAAAACTGAAAGCGGAACAGGAACAGCCCGAGGTCTGGCAGGATCTGGAGCGCTCCAAGAAGATCGGGCGGGAGATCTCCTCCATCGAGGGGAAGATCGCCTCTTACGCGGCGGGCAGAAAGGCGCTCGACGACGCGAACGAGATCATCGACCTCATCGAGGAGACGGAGGAAGAGGAGCTTGTGCCCGATCTCGACAAGATGATCCAGACGGCGGAAAAGGACATCGAAGAAATGCGGATCCGCGCCCTTTTGCGCGGCAAATACGACAGCAACAACGCCCTTCTCGCCCTTCATGCGGGCGCAGGCGGCACGGAGGCGTGCGACTGGTGCCAAATGCTCTACCGGATGTACTGCCGCTATGCCGAGACGAACGGCTTCAAAGTGACCGAGATCGACCGGCTTCCCGGCGACAGCGCGGGGCTCAAATCGGTGGATTTCAAGATCGAAGGGGAGAACGCCTACGGCTATCTGAAGGCAGAGATCGGCGTGCACAGACTGGTGCGCATTTCGCCCTTCGACGCGAACAAGCGGCGGCAGACCTCCTTTGCCTCCCTCGAAGTCATGCCCGAGGTGGACGACGACGCCGAGATAGAGATCAAAGACGAGGACATCCGGATCGACGTCTACCGTTCGTCGGGCGCGGGCGGGCAGAAAGTCAATAAGACCGAGACCGCGATCCGAATCACCCATTTTCCGACGGGCATTGTCGTCACCTGTCAGAACGAGCGTTCCCAGCTCCAGAATAAGGAGATGGCGTTCAAATATCTGCGGAGCAAATTGCTCGAAAAGCAGATCGAACAGCGCATGGCGGAAGAGGCGGCGCTCAAAGGGGAGACCAAAAAGATCGAGTGGGGCTCCCAGATCCGCTCCTACGTCTTTTGTCCGTACACCCTTGTCAAGGACCACAGGACGGGCTATGAAATGGGGGACGTGCAGGCGGTCATGGACGGCAATATTCAGGGATTTATTATAGATTACTTGAAAAAATCATAAAAAACGAAATACTATGTCAGACATAATACTATGCAAAACGCCAAAAATCAAGGAAACGCCTTTGATTTTGGGCATTGAATCCTCCTGCGATGAGACGGCGGCAGCCGTGATCCGCGGGAGGAAAATTCTATCCGACGAGATCATTTCTTCGGCGTCGGTGCAGGCGCAATACGGCGGCGTGGTCCCCGAGATCGCCTCGCGGGCGCATACGGACGCCGTGGATGAAGTCGTTTCCCGTGCACTCCATTCGGCAAAGGTGAAAAAAGAGGAGCTGGACGCGGTCGCGGTGACGTACGGTGCGGGGCTTTTGGGGGCGCTGCTCGTCGGGCTTTCCTTTGCGAAGGGGTTTGCGTTCGGGCTCGGGGTCCCGCTCATCGGGGTGAATCACATCCGCGGACATCTTGCCGCCGCCTATCTCGAAGAAGAGACGCTGGAGCCGCCCTTTGTGACCCTGCTTGCGAGCGGCGGGCACACCGCGTTGCTCTACACAAAAACGGAGACGGAGTTTGAGTTGCTTGGCGGTACCCTCGACGACGCGGCGGGCGAGGCGTTCGACAAGGTCGCGCGCGTTCTCTCCTTGCCCTATCCCGGCGGTCCCCATCTTGAGGCGCTCGCCAAAGAAGGCAAGCCGACCATCCCACTCCCCAAAATGCTGAAGGGAGAGGGTGGCTACAATTTTTCGTACAGCGGGCTCAAGACTGCAGTCATCAACTACGTCCATCACGCAAAGCAGAGCGGCGCTCCCTTCTCCGCGGCGGACGTCGCCTGTTCCTTCCAGCATGCCGCGCTCGATATTTTGGTGGAAAAGACCGTCGAGGCCGCGCGGGAGAAGCATGCCGACACGGTGACGGCGGGGGGCGGCGTGATCGCGAACGAATTTCTGCGCGAAACGCTTGCAGGCGCCTGCCGCAAAGCGGGGCTGAAACTTGTCCTTCCCGAAAAGCGCCGCTGCACCGACAATGCAGCCATGATCGCCGCGGAAGGGCTGATCCGCTATCACGCGGGGCTCTTTTCCCCGCTTTCCCTCAACGCCGAAGCGTATATTCCGTTAAAAACGTCATAATTCGACATAATAAATTTAATTTTTTAACGCTCCCTCCTTGACTTTTTTCGGGGGGAGTGTTACATTATTGATGATAAGATTCGAAACGATAGAGGGGAACGGGAAAATCATGGAAGGTGTGATCTTGACGCTGTGTCTTTCGCTGACCTGTGTGCTGGTCGGGATCTTGCTGAGCGGGGGCTTGCGTCTGCGAGAAGGATATGAGCAGCTGCGCGCGGAAATGGAGGACGGCCGAAACGCGCCGCGGACCATTCTTGTCAAGCAGTCTGCGGGCGAAATGAAACTTTTATATTCCGTCGAGCCGCAGGCGAAGGCTTTTCGGCGGGATCTGGCGCGGGAAATTGCGGTTATCCGGGCGGCGCAGGAGAGCGATCTCTTTTTTCCCGACGGGGACTTCGCGGAGAGAAATGGCGATCTTGCGGAGAGAAACGATGAGCCCAAGGAAAGACTGGAGGGAGAATTTTCGCCGAAAGAGGAGTCACGGGAGGCGGACGGTTTACAGGACCGGCGTCCACAGGAGGACGAAGTGCTGATCCGGCGGGCGGAGAAGCTGGATTTTTCGGAGAAGTACGAGCGTCTCGGCAAGGAAGAGCGGGCGCTGCTCGACGATTTTTCGGCTTATCTGGAAGCGGTTCCCTTTTGCGAAAAGCGTGCGCAGGCGGGCGGGCTGGTGTTCCGCTATAAAAAGGAGACGATCGCCAAGGCGAGCATTCGGCGCGGCGCCGCCGTTCTGGAATTTCATATTCTCAATCCCGATCTTGGGCGGATGTTGCGCGAGGAGCACCTGAAAAGCATGAAAGTGCAGCCGGCGCGGATCCGGCTGACGGGCAAAAAGGAACTTTTGCTTGCCGAGCGGACCGCCGATCTCACGGTGCGATTTTTGCAGAACGAGGAGAATTATCTGCGGGACAAGCGGAAAGCCGCACGCCGCGAAGCGGCCAGGCGGAAACGTGCGGAAGGGGGGAGCGTGCAATGAATATGACGGCGCTTTACAGCTGTTTCGGGGTGATCTTCGGGCTGTTGATCCTCGGGCTTGCCGCGCTCGGAGTCATGCAGTACCGACTCTATAAAAGACGCCGCGAATTTGAGGAGTCCAAACAGGATATTGCGGCGCCGCTTCCGCTGGAAGTTTGTGCGGAGGACGTGCTATTGCGCATTCGAAACGCCGAGATCGATACGATCGCGCCGCTGTTCGGCGGGGAGGGAGAAAGCGCGTCGCCGAAAACGTCCTCGAGAGCTGTTCGCAAGGACGCGGCCGCAGAGAGCGAAACGGCGCTGTTCGATGAAGCGGCGATCTCCGAACCGGAAATATAAGAAAAAGTTATGTAATAGGAAGTTTGCATGTAGCGCTTCTTTAATAGTTTTGGATGACTGCGGGCACAGCTGCGCCTGACATAATTTGCAAGTTGCGACCCTTTGTGGGCTGAGAAAATAGCATGAATAGACCGATTTTAGCAGAAAATTTTGCAAAATCGGTCTTTTTTCTAGCGATAAACTTCCGCGGAGGTAAATTCGAGAGAAAAAACTTGCGAAGAAGCTGGAATTTTTAATTTATTTGCGGGCAGTATTTTCGTCGGCGTCTGCGCTCAAACATAAGCGTTAATTATAAAAATAAAGTGTTTCCAGTTGGGGACATTGAATTTGCAAAAATATATCGGTCAGCCCTATGCTCGAATTTGAGGGGAATTTTGCGTGGAATCCGCAAGAAATTATTAACTCAAGCAATTCCATGCTCAACAGCGCAACAATCAAGTAATTACATGTCAAGTTCATGGGGGAAATCCTGCGCCGAATCATAAAATTCAACAGTTATGTGATTAAAAAGATCGGCAGCCGGTCAATTTCATGCCCAAATCGGCAAGATAAATCTTATCCAAAATCTGAAATCGGTATGACGGCGCGGGGCAAAGTCATTACAACAATCGGTCAATCCCAGCCAAAAATCAGCATAACAAATCCTGTGCGCGGCTAACAATTTGTCCCCAAAACTGAGGCGCGAGGCAAATGGGCTTGGGACGTGCTTTTCGGGGAATCAGTCGAAAAAGTGGGGCATACAATGGGTTATGAACCCTCTTTATCTCTTTCAAGACCTGTTTTCACGGGCAATCAGGCAAAAATTCGTTCTCGTAATTTTATTTTTGCTATGTTTGTGTAGTACTGTGTGTGGCATAGTATTTATCAAAACACCGGCTTTCTTCGATTATCACCTCAAAATTTGCGACAGATTTCTCGACCGGGTCTGCTATTCCGACCGCAGCGTGGTCGCGATCTGTTTCGAGCGCACGGGCGGCTGCGCGCTCTTTCTGCTGCTTCTGGCTGCCGGGGGGCTTCATCCCGCCGCGCTGGTTCTGCCCGCCTGCGCCGTCGTCTTTCGCGCTTACAATTTCGGCGGAACGCTCGCCATTCTCTTTTCGGTCTACGGTTTTTCCGGCGCGATCGTCGCCTTTGTCATCTTTCTGCCCATCCATCTGCTGCTCGACGCGCTGTTTTTTGCGGCGGCGTCGCTTTCCTTCTCGCGGGCGTTTTGCTTCCGCTTCTGCGTCTCTGATTTCAAGGAACTGCTCGTCGATCTGCTCCTTTTGCTCGCGCTCGGGTTTCTCGTCTGCGTTTTGGAGGCGATTTTGCTCGGCGTTCTGTTCCATCCACTCGGAAATTTTATATAAAATTGCGTATTTTTCGGGAAATCGCGCAAACTGTGCTTATGAAAAAATTTATGGTAACGGCGCTTGCTGCGGTTTGTCTGCTTGCGCCGATCGGTTCGAAATATGAAAAAATTTCCGCGGGGGCGGAGACCTTGGCGGATTGCAAGGCGGCATATCTGTGCGATTTCGAGAGCGGCACGCCGGCTTATGCGCAAAACGAGACGGAGCGGCTGCCCATCGCGAGCATGTGCAAGATCATGACGTTGCTCTTGAGCTTCGAGGCGGTGGACGGGGGTAACCTTGCCTACGATGAGAAGATCTCTGTCAGTGACAACGCCTCCGGGATGGGCGGCTCGCAGGTCTTTCTTGAAAGCGGGCTCGCGTATTCCGCCGAAGAACTCATGAAAACGGTGGCGGTCTGTTCGGCGAACGACTCCTGCGTCGCGCTTGCGGAACGCATTGCGGGCAGCGAGGGGCTTTTCGTCGAGAAAATGAACGAGCGGGCGCGTGAGCTCGGCGCCGAGAATACCCTTTTCGCGAATTGCACCGGGCTTCCCAAGGAGCCCCAGTACTCCTGCGCAAAAGACGTCTCATTGATGTTGCGGGAACTTTTGAAACATCAAAAATATTATGAGTTTTCGAAGATCTGGTTGGAGGATTTCCAACATCCCGACGGCCGGACAACGACGATCACGAATACCAACAAGCTCATCCGTTTTTATGACGGCTGCGACGGCGGGAAAACGGGCTTTACCAATCAGGCGGGATTTTGCCTTGCTGCGACCGCAAAACGCGGCGATATGCGGCTTGTTTCAGTCGTGATCGGGGCGGAAAATTCCGACAAGCGGTTCGCGAGCGTAAAAAATATGTTGAATTACGCCTTTGCAAACTATGAAAGCCGCAAGATTGTGCCCGCCGACAAGCCGTTGGAGCAAAAACTTCCCGTCCGTGGCTGCAAGCAGAAGGAGATCTCCGTGTGCCCCGAGCGTTCGCTCACCGTTTTTGCAAAGAAAGGGGAAGAGGTTGACGCGAAAGCGGAGATCGTTTTGAGCGAAGTCAAGGCGCCATTCGGGCCCGGAACAGTCGTGGGGGAAGCGGTACTGTACTGCGGCGGCGTCGAAAAAGACCGCTGCAAATTGGTCGCGGCAGAGGGGGCGGAAAAGTTCTCTTGGGGCGAAGCATACCGAGAAATTGCTCAAAATTGGAATTGAAATCGCGAAAATCGCAGTTTTGCATAGTACTATGTCAGACATAATAGCTCCTGTTCGGGGCTATTTTTTGTTTTTTCGCGAAAAAACCGCTTATATTCAATTTTTTTCGAAATGAAAAATAATTTTGTAAATATTTGAAGATTTTTGTAAAAAATACTTGCAAAACGCCGTGCAGTATGATATAATGAGGTCGTTCGAAAATCATACAAAGGAGGTAAAAGGGATGGATCAGATCAATGAATTTTTGGCGCGGCTCACGTGTTTGATCCGTGAGATCTCGGAGCTCATCGAGGTCGCCGATTGCGCAAAATTACAGTTGAAGGATTTGGAGATCGAAAAACCGGAGGGGGATTGAGCGAGCGGAAAGGGTCAGAACGTGAGCGAAAGCAAAAATCCGGATGAGCCGTTTAAGGCGGTTTCATCCGGATTTTTTGCTTTTTGCTTCGCCGCTTATAGGACGGTCGGCTGTTCATTGTACTTTTGGGTGCCATATGTCGGTCGGCTGTTCATCGTAATTTTGGGTGCTACATATAGGACGATCGAGCATTTTATTTAAGGCTGCCAAAATTCATATAAATTTCTGAGCGTCATGAGTTCGCCATTGATACTTGCACTGTTTGCTGATCAAATGTTTCGTCACCGTGTGTAAAGCGGACGGCCATTGTAAAACGTCCGGCCGTTGATTTTTCATCTGCCCAAATCGCCTAAAGACGCCGGGCCGTTGGTTCGGCTCAACCGCTTTGAAAAGGGCACTTTTAACGGATCGACGCGCTCCCGTCGCGGATCAGGATCTCGCTCTCATAGAAGGCGCGAAGGCCCTTTTCAAGTTCGGAAAAATCGCTTGCCGCCATGGTCTCCACCGCCGAGTGCATCGCAAGCTGGGCAAGCCCTAAATCGACGGAGGGAATGCCGATCTGCCCGAGCGAGATCGCCCCGAGCGTGCTGCCGCTCCGCATGTCCGAGCGGTTGTAAAAGCATTGGAAACGGACGTCCGCCTTCCGGAAGAGCTCTTTCACGACGGCAGAGGAGAGCGCGTCGGTCGTGTAGGCGCCGCCCGCATGCCCCTTGATCACCACGCCGCCACCCAACACCGCGCGGCTCGTCGGGTCGCACTTTTCAGGATGGTTGGGATGTACGGAATGCGCATTGTCGAGGGAGATCATGAAGGAAGAGCTTGCCTCGCGCAGAAGATCGGTCTCCGAAAGCCCTTTCGCCTGGAAGATCCTGAGCAGGGTGGAACGGAGAAAGTCGCTGCCCGCGCCCTGTAAAGTTCGGCTGCCCACCTCCTCGCTGTCGAGGCACGCCGCCAGACAAATGCCCGTGCGGGGCTTGCCGGTTGCGAGCGCCTCGAGAGAGGAATACACGCTCGAAAGATTGTCGATACGCGGCGCGGAGACGAATTCGCCCGCCTTGCCGCTCACGAAGGGCTTTTCCGCGCTCGAAACGAAGAGATCGAAGGAGAGAGGATCGCCGAGCGAGGAAAGAAAATCGTCCTCGTCCATGCCGAGAAGGGGCAGGAGATCGACCTGCGGATTGGGCGCAAACTTTTCGTTGACGTCCCGCTGCATATGCACGGCGAGCGAGGGGATGACGAGGGAGTAATCGCTCACATAATTTTCCGAAACGAGCGCTCCGTCCTTCTCCTTCACCAATCTTCCCGCAAGTTTCAGCGGACGGTCGAAGAAGGAGTACCAGAGTCCGCCGCCGTACGGTTCAACGTTAAGTTTTTTGAATTTTTCCGTGGAGACGACGGGGTTTTCCTTGACTTTGAGACAGGGCGAGTCGGTGTGGCTCGCGACGATTTTGCAAGCGTTGCCCTTGCCGACGGTGAAGGCGATAAGGGCGCTGCCGCCGCGCACGAGATAGTATTTTCCGCCTTCCGAAAGGGCGAAAGGGGCACTTTCGGACAGCTTTTCGAAGCCGTGCTTTGACAGAAAGCGGCTCGCGTTTTCGACTGCCTGATAGGCGGAGTAGGACGTTTCAAGATATTTCAAGAGCTTTTCCATGAAAAAACCTGCCTTTTTTCTTCATTATAATCCTTTTCGGCGGCAAAATCAAGCAAATCGGGCATTGACATTTCCCCTTAAATATGTTAAAATGGATGACGAAAATGGATCACGGCTGACCGATCGTTCCGCGATATCGGCGGACCGGCGCGGAGGGGACTTCCGCCGGAAAGATCGCAGGCAAAAAGATCCGGAGGCGAGAAGAATGCGAGATCTGAAACGCAAGTTCATGAATTTCGTGACGAAGATATATGTCAATACGGTCGGGAGCAGCTTGAAGCAGAACGACAGAGTGGATACGGCGGGCGGGAAACATCCCGCGCTGGGGGTTCCGGAACTGCTGCGCCGCGCCGCGGAGGAGGGGGCGGTGCTCCTGAAAAACGAGGGCGCGCTGCCGCTTTCGGGCAAGACCGCGCTCTTCGGCAGGGTGCAGACCGACACCTTTTACACCGGCTGCGGCTCGGGCGGGGACGTGCTCAAACCCTACCGCGTCAGCATTCTCGAGGGGATTTCCAAAAATCCCATGATCGAGCTCGACAGGGAACTTGCCGCCCGCTATGAGGCATGGGCGAAAAAATATCCGGCGGACAGAGGGTATTGGGGAAATTGGACGAACGCCTTCCCCGAAATGCCGCTCGAAGAGAGCGAGATCAAGGAGATCGCGCGGCGCGCGGAGAACGCGGTGGTCGTCATCGGCAGATGTGCGGGCGAGGAGTGCGATCTTCCGCTCAAAAAGGGGGGGTATTATCTCACGGACGACGAGCAAAAGCTCCTCTCCCTGGTCGGCGCGAATTTCGAAAAGACCGTCGTGCTTCTGAACCTTTCAAACCCGATCGATTTGAGCTTTCTCGAAGGGGAGCCCGTCAACGCGGCGCTTTTTCTCTGGCAGGGGGGCATGGAGACGGGGAACGCCGCGGCGCGGCTCCTCGCGGGGAACGTCAACCCGAGCGGAAAACTTTCGGTGACTTTTGCCCGCCGCTATGCGGATTATCCATCCGCGAAAAATTTCGGCGGGAAAAAATTCAACGAATACAGCGAGGACGTCTACGTCGGCTATCGGCATTTCGAGACGTTCGCGAAAGAGGACGCCCTCTTTCCCTTCGGTTTCGGGCTCAGCTACACAAAATTCGACCTTTCGGCGCGCTTTGAGGAGGGAAAGGTCCTTTTCCGCGTCAAAAACATCGGAAGGCGGGAGGGACGGGAGACCGTCCAGGTCTATGTGAAAAAGCCGGACGGGACGATCGGCAATCCCGCGCGGGAGCTTATCGGCTTTTCCAAAACGCGGCCGCTTGCCCCCGGAGAGGCGGAGGAGGGGGAGATCGTCCTTTCGAAGAGGAGTTTCGCCTCCTATGACGAGGAGAGCTCGTCTTTTGTCTTGCTTGCGGGAGAATATGAGATCTATTGCGGCAACAGCGTCCGTGCGGCGGAGAAGATCGGCTCCTTCCGGCTGGCGGAGCGGGAGGTCTTTTCGAAACTTTCCCGCCAATGCGCTCCCAAACATTCCTTCGAGATCCGGACTTCGGGCAGTTGTGTCGAATTTCCGCGCGTCGCTTGGAAGGATCTCAAAAAGGAGATCTTTTCCGCGCTTCCCCCGGCGCTTCCCTTCACGGGGCCGCTCGGCTATAAACTGACGGACGTCAAGCTCGGGAAGATCTCTTTGGACGATTTCGTCTCCCAGCTCGATCTCAAAGAGCTCGAGGCGATCTCGCGCGGGGATTACCGCATGAACAGCCCGCTCGGCGCGGAGGGGAACGCGGGGGTGTTCGGGGGAGTGCTTCCCTCCCTCCGGGAGAAGGGAGTGCCGCCCGTCACGGCGGCGGACGGGCCCTCGGGGGTCCGGCTGAAATGCTCGGCGTCCCTCGTCCCTTGCGCGACGCTGCTCGCCTGTACTTTCGACGAAGAGCTCGTCTCGGAAGTGTATGCGGCGATGGGCGGGGAAATGCGGGAGCGCGGCGTGGACGTTTTGCTCGCGCCCGCCATGAACATCCAGCGCGACCCGCTCTGCGGCAGGAACTTCGAATATTTCTCGGAGGATCCCTTCCTGACGGGAAAATTGGCGGCTTCCGCCGTGCGCGGGCTGCAGAGCACGGGCGCCGCGGCTTGTCCCAAGCACTTTGCGTGCAACAACCAGGAATATAACCGCCATGAGAACGATTCGCGCGTTTCGGAGCGCGCTTTAAGGGAGATCTATCTCTACGGCTTCGAGATCTGCGTGAAGGAGGGGAAGCCGGGGACGATCATGACCTCTTACAACAAGCTCAACGGGGTCTGGACCCATTATCATTACGAACTCGTCCGCGGCATTTTGCGGGAGGAATGGGGCTTTACCGGCTGCGTTTTGACCGATTGGTGGATGAAGAGCGCCAAAAGCCCCGAATTTCCCCGGCTCAAACGCAACGCCTACCGCGTCCGCGCGGGGGTGAACGTCTTAATGCCGGGCGGCAACATCGCGGGCAGAAGAAGGCCGGACGGCACCCTGCTCCGTTCCCTCGGGAAGGAGGGGGGGATCACGCTCGGTGAATTGCAGCGCAACGCGCGGGAGATCCTGAATTTCGTCATGGATTCCGCCGCCATGGAGCGCTATATGAAGTACGAGCGCGAAAAATACAGAAAATGAGAAAAATCGCCTGATTTTTTCCCGATTTGCGTTGACAGAAAGAGAACAGTTTGCTATAATCGAACCGTTCATCGGAGGGTTTGCCGTCGCAACGGCAACGACCGGACAAGATGGCGGGTGCGCCCGCAGTCTGTTCGGTCTTTTTTTATTCCGAAACGGAGGGCGAAGAAGTGGATCTTCTTTCCGACAGTCTCAAAAAACTGTATCCGAAATTTCTGTTTTCGGCGCTCGGGGGCGCGGTGATCTCTTCCATCTATTCGGTGGTGGACTCCGTCATGGTCGGGCAGTACGAGGGCCCCTTGGGCGCGGCGGCGCTCGCCGTCGTCATGCCGATGTACACGATCATTTTCAGCCTCGGGCTCCTCTTCGGCATGGGGGGCTCCGTCTGCATGAGCGTGGAGCGGGGGAAGGGGGATCTCCGCCGCGGGAATTTCTTTTTCACCGTCTCGCTCGTCTGCTGTCTTGCGGCGACCGCGCTCGTTTTTGTTCTGCTCTCCGTCTTTGGCCGTCCACTCCTCGTCTTTTTCGGAGGAGAAGGGGAGACGCTTTTGCTCTGCGAAAAGTATTTCGGCGTCTTGAAGCTCGGGCTCCCGCTGTTTACGATCGGGCAGTTCCTGTCCTGTTTCGTGCGCAACGACAACAATCCCGTCCTTGCAACGGCGTCCGTCCTTGCGGGGGGCGTCTTTAACATCGTCGGGGACTATCTTCTGATCTTTGTGTTCGATCTCGGAATGCGCGGCGCGGCGATCGCGACGGTCCTCGGCCAGCTCTTGCCGCTGCTCGTGCTGTGCGGCCATTTCGTGTTCCGGCGCGGGAAACTCGCGCTCCGTTTCGAGCGGGGCTTCTTCCCCGCCGCCGGCAAAGCCGTCCTTGCCGGGCTCTCCTCCTTTATCGCCGATTTTTCGGTCGGCGTTTTGTGCGTTCTTTTCAACAACCGCGTCATGCACTATCTCGGCGGGGGCGCGCTCGCCGTCTACGGCGTGGCGGTCAATATCTTTTTGCTCGTCCAGTCGCTCTCCTACGGCGTCGGGCAGGCTTGCCAGCCCATCATCTCGGAGAATTTCGGCGCGGGGAACGGGGAGCGGGTAAAAAAGGTGTTCTTTTTGAGCGCGGCGGTATCCTTGGGACTTGGGATCTTTTCGTTTTTGCTCGCGGAATGTTTCCCGCTCGTTCTCGCGCGCGCCTTCATGAAAACGACGCCTGCGGTCGAGGCGATCGCGCCCAAGATCCTGCGGCAGTACTGTCTTTGCTTTCTTCTCATGCCGTTCAACGTGTTCCTGCTCTATTATTTCCAGGCCGTTCTGCATGCGACGAGCGCCTGGATCGTCGCGCTCGTCCGCGGCGCGCTGCTCAGCGGGCTTCTGGTCATAGTTCTGCCCCTTCTTTTCGGCGGGCAGTCCCTCTTTTTTGCCATGCCGATCACCGAACTTGCCGTATTTGCGGCAAACCTTATGCTTCTCTTTCTCTTTTCGCGGAAAGACCGCAACCGGGCGAAAGAAACTTGACAAAGCGGTTTTTTTCGAGTATGATGAAGAAAAAGGGGAATTTTTATGGAAAAGATCTTCGAGCGGAGCGATAAAGTCTTTTACCGCGACGGCGATAAGCTCATCAAGCGGTTCGACCGGAGCTATTCGAAATCCAACGTCTTGAACGAGGCGCTCAACCAGGCGCGCGTGGCGGAGACGGGGCTGAACATCCCGCGGATCCACGACGTCACCCTCGGCGAGGGGGGCGCCGCGATTGTCATGGATTTCGTGGAGGGCAAGACGCTCGAGACCCTCTTGCGCGAATTTCCCGAAAAGCGGGAGGAATTTCTGGAACTTTTCGTGAACGTCCAGCAGGAGATCCATGCCAAGCGGCATTTGCTTCTCACGAAATATGCCGATAAACTCAAGATGAAGATCATGCAGTCGGAGCTTTCGGCGTCCGCGCGGTACGATCTGAGCATGCGGGTGGACGCCATGCCGCGGCATACGCACGTCTGCCACGGGGACTACAATCCGAGCAACGTGATCCTGACCCCCGACGGCACGCCCTATATCCTCGATTGGTCCCACGCGAGCCAGGGGAACGCCACCGCGGACGGCGTCAAGACCTATTTTCTCCTCATTTTGGGGGGCTGGGAGGAGCTTGCGGAGGCCTACATGGGGCGCTCCTGTGCGGCGCTCGGCGTCGAGGAGCGCTATTTCCGTCAATGGATGCCGCTCATCGCCGCGGCGCAGCTCATCAAGGCGACGCCGGAAAAGCGGGCGTTCTTCATCCGCTGGGTGGAGGAGGACAACGAATGAGAAAATTCGAAACGCAGGTGCAATATCTCCGCTATCGGGTCTTGCGCGAGGTCGCGCGGCTGGGCTGGCAGGACTCGCTGCTCGAGAACGTCACTGAGATCCCCAAGCGGATCGTCTCGGGGAAAAAGCCGACGATGCGCTGCTGTATCTATAAGGAGCGCGCCATTCTCGCCGAGCGGGTGCGGCTTGCGATCGGCGGGAACCAATACCAGCGCAAGGTCATCGAGACGATCGACATCGCCTGCGAGGACTGTCCCGCGGGCGGGTATGAGGTCACGAGCGCATGCCGGGGGTGTCTTGCCCACCGCTGCGAGGAGGCCTGCAAGCGCGACGCCATCACCTTCGGGCGCGACCAGAAGGCATACATAGACAAATCCCGCTGCGTGGAATGCGGGCGCTGCGCGAGTTCCTGCCCGTTCAACGCCATCCACAATTTTAAGCGTCCTTGCGAACAGAGCTGCAAGGTGAAGGCGATCTCGATGGGCAAGGAAAAAGAGGCGGTCATCGACTATGAAAACTGCCTTGCCTGCGGCGCCTGCGTCAGCGCCTGTCCGTTCGGGGCGATCACCGACCGGTCCTATCTTCTCGACGCGATCGACCTTCTTCAAAAGAGCGAGGAAAACCGCAACTATAAGACCTACGCCCTTCTTGCGCCCTCCTTTGCGGGGCAGTTTCCTTATCTTGCGCCGGGACAGGTCGTTGCGGCGCTCGAAAAGATCGGCTTTTACGCCGTCAAAGAGGTCGCGTTCGGGGCGGATCTGGTCGCGGAAAATGAGTCGCGCGAGCTCGAAGAGAAGGGTTTTCTGCTCTCCTCCTGCTGCCCGTCGTTCGTCTCCTATGTCGAGAAGAATTTTCCGCAGCTTAAAGGGTATCTCTCCCACAATCTTTCGCCCGCGGGGACGCTTGCACGCCTGCTCAAAGAGGAGGATCCCGATTGCAAGACGGTCTTTCTCGGTCCCTGCACCTCCAAAAAGACGGAGCGGCAGAGAAAGGAATATAAGGGGCTCATCGACTGCGTTCTGACCTTCGAGGAAATGCAGGCGCTCATCGACGGAAAGGGGATCGACATGGAGAGCCTTCCGCCCAAGGAGCTCGAGGACGCTTCTCCCTACGGCAGGGGTTTTGCCTGTTCGGGCGGCGTCGCGGGCGCGGTGCGGCAGGCGCTGGAAGAGCGCGGCAGCGCGTTCGAACTGAAAGCGGTCTCCTGCAGCGGGATCGACGAGTGCAAAGTGGCGCTCATGAAGAAGGCGCGGGGAATGCTCGAGGGGAATTTCATCGAGGGTATGGCCTGCGTCGGGGGCTGCGTGAACGGGGCGGGGTGTCTTGTCCATCATGAAAACAACGCCGCGGCCGCCCGCGCCCATGCAAAGGCGGCAAAGAAGCAGACCCTTCTTCCCGTCCCAAATCAATAGGGGGGACGAAACAGGCTCCGGCGAAAATTCGGCGCAGGCGCCCGAAACGGCGCAAAAACCATAAAAAAGAAAAAGCCCGGGAAACCGGGGGGAAAAGTCCTGAAAATCCCCCGGAAAAACCGGAGAAAAAGCAAAACCTCCTTCGATTGCCGAGGGGGGTTCTGCTTGTGAGAGAATATGAAAAAAATGTGGAGTGTAATCTGATCGGTTGTCCGAAGGATCCTTCGTTCCCTTTGAACGTCTCCATCATAACCCGAAACGGTGAACGTTTTGTGAAAGTACGGTTAAAGTACGGAGAACATTCGGTCACACGAACAAAGTTTCATGGGGATTGACGGAAATTTTTGAGAGGATATTGAAAAGATCGCCCGCACGAAGGTCGATCTCGTGGCAGTTTAGGGCGGCGCGCTTTAAGAGGGAGACGTCGCTTTTTCTTGCAAGAAGGGGGAACGCGCCTTGGGAGAGCGCCGAAAAGAGCGCCTCTTTTTTTTCGGCTTTCACGCACAGCGCCCGATAGTAGAGCGGCGAGCGGAGCGCTTCGAGGGTCTCCTTTTTCGAGAGGGACAAGAAGTTCTGCGCCAGCAGCCGCTTGATCCGGGAGAGGGTGTAGCGCTTGGAGACGACCTTTTCGAGCACGGCGTCGTAGTCGGGGCAGGAGCGGATCGCGGCGCGCAGCCTGTTTTCAAGTCCCTCCGAACAATCGGTGCACCGCGCGATCTCTTCAGGCGTCTTGGAGAGCATTGCAAGGAGCGTCGCCGTTTTGAACGAAGTCGGACAATAGCTTTCGAGATCGCCGAGAACGCCGGCGGGCAGATTTTCTTTGAGGAGTCGCTTTTCCTTTCTTGAATTTGAGAGGAGCGCTGCGCGGATCGCCGCCGCCGAGGAAAATTCCGCAAACAGCCGCTCGTCCGCATAGCCGCCGCCCACGCGCGGGATGGGAAGGGGCTCGATCGCGCTCCCTTGGGCGAGCAGTGCGCGGCAGTATTCCACCCCCAAAATGTTGTTGGGAGAGGAGAAGAGGGACCCGTCCAGATCGCGGTTGAGCGCAAGCAGCGTCTCCGTCCGTGCCTTTACATAGGAAGCGCCGCTCTTCATGTTCTCTTTCAGAAGCGCCTTGAACGGCTTGTCCTCGCAGAGGCTCGCCTTGGCCGCGGCGAGGAAATCCGCTTTCGTGCCGCTCTCGCAGCCGAAGGCGAGACAGGCGACGGCGGGGCTGGAGGAAAGGATATGCACGGCGCCGCTTGCAAAGAGTTCGGCGGGGGCGACCGAAAAGGAGACGGGAAGTTCCAGAACCGCGTCCGCCCCGTTTTCGACGGCGTGCCGCGCGCGGGTGAATTTGTCGAGGACGGCAATCTCGCCGCGCTGGGTGAAATCTCCGCTCATGAGACAGAGTACCGTGTCGCAGCCGCTCAGGCGGCGGATCTCGCCGAGCTGGTACTTGTGTCCGTTGTGAAAGGGGTTATATTCGCAAATTACCGCGCAAATTTTCATTTTTTCGCCTCTTGTTTCTTTACAATTTTTGCAAAATGGTATATAATGGTCATCGAACGGTTCTCCGACGGTTCCATTATATACGAATTTCGGAGAAAAATAAAGTAATTCACGGAGATTTTATTATGGCAGGATTTGTGGACAGTTTGAAGGGCCTCGGCAGAAAGATCGTCGAGAGCGGCACCATCGTCGAAGAGATCAAGAAGAGAGCGCAGGCGCTCAACAAAAAGATCGTCCTGTGCGAGGGGGAGGACTCCCGGGTCGTCGAAGCGGCTTCCATCTGCGTGCAGGAAAAGATCGCGCGCATCGTCCTTCTCGGGAACGAGGAAGAGATCAGAAAGAACAATCCCAAGGTCGATCTGAGCTACGTCGAGATCATCGACCCGCTCACCTCTCCCAAGCTCGAGGAATATGCGAAACTTCTCTATGAACTTCGCAAGGCGAAGGGCATGACCGAGGAACAGGCGAAAGAGCAGGCGAAGGAGTCCACCTTCTTCGGCGCGCTCATGCTCAAAGCGGGCGATGTGGACGGGCTCGTCTCGGGCGCATGCCACTCCACCGCGAACACCCTCCGTCCCGGACTTCAGATCATCAAGACCGCGCCGGGCGTTTCCGCCGTTTCGAGCTTCATGCTCATGGTCGCACCCGTCGGCGGCAACCAATATGTGCCCGACGGGAAGATCTTCTTCGCCGACTGCGGCCTGAACCCCACCTACACTCCCGAAGGGCTCGCGGAATGCGCGATCGCGACGGCGAAGAGCGCCAAGGAGATCGCGGGGCTCGATCCCAAGGTCGCCATGCTCTCCTTCTCCACGAAGGGCAGCGCCAAGCACGACAACGTCACCGCTGTCCAGGAGGCGGTCCGGATCGCCAAGGAGAAGGCGCCCGATCTCAAACTCGACGGCGAGCTTCAATTTGACGCGGCGATCGTTCCCTCCGTCGGCGAAAAGAAGGCGCCGGGCAGCGAAGTTGCGGGTCATGCGAACGTCTTTATCTTCCCCGACCTTCAGGCGGGCAACATCGCCTACAAGGTCGCCGAGCGGCTGGGCGGGTTCCAGGCGATCGGGCCCATCACGCAGGGCTTTGCAAAGCCTATGAACGATCTGTCCCGCGGCTGCAAGGCAAGCGACGTCGTCTGCGCCGTCGCGGTCACCGCGCTGCAGGCGAAATAAGGGAGGAAAAACATGAAAATTCTTGTCATCAACGCAGGCAGTTCCTCGCTCAAATACCAGCTCATCGACATGGAGACCGAAAAGGCCCTTGCCAAGGGCGGCTGCGAGCGTATCGGGATCGCGGGCGGCAAGCTCACCCACAAGGCGAACGGGCAGACCTTCGTCATCGAGAAGGATCTTCCCAACCACACCGAGGCGATCAGCCTCGTCCTTTCTCAGCTCGTCGACAAGAAGGCGGGCGTCATCCGCTCGATGGATGAGATCGACGCCGTCGGACATCGCGTCGTCGCCTCGGGCGAGACCTTCACGAAAACGACGCTCGTCAGCGACGAGGGCATGAAGGCGCTCGAAGAGCTCTCCGAGCTTGCGCCGCTCCACAATCCCGCGGCGATCCTCGGGATCAACGCCTGCCGGGCCGTCATGCCGGGCAAGAAGATGGCGATGGTATTCGACACTTCCTTCCATGCGACCATGCCCGACTACGCCTATATGTATGCGATCGACTATGACGATTACAAAAAGTACAAGGTCCGCCGCTACGGCTTCCACGGCACTTCGCACAAATACGTCTCGGGCGAGGCGGCGAAGTTCCTCGGCAAAAAGCCCGAAAGCCTCAACATCATCACCTGCCATTTGGGGAACGGCTCTTCCATTTCGGCGGTGAAGGGGGGCAAGTGCGTCGATACGTCGATGGGCTTCACCCCGCTCGCGGGCGTTCCCATGGGCACGAGAAGCGGTGATATCGACTGCGCCGCGGCGGAATTCCTCTGCCGCAAGAAGGGCATGAGCATGGAGGAGGGCAACGCCTATCTCAATAAGAAGTGCGGCATGCTCGGCATTTCGGGCGTCTCTTCCGACTTCCGCGACCTCGAGGCGGCGCGCGAAGAGGGGAACGACCGGGCAAGGCTTGCGCTCGAAATGTTCGCGTATTCCTGCAAAAAGTATATCGGCGCGTACATGGCGGCGCTCGGCGGCGCGGACTGTATCGTCTTTACGGCGGGCGTCGGCGAGAACGACGCGGGCATGCGCGCTCAGATCGTGGCGGGGCTCGAAAACTTCGGGATCAAGCTCGACGAGGAGAAGAACAAACAGAAAAACGACGGCTCGGTTCACGACGTTTCGGCGGCGGATTCCAAGGTGAAGATCCTCGTCATCCCGACGAACGAGGAGCTCGTCATCGCGCGCGAGACGGCGGAACTGCTTTAAGCGGGCACGGTTTTCCGATTTTGAGAAAAATTTGCGCAAAAGCCGTGAAAATGAATTGACAAAGAAAGGGAAAAATTATATACTTTTTAAGTCAATGATTCCGAAACTCGACGTCAAACGGCTGCTTGCCGAAAAAAAGTATGCGGGCGATCTTTCCTTCGACTTCGAAGCGGAACAGGATCTTTTGGAGATCCCGTTTGCGGAGATCGTATCTCCCGTCCGGGCGTTGCTCTCTTTTGCGATCCTCGAGGACAATTCGGTGGAGATCAAAGGAAAGCTCGTCTTTACCCTCAAGGGGCTCTGTTCGAGGTGTCTCAAAGAGACCGAACGGGAGTATGAGGGCGAGGCGGAGGGATATTTTGTCCCGAGCGGCGGCAAGGGGGAGGACGGCGACTATCCTTACAGCGGTGGAATGATCGACTTGCGCGAGTTTTTGCGCGACGCATTGGCGTTTTCCCTGCCGGCGTCGCTGCTGTGCGGCGAAAACTGTACCGCGCCCGGTTACAAAGAAGATTAAGAAAAGAGGTGAGATAAATGGCAGTTCCCAAGACAAAACAATCGAAGAGCAGGACGAACAAGCGCTTCGCGAACTACAAGGCAAACGAGCCCACGCTCGTCGAATGCCCGCATTGCCACGAGCTGAAAATGCCGCACAGAGTTTGCGGAAATTGCGGCTTCTACGACGGCAAGGAAGTTGTCGCCCAGAAAGAAGCGGCGAAGAACTGAGCGCGCCCAAGCCTTGCGGGATCCCGCGAGGAAAAAAACGTTGAAAGTTTGAAGAAGCGGACTTGACGGTTGAGTCCGCTTTTTTCGCTGATCGGAAAATGTTTTCGCTTGATCGGAAATTTTTTGCCGCCGCCCGCGGGGAGAAACCCCGCGGGCGGCTTCCTTTTTGAGAAAAATTTTTCTCAATTTTTAAGAAATGTTTTTTCGCCGCTTGACAAATCCGCAAGAAACGGATACAATATAATATACCCATAGGGGGTATTTTGGAGAAGATCATGGAACAGTGCTGTAAAAAGACGAAGGTGAGGACGAAGGAACAGAAGAAGGCGCTGAACGCGCGGATCAACCGGATCGCGGGGCAGCTGAACGGGGTGAAGCGGATGATCGACGAGGATCGGTACTGCGATGATATCCTCATCCAGCTGGCGGCGATTGACAAGTCGGTGAAAAGCCTTTCCGCGGTCATTTTGGAAAATCATATGCACACCTGTCTCATCGAAAATATCCAAACGGGCAACCTGGATGTTGTGGATGAGATCGTGGATCTCTTCAAGAGGTTTCAATGATGAAAAAGAGATATTCAGTGACAGGCATGACCTGCGCGGCCTGCGCGTCGGGGATCGAGCGGACGGTCAAAAAACTGAAAGGGGTCGTTTCCTGTTCCGTTTCGCTGATGGGCGAGAGCATGGACGTCGAGTTCGACGAGGGGGAATGCCCGGACGAAAAGATCAAGGGCGCGGTCTTTGCGCTCGGTTACGGCGCGTATGAGTACGGCAAGGCGCCCAAGAAAGACAAAAAGAGGGTCTCGCCGCTCTTTGTGCGGTTTTGGGTCTCCCTCGTGCTGCTTCTTCCGCTCATGTATCTCTCGATGGGGCACATGATCGGGCTTCCTGCGCCGCACGGATGGCTCAATCACGGGTTTCAGCTCGGGCTCACGACGGCGATCCTGCTTGTCAACTATAAATTTTTTACGAGCGGGTTCCGCGCGGCGTTCCGGCTCGTGCCCAATATGGACACGCTCATCACGGTGGGCTCGCTTGTCTCCTATTTTTACAGCATTGCGATCGCGATCAAGGATCCTTCGGCGCACGAACTCTTCTTCGAATCCGCCGCGATGATCGTCACCCTCGTCTGCCTCGGCAAATGGCTCGAGGACCGGTCCAAGAAAAAGACGGGGAAGGAGATCGAAAAGCTCATGTCTCTCGCCCCAGACGTCGTGACTGTCGAGCGAGACGGCGAGGAGGTCAAGCTGCCGCTTTCGGAGGTGAAAGAGGGCGATCTGGTGCTTGTGCGGCAGGGGGAATCGCTCGCCGTGGACGGGACGGTCGCGGCGGGGCACGCGTTTGCCGATCAGGCGGCGATCACGGGCGAAAGCCTGCCCGTGGAACTTTCGGAGGGCAGCCATGCGATGAGCGCGTCGCTCATCACGGGCGGATTTTTGAAGGTGCGGGCGGAGAAGGTCGGCGAGGATACCATGCTCGCGGGGATCATCCGCATGGTCCGCGAGGCGGGCGCGAGCAAGGCGCCCATTCAGAAACTTGCCGATAAAGTCGCCGCATGGTTTGTTCCCGCGGTCATTTCGCTGGCGCTCATCACCTTTTGCGCTTGGTTTTTCTCGACGGGCGATCTGAGCCGCGCGATCAACTACGGCGTGAGCGTCGTCGTCATCTCCTGTCCCTGCGCGCTCGGGCTCGCGACGCCCGTTGCGATCATGGCGGCGACGGGGCGGGGCGCGGCGCTCGGCATCCTGTATAAAAACGCGGAAGCCCTGCAAAAAATGGCGACGGTGCACGAGGTCATGCTCGATAAGACGGCGACGATCACCGAAGGAAAGCCAAAAGTCGTGTATTTTGAGGGGGACGAGCAGGGAAAACGGATCGCCTACGCCCTCGAAAAAACGCTCAATCACCCGCTCGCGCAGTGCGTTGTGGATTTCTGCGGGGAGGGCTTTGAGGCGGAAAACGTCCGCTATGTCACGGGCCAGGGCGCGGTCGGCACGGTCGGGGGCAAGACCTATTTTCTCGGCAACGAGCGCATGATGCAGACCCGCGGGGTCAAGTTCGAAGAAAAACTCGAAAGTTTCGAAAGGCTCTCAAAAGAGGGCAAGACGGTGCTCTTTTTGGCGGACGAGGAGAAGGTGATCGCCCTCTTCGCGCTGTCGGACACCCTCAAAGAGGGGAGCAAAGAGGCGGTTGCGCAGCTCGTCGGAATGGGGTGTCTCCCCGTCATGCTCACGGGCGACAATGCGGCGGTCGCGAGCCACATCGCGAAAGAGGCGGGCTTTTTGCCCTATGAGAGCAGCGTGCTTGCCGAACTTTTGCCCGAGGAGAAGCTGCGCTTCGTCAAGGAGGCGCGCGAGGAGAACGAGAAGGCGAAAGGGGAACAGCGCGCGGCGAAGCGGGCGAATGGGTATGTTGCGATGGTCGGCGACGGGATCAATGACGCACCTGCTTTGAAGGAGGCGGACGTCGGGATCGCGATGGGAAACGGAACCGATGTGGCGATCGAAAGCGCGGATGCCGTGCTCGTGAGCGGGGACCTGCGCGCCCTGCCCCGCGCGTTCGCCCTGTCGAGACGGACCATGCGGATCATCAAGCAAAACCTGTTCTGGGCGTTCTTTTACAACTGTATCGGGATCCCGTTCGCGGCGGGGGCGTTCGCCTTCGCGGGCGTGAGCCTCAATCCCATGTTTGCGGCGGCGGCGATGAGCGTGTCCTCCCTCTTTGTCGTCACGAACGCCTTGCGGCTGACAAGATTTGGAAAAAATAACGGCGAAAAACGCCGAAAAGGAGATGATAACATGCAAAAAACGTTGAAGATCGAAGGGATGATGTGCGAGCATTGCGTCAAGCACGTCACGGAAGCGCTCGAGAAGGTCGAGGGCGTGGAGCGGGCGGAGGTTTCGCTCGGGAAACACAAGAAGCCGGGCACGGCGCTCGTCACGCTTCGGGCGGAGACGGACGGGGAAGCGCTCAAAAAAGCCGTGACCGACGCAGGCTATACCGTCGTCGGCATGGAATAACGCGCAAGAGCCGCCGGAGCCGTTTGGCTGAACAGGCAAGCCGCACGGTCGGGGCCTCCGGAGATGATCGGAAGTTCCCGGGGAGCCGTTTGGCTGAACAGACAAGCCGCATGCCCGGGGCCGCCAAACCATTTGAACACCGCCGCCGCGCCTTGCTTGCAAGGCGCGGCGGCGGCCGGGTTTCCTAATAGAGTTTCCTGACAGAATTTATATTTTTTCGCCAAAAGAAGGCAAAAAGCAAGCGCCCCGCTCGGGTATACTGTTGCAAAAACGTTAAGGGGGATTTTATGGCGGAAACCTTACTGCTCGACCGGCGCACGCAGAGCCTGATCGAGGGTTACGTCCCGAACGGGGAGGTGCTTTCTTCGCTCGTGCGGTTTTTTTCGGTCTTTTCGGACGCGACGCGGCTGCGGATCTTGTCCGCGCTCGCCATTTCCGAGATGTGTGTGACCGATATCTCGCTCGTGCTCAACATGAACCAGACGACCGTCTCGCACCAGCTCCGCTTTCTCAAAGACGCCGGGATCGTGGAAATGCAGCGGCACGGCAAGATCATCTTTTATTCGACAAAGGGCGACGTCGTCAACGACGTGCTCCTCAAAGGGGTCGAATTTTTGGGATATTGAATCTGCGTTTCTTTGCGCCCGCCGGCAGACGCCGGCGGGCGCAAAAATTTTTATTCGCCGACCGATTTTTCTTGAAAAACAAAAAAATATCGTGTATAATAGGGGTATGAGCGAGAGCGTCATCAAGGAAAAACTCAAGCTGCTGCCCGACTGCCCCGGCGTCTATCTCATGCAGAACGCCGAGGGGGAGGTCATCTATGTCGGCAAGGCGCGCGTGCTCAAAAACCGCGTGCGGCAGTACTTCCATTCCTCGCCCAAACCCCCAAAAGTCAGGGCCATGATCGACAATATCGCCGATTTTTCCTATCTGGTCGCCCCGACCGAGGTGGACGCCCTCGCCCTCGAAAACAATCTCATCAAAAAATACAAGCCAAAATACAACATCCTCTTAAAGGACGACAAGACCTATCCCTATATCAAAGTTCACACGCGGGAGAAATTTCCCCGCCTCTCCATCACGCGGAAGGTGAAAAAGGACGGCAGATACTTCGGTCCCTTCATGGGCGGGATCTCCTGCAAGGACATCCTCGACGTCGCCGCCAAGGTCTATCACGTCCGCCTTTGCAACGTTTCGGTCGGCGGAAATCCCAAAAAACCCTGTCTCAATTACCATCTCGGGCGCTGCCTCGCCCCCTGCGCGGGACTCTGTTCGGAGGAGGAATACGCCGCCTGCGTCGAAAAGGCGGTCTCCTTTCTCTCGGGAAATTATGAGGAAGCAGAGGCGATCCTGAAAGAGAAAATGCTCTATTTTTCGGAGCGCGAAGAGTTCGAACTCGCGATGGAATACCGCGAAAGAATCGGAATGCTCAAAAAACTACAATTAAAGCGGATCACGGCGATGCCGCGGGAGGTGGATGCGGACATCTGGGCGCTCTCCTCGAACGGGCTGTACGCCGTCATCAGCGTGCTTGTCACCCGCAAGGGGATCATGCAGGGCGGCAGGAATTTCCCGCTCGAAGAGGGGGCGGGCGACCGCGCCGAGAGCTTTCTCTCCTTTCTCATCCAATATTATTCGGGACATGAATTTCCGCATGAGATCATCACGGACGAGGAGTTCGATGAGAAACTTTTCTGCGACTATGCGCTGGAAAAGACGGGCAGGAAAGTGGAGATCGTCCATCCCAAACAGGGGGTGCGACGGGAACTTTGCAGCATGGCGGCGGGGAACGCCGAGGAATACCTGGAAAAGTCGGTTTCGGCGATCGCACATAAGAACGACATGACGAGAGGCGCCTGCGAGCGGCTCAAAGAGGTGTTGCATTTGCGGCAGTATCCCAAGCGCATGGAATGCTATGATATCTCGAACATTTCGGGCGTCGACAAGGTGGGCAGCATGGTGGTGTTCACCGACGGAGAGGCGGACAAAAACGCCTATCGCCGGTTCCGGATCGAGACGGTGGAGGGGGCGGACGACTTCGCCTCTCTCAAAGAGGTGCTTTTGCGCCGTCTCAAAAAGCTGGGGACGGAGGAGGAGTCGCGCTTTCCCAAGCCGCAGCTCATCGTCATCGACGGCGGCAAGGGACAGCTCTCGGCCGTGAAGGAGATCTTCGACGAGCTCGGGGTCGAAGGGATCGACCTTGTCTCCCTCGCCAAGAAGGAGGAGGAGATCTACACCCTCTTCGAGGAGGGCCCTGTGCGGCTCTCGCGGCGGGATTATGCCTTGCAGACCCTACAGCGGATCCGCGACGAGGCGCACCGCTTTGCGATCACCTATTTCCGCAACCTGCATACAAAGCGCAACCTTGCCTCCCTGCTCGATGAGATCGAGGGGATCGGCAAACAGAAAAAGAGGGCGCTTATGGACAAATTCGGTACGATCGACCGGATCATGCGCGCCTCGGAAAAGGAACTGACGGAGACCGAGGGGATCGGCGGCGAACTTGCCGCGCGGATCCGCGCTTATTTCGAAAAACTATGAAATATTCCTTATTTTTGACCGATTTCGACGGCACGCTCGTGCGCGCGGACGGGACGGTCTCGCCAAAAAATGTTCGGGCGATCACAGAGTATCGCAAAAAAGGAGGGGTGTTTGCCGTCGTCACCGGGCGAATGCTCTCTTCGATCCTGCCGCGGCTCAAAGAGCTGGGGCTTTCCGACGGGCTCGTCGCCGCCTATCAGGGCGGGACGATCGCCGACATCAAAACGGGCGCGCTTTTGAAGAACGAGGGCTTTTCGCGCCGCGACGCCCTCGAGATCGTCCGCCTGCTCGAAGCGGAGGGGCAGCACATTCATCTCTATCTGAACGACAGGCTTTACTGCAACCGCGACGACGAGCTGCTCCGCTCCTATGAGAGGACCTGTGGGGTGAAGGGGATCGTCCCGAGCGTTCCGCTCTCTGGATTTCTTGCGGCAAACAGCGGGGTCGTCTCCAAGATTTTGTGCATGATCGAGCCCGAAAGACAGGACGCGCTCGTTGAACATCTCAAAGAACAATTCGGGGACAGATTTTTCATCACTTCCTCGGCGGAATGGCTGGTGGAGGCAATGCCGTTTGGCACCGACAAGGCCTCCGCCGTCCGGTTTCTGTCCCGCTATTTCAAGATCCCGAAGGAAAAGACGGCGGCGATCGGCGATCAGTACAACGACATTCCCATGATCGAGGCGGCGGGCGGGAAATATGCGGTCGCAAACGCCGTGGCGCCCTTAAAAGCGATCGCAAAAGTGGTCTCTTCCGTCGAGGAGGACGGCGTCTTTGAGGCGCTCTCCGACGCCATGGGGGAAGCGCCGTGAACAAGATCGAGATCCTTGCCCCCGCGGGCGGCGAAGAGACGGCGCGGCTCGCAATCGGGTGCGGGGCGGACGCGGTCTATCTGGGGCTCTCCCGCTTTTCCGCAAGGAGCGCCGCCGAAAATTTTGATTTTTCCGCCCTTTCCCGCACGGCGGACTATGCCCATCTGCTCGGCGCGAAGGTCTATGTCTGCCTCAACACCCTCGTCAAAGACGGGGAATGCGCCGATTTCTTCGAGGCGGCGAGGACGGCTTGGAACTGCGGCGCGGACGCCATCCTCATGCAGGATCTTTTTCTGGGGGAGGCGCTCAAACAAAAATATCCCAAGATCTGCCTTCATCTTTCCACGCAGGCGGGCTGCTGCAACGAATGGGGGGCGCGCCTTGCGAAAGAGTGCGGCTTTTCCCGGGTCGTCCTCGCCCGCGAGACCCCGATCGGGGAGATCCGCAAGATCGCGGGGCTCATCGAGACCGAGGTGTTCGTGCAGGGGGCGCTTTGCACTTCCTTTTCGGGACAGTGCTATCTGTCCTCGTTCGCGGGGAACAACAGCGGCAACCGCGGCAGATGCAAACAGCCCTGCCGCAAAAAATATTCCATCGATCGGGCGGGCTTCGAGGAGCCTCGATATGCCCTCTCGCCGTGCGATCTCTGCGTTGGGGAGAGGATCCAAGAGCTTGCCGCGGCGGGAGTGATCTCCTTCAAGATCGAGGGACGGCTCCGCCGGAGCGAATATGTGGCGGCGGCGGTGCGATATTACCGGGCGTTGCTGGCGGGCGGCGAGGGGAAAGAGGAGCTTTCCGACCTCAAACGCGCCTTCAACCGCGGCGATTACACCGAAGGGCTCGCCTTCGGGCAGCATGCCTTTCTCTCGCGCAAAGTCCAGGGGCACATCGGCGAGAAAGTCGGGACGCTCCGGGACGATCTCGTCTGCAAGAGCAACTTCAAGCCCCAAAAAGGGGACGGATTCAAGATCCTGCGGCAGGGCTTCGAAGTCGGCGGCGCGGTCTTGGACGAAAAAGAGGTGGCGGGCGGATTTCGGCTCGTCTCCAACCAAAGGCTGAGACCGGGCGACGAAGTGCGGCTCACGACCGACTCGGCGCTGCCCGAACGGGTCTTTTCGGCGCAGAAGAGGAAGATCGGGCTTGAGATCGAGCTTGTTCCGGGCGAGGCTGCGCGCATATCTTGCGGGGAGTTCGTCTGGCGCGGCGAAGGGTTCCCCGAGGCGAAGAGTGCGCCGCTTTCGAGGGAGGAGGTCGAGGCCTGCTTCCGCAAGACCGACCTTCTGCCGTTTTCGCCCGAATTTTTGCGAGTGGAGATCGGGAACGTCTTTGCGCCCAAGGCAAAGCTCAACGAAATGAGACGGAATTTTTACGAAGCGCTCGCAAAGAGCCTGCTTCCTTCGCGCGAGCCGCTCCCGGTGGGCGAAATGCCGGCATATTTCCCGGAAATAAAGGGGGATTTCTCGTCGAAAACGGCGATCATCGCGGAGGATTTTGAGGGGCTCGAGGCGGATTTTCTCATCTATAAGCCGCGCGACTATCGAGCGATCGACCCCGGGAAGATCGCGACGGGCAAGGGGAAGAAATATCTCTATCTGCCGCCCTTTTTCACGGGCGCGGATCTCTCGCTCGCCGAACAGGCGCTGAAATGGTTCGACGGCGTCTACTGCGACGGCTTTTACGGGCTCTTGTTTGCCAAAGAGCACGGCTGCGGCTTTTTCGCGGGCACGGGGTTCAATCTGACGAACCGCTTCGCCGTCGAGGGAGTGAAACGGGCGGGAGCGCGCTGTTTTGCGCTTTCCAAGGAGCTCTCCGCAAGAGAACAGGACGCGCTCGCCACCGAGGGAGCTTTCGCCCTAAAACGGGGGGCGATCAAGGTCATGGATCTTTGCTATTGCCCCTTCGAATGCATTTGCAAGGACTGCGACAGACAGGAGCTTTACCGCCTGACGGACGAGGAAGGGCGGCGCTTCCCGCTCAGGCGTTATCGCGCCGCGTCGGAATTTTGCCGCTTCGAAGTCTATAACTGCGCGCCCCTTTTGGGCGGCGGGGAACTTGCGGGGACGCTCGTCGATCAGAGCGTCCGGATCTGCGCCGCGCCCACCAAGGGACACGCGGAAAGGAGTATGATTTGAACAGACACGCCGAAAATCTGGAGCTGAAAAAGATCTTGCAGCTTGCGGCGGGATACGCCGTGTTGGAAGAAGGCAAGGCGCGGGTGCTCGCCCTTCTCCCTTCGACCGATCCCGACGAGGTGAAGCGCATGCTCGCCTGCACGGGGGAAGCGCAAAAACTGCTCTTTTCCCTCGGGGCGGGGAAGATCGAATTCTTTCCGCCGCTCGGGGACATTCCCGAGCGCGCCGAAAAGGGGGCGACCCTCCCTTGCGCGGAGCTGACCGCCTGCGCGAATTTTCTGCGTTCGGCAAGGATCTGCCACGCTTCGATCCATAAATTCTCCGAGGCGGAGGCGCCCAACCTGTTCGCGCTTTCCGATCGGCTCGTCTTTGACAAAAGGCTCGAAGAGGATATTTTTTCCAAGATCGTCGGGGAAAACGAGCTTTCGGACAGCGCGAGCGAGCGGCTCTTCGCCCTCAGGAGGGAGATCCGTCTCACCAACGAGCGGATCCGGGAGAGGCTCTCGGAATACCTGACGGGGGAGGAGAGCCGGTTTTTGCAGGAGCCCATCGTCACCATGCGGGGGGACCGTTACGTCATCCCCGTCAAAGCGGAATACAAGCGGAACGTCCGGGGCTTTATCCACGACCGCTCCAACACGGGGCAGACCGTGTTCATCGAGCCCGAGGAAGTCCTCGAAATGAACAACGAGCTGCGCTCGCTGGAACTCGACGAAAAAGAGGAGATCGAGCGCATTTTGAAAGAACTTTCGCGGCGGGTCGGCGCCATGCGGGAGGACATTTTGCGGGGCGGGGAGATCCTTGCCGAGATCGACTCCTACTATGCGCGCGCTGAATACGCCTATTCGATCAAGGCCGTCTGTCCCGAACTGAGCGCAAAGGGGATCGTGGACATCCGCAAGGGACGGCACCCGCTGCTCGATCCGAAGCGGGCGGTGCCCGTCAACGTCTCCGTCGGGAAGGACGATTCCTTCCTCCTCATCAGCGGCGCGAACACGGGCGGCAAGACCGTCACGCTGAAAATGTGCGGGCTGTTTCTTCTCATGGCGGCATGCGGGCTGTTCGTCCCGGCGGCGGAGGGCACCGTCCTTTCGGTGTTCGACGGCATTTTTTGCGACATCGGCGACAGCCAATCCATCGAAGAAAATCTTTCCACCTTTTCCTCGCACATGCTCAACCTCAAAGAGATCACGGAAGAGGCGGGGAAAAACAGCTTCGTCCTCATCGACGAGCCGGGCGGCGGCACCGATCCCGAGGAGGGACAGGCGCTCGCGCGGGCGATCCTTTCCGAACTGCTGCGGAAGGGGTGCAAGGGGATCGTCACCACCCACTATTCGGCGCTCAAAGAGTTCGCCTTCGAGACGGAGGGCGTCCAAAACGGCTGCATGGAGTTCGACGCGGAGAGCCTCCGCCCGCTGTACCGGTTGAAGATCGGGTTCCCGGGCGCCTCCAACGCCCTTTTGATCTGCTCGCGGCTGGGCTTGGACGAACGGATCCTCGCCGAGGCGCGCGAACATCTTTCGGACGGGGCAAAGGCGTTCGAGCATACCGTCCGCGCCGCCGAAGAGAGCCGGGTGAAATCGGAGGAACTTCTGTCCGAAACCGAAAAACTTCGGGCGGAGTGGCAAGAAAAACTGACGCTCCTTGAAAAGGAGCGGGCGCAGTTCGAACGGGAACGGGAAAAATTCATGCGGTCGTCCAAGGCGGAGGCAAAGCGGATCGTCGCAAGGCGAACGGAGGAGGCGGAGGAACTGCTCGGAAAGATCGAGGAGATCTTCGAAAAGGCGGATCTGACGGAGTCCGACCTCATCGCGGCGCGGACGCTCAAAAACAAGCTCTCGGCGCTCCCGCCCGAGGAAGAGCCCCAAAAAAAGCCCTCCTTGCCCGTGGATCCCGCCGCGGTCAAAGAGGGGGATCGGGTGTTCCTCGCAAGTCTGGACCGGGAGGGGACCGTGCTCTCCGTCAAGCGGGAAAAACAGACCGCCGAAGTGCAGTGCGGCGCTCTCCGCGTACAAAGCAAGCTCTCCGATCTCTATCTGCCCGCCGCCCCGCCGGAAGAGGAACGGTCGCAGGTGCAGATCGTGCGCGATCTCAAAGAGCGGACCCGCCTTGCGCGCGAGTGCAACGTCATCGGACTGTCCGCAAGCGAGGCGCTCCTCGAAGTGGACGCCTTTCTCGACGGCGCGCTGCTGCAAAATCTGAGCGAAGTGCGTATCGTCCACGGCATGGGGACGGGGACGCTCCGGAAGGCGATCCATGAATATCTGAAAAAACACAGCCGTGTCGAGAGCTTCCGTCTCGGCAAATACGGGGAAGGGGAGTCGGGCGTGACCGTCGTCACCCTCAAATGATGTAAGGCGGAGCCTCCGCGGATTCGGGTAGCATGTTCGGGCGGAAGAGAGAATACAATATCGTATGAAAAAAAAGCTCTCTCCGCGCGCGGTCGCCGCGCTCACCAATTCCTTTCTCATTGCGATCGTCCTTGTCATCGGCTTCGTCTGTTTCCTGCCCTCCGTTTCGGCGGCCTCGGAAGTGGATGAACGGGTCTGCTATCATGGCAACGCCTCGGACGGGGTCTCGGTCATGATCAACGTCTATTGGGGGTCGGAGCTCATCGACGGATTTTTGGACGTTCTGGACAAGTACGGCGCCAAAGCGACCTTCTTTCTGGGGGGGTCCTGGGCGGACGACAATGTGCCGCTCGTCAAAAAGATCGCGGAACGGGGACATGAGATCGCCTCGCACGGTTATTTTCACCGAGAACACGACAAACTGAGTTTGCAGGGCAACCGGGAGGAGATCAAGACGAGCGCGGACTATCTCGCCCTCGCCTCGGGCAAGGAGATCAAACTCTTTGCGCCGCCCTCCGGGGCCTATAACGACGATACGCTCGCCGCGGCGGAGAGTCTCGGCTTAAAGACGATCATGTGGAGCAAGGACACGATCGACTGGCGGGACAAGGACGCGGATCTCTGCTTCCGCCGCGCGACGGAAGGGGTGAAGGGGGGAGATTTCATTCTCATGCATCCGATGGAGCATACCTTAAAGGCGCTCCCGCGGATTTTGAAATACTATCTCGATCAGGGACTCTATCCCATCACGGTCAGCGAAAATCTCGGATAAAAATTGCAAAAGGAGAAAAATATGATCAAAACAAGGACGTTACAAAACGGCGTGCGCGTCATCGTCAAACAGATGGAGGGGCTCCTCTCCGTGACGATGGGGGTGCTCGTCGGGACGGGTGCGGCGTTCGAGACGGACGCCGAGGACGGGATCTCGCATTTTGTCGAGCACATGCAGTTCAAGGGAACGGACAAGCATACGGCGTTCGGGCTCTCGGACGCGTTCGACGCGCTCGGCGCGCAGGTGAACGCCTTTACGGGCAAGGACATGACCTGCTACTATGCGAAATCGACGAGCGATCATGCCAAAGAGGCGTTCGAACTGCTTGCGGAGCTGTTCTTGCGCTCCCGCTTCCCCGAGGAGGAGATCGGACGGGAGAAGGGGGTGGTCATCGAGGAGATCAACATGGACGAGGACTCGCCCGAAGATCTCTGCCTTGACCTTCTGGCGCGCGCGGCGTTCGGGACGGACGGCTACGGGCGGAACATTTTAGGCCCCGCCTCCAACGTGGAGGGCTTCACGCGGGAGCAGCTTTTCGCCTATAAAAAACGCCGCTACTGCCCCGAAAACGTCGTCGTCGCCTTCGCGGGCAATATCGACGTCACGCTTGCCGAGGAGCTCGCCGAAAAATATTTCTCGGGGATGGAAGAAGGCAATTTCGAGCGCCGCAGCCCGCGCGTCGAATGGAGAGCGGACAACCTGTTCCGTCAGAAACAGATCGAACAGGCGCATTTCGCCTTTGCCTTTCCCGCCGTCAGACGGGACGATCCCTCCTATTACGCGACGCAGGTCATGAATACCATCTTGGGCGGCGGCATGAGTTCCCGCCTCTTCAAGCGGGTGCGCGAAGAGCTCGGGCTCGCCTATTCGGTCTATTCCTACACCTCCCATTACAACGAGACGGGGCTTTTTACCGTCTATGCGGCGGTCAATCCGCAGAAAGCGGAACAGGCGGCGGAGGCGGTCGCGGCCGTTTTGAGGGATTTCAAACAGAAAAACGTGACCGAAGAAGAATTTTTGCGCGGCAGGGAACAGATGAAGGCGGGCAGCGTCTTTGCGCAGGAGAACACTTCCTCGCAAATGCTGCTTTACGGCAAGCAAATGCTCTATAAAAATGAGGTCTTTGACTTCGAAAAGCGGATGAACGAGATCTCCGCGCTCAAAAGAGAGGACATCGCGGACGCGATCGAAAAGAATTTCGATTTCGAAAAGGTCGCCGTCGCTTCGGTCGGCAATCTCAAAAAGGCGATCTCGCTCTGAGGGGAACCGATGAAGGCGGAAGGGTTTGCGCCCGTCTATGACGAAGAGAGCCGGCTCTTGATCCTGGGCAGTTTTCCCTCGGTCAAGAGCCGCGCCGAGGGCTTTTATTACGGAAATCCGCAGAACCGGTTTTGGCGCGCGGTCTGCGGATTTTTCGGCGAAGAGACGCCGCGTTCGATCGAGGAAAAACGCCGTTTCCTGTTCCGCCGCCGGATCGCGCTCTGGGACGTCGTGACGGCATGCGAGATCGAAGGGTCGATGGACGCTTCCATCAAGGAGGAGACCGTCGCGGACGTTGCCTCGCTCGTTCGCAGCAGCCGGATCGAGCGGATCTTCTGCAACGGAACGAAGGCGTTCGAAACGTTGCAAAAAAATTTCCCCGATCTCATGCCGATCGCGGAGAAATTGCCGTCCACTTCGCCCGCAAATCCGCGGTTTTCGGAAAAGGTCTGGCGGGAAGCCCTGAAAAGCGTTTTCGGGGAGAGATAAAGAAACTTATTTTACGGAGGAAAAATTCATGGAAAGAAGGGTGGCGCTCATCGGGATCATCGTCGAAAACGCCAATTCGGTCGAGCCGCTCAACAAGATCCTGCACGAGTACGGCGCATACATCATCGGAAGGATGGGGATCCCGTACAGGGAGAAAAAGATCAGCGTCATCAGCATTGCGATCGACGCGCCGCAGGACGTCATTTCCACCCTGGCGGGCAAAATCGGAAATCTTGACGGGATCAGCGCCAAAACGGCGTATTCCAACGTGATTTCATCGGATTGAACCGGAAATTCCCGAATTTTTACGGCTTCTTTTGGGGTCCAATCTCAAAGGCGCCGTATTTTTCGGCAAGAAGGGTCATTTGATCGGCCAACTCATTTGTCTGAAAGGCATAATACGTTTCGCCATCGGGAATAAAACGGTGACCGAGCGTATAAGTTTTTTCGCCCTGATAAACGGTGAGAAAGGTATTTCCCATCGGCGGAATTTCGTTCTCTTTCCCGCCGTAAGAAAGAGAAGTATTGAAAATGATCCGCATTATTTCGGCAATTTCTTCTTCATCGGTAATTGTAAAGGAATAACCGTCCTGAGTTCCATTATCGAAGTCCACTTCGATCTTATCCGCCCAGTCTTGCATGTCGGAAAAGCGCTCGATCTCCCTGATGGAAGAAAGGTCTTTCGAGCAGCCCGCAAACGAAAGCAAAAGGGTGCAGCCGAGGGCGACGGAAATAGCGGCGAACAAAAATTTTTTCATAAAATCTCCTTCGATAGGGCACGGACGCAGCCGGAAAATCTCCAATAGGCGTCTTTATATATTTGATTTTTGCAGTTCTTGTAATATTTGCCGCACAGATTCTAAATTTTCATATTGGACATACAACAAATAACTTTCCGACGGCAGGGCGAATTTCGCACGGACACCCGTGCCATACGGCATGAGCACGCAGGCGATTTTTTCGTTATCCAGGAAAAATTTCAGGTGATCGCCGAGAGCTCTGTCCACACGCGCGACGAAACAAAAATCATCGTCGTGGACGGCTCTGAGTTTCTTTCGCCCGCATTTCGGACATCTTTCGTCTTGGCAAGCTAGGTTGCAATTTTCGCAAAAATTCATGACACATTTCCTCCAAATTCCCATTTATTGACTTGATTATAACATAAAAACAAGAGAAAGGCAAGGCATTCGAAAAAACTGAACGCTTTCGCATGGCGGATATTGGTTTTTGGGTTGGATTTTGTCGCAGAGGGGGGATTGGGTCATGCCGCTTGGGCGCGGCGCACGATCGATAAGTTGCCGGGCAATTCAGTTCGCGGCAAGAAATTTTATTCTTATGCTATTCGCCCGCAAACCGTTCGCTCCCGCACACGCCTCCACCCTCAAATCCCCATCTTGCGCCAAAATATGAAATAAAGACAGGCAAAAACCTGTCTTAATTTCATGGCGCAGAGACGGGGATTTGAACCCCGGGTAGGCTTTTGACCTACACACGATTTCCAAGCGACTCAAAGGTTGGGGTATGGGGTGAAACACCCCATTTTTGGTTTGCGCCCCGCGCCCAAGTTGACAGAACGTCCGAGTGATAGGTCGGTCGGCTTTGATCCAGCGCATAGTAAGTTCCCGTTTAGTGGCTTTGTTGCGTGGATTTAAGCGCTTCTTGTATTCTTTTCGCGATATACTCGCGATTGATTCCATAGTTTGTCCAAA
Source organism: uncultured Clostridia bacterium (assembly GCA_947630115.1). GTDB lineage: Bacteria > Bacillota > Clostridia > Christensenellales > Borkfalkiaceae > Gallimonas. The sequence goes on from CANRGG010000010.1 coordinate 37,950, forward strand.
ATCTGATCAAAGGAAGGTTCGCGGCACTGCAAATTTCTTTCACTTTATAATCCCTCGCTTGACGGCTTTTGTCCGTAGCATGGGTTTCGTCATTGATTTCGATTAAAACAAGCGGTCTGAAATCCAAGTTAAAAATACAAAAGTCAATGTTCCGATAAAGTTCGTTTTGAAAATGCTCCTCGCTGATCTTGCTGATAATTGTCGCAAGATTTACCTGCGGTTGCAGTATGTATTCTGGCGGAAGGGCTGCTTTAATTGCTACATAGAATTCCTTTTCCATTTTTGTCATCAGAGAGGATTTCGCCTTATATTCCCGAACTTTTGTGGCGTTCGGTTGCTCAATCGGCTTCGGCTCGGCTGGCTTTGGCTCGATCCGCTTCGGTGCGATCTGCTCTGGCGTAATAGATCTTATATCCTGCTCAAAAAGACAGTCACATAGTCCCATTGTAGATTCTCCTAATTAAAATTTCAAATTTCCAGAGTTGTAAATTTGATTGAAACTGTTTGAGATTTGCGCTTTATTTTTTGTTTCTTCATCTATTCCAAGAATGTAGTTGGCGTCGATATCTAACACTTTGCATAAGTTGGCAAGGGTATCTAATGCTGGCAATTTCCTTCCGTGAATATAACTGCAAATTTGAGTCGGCTTTATGGACAGCTTTTTCGCTATTTCGGTTTGTGTTAATCCGCTTTGTTTAATTGATTCTGCGATTCTTTTTTGGATAATTTCTATTGTAATCATAATTTCCTCAAAATTATTTTACCCAATAGGTCTTTTTTTGTTTGACAAATGACCCAATAGGTCATATAATATTATTGACCTGATGGGTCAATTTGAAAAGGAGGTATTTTGAGATGAAAGATGTTTTGTTTCCCGTGAAGATGGAAGAGCGTACCTTTGAGGACGCGCAATCTGGTAGGGCAGTTCCGTACCAAGCGTTTCTGCTGAAACTTCCTTCTGGCATTTGGATCAGGATCAAGACGGTGGATTCCACCGCAAAAGAGCTGCTCGTCGCTGCTCTGAAAGAAATGAGTCTGTAACAGGAAAAAGGAGTTATCGTATGCTTTGGTCATTGCTTCTTGTTTTTGTGTTCTTCGTGGTAACGTTGATCTTAAACAAGATTTTTGAACGGAGGGCTTCTACTATGAAGTATGAAACATTCATTCAGCGCTGCAAAGAGCTGATTGATAAGGGTGATTTTTCAAAGCTGAAAACTTTTATGATGAATCACCCGAAACAGCTTTTCACCCATTGGGCGGAATTGACTGCTACACTGTCCGACTATGCGCGCGAGAAGGACGGTGCGGCTTTCAGTAAATAATTTTAGGAGGTAATTTTTTGTCGGTTATTTCTTCGGTCACAGGTGTTTTTGAGGATATCGGCGAATGGATTGCTCAATTTCTTCCGAAGTTGATTCCAATTTTCTATAATGCCGAATCCGGTCTTACGTTCTTCGGAACTCTTGCGGTCGCTGGGCTTGCAATCTCCGTTTTCTTCCTCATCATGGGGCTTGTACAGAGATTCCTGCACTTTGCTGGATGAGTTCCCGCCGAGGGGGGTGGAGGTTTCGCCTCCGCTCCCCTGAAATTTTTCGGAGGTAAAGGATGTTACAGTCTGTATATCAATCGCTCTATGAGCTTCTATCCAACTCGATCTTCGGCGGAGATCCGTCCGCTGCCACATACGGGGTTTTCTTTTGTGAAGGGATCTCGATCGTCGCCTGTGCCTTCTTGGTCGCCGTTCCGTTCCTTATCGTATGGCGGATCTTGCGTAAATTTTTGTGAGGTGTCGTATGAAGTGGGTCTTATTGGTTCTTTTCGTAATTCTGCTGATCGTTTTCATCGTCTCGAAAATCAACCGTCGCAGGTTCGTTTCCCTGTTCAATCACGGAAACGTGCTTGTAAGCGGCATGAAGGGCAGAGGTAAGGACTTCGCGTTCTGCGTCGTCGTCAACTCCCGCAAACGGAACTATGTGTCCAACGTGCAGTATTCCGATCCGCGCAAGCGTTACCAGCGGTTCGACTTCGATACCAAGGTTTGGGAGCTTGCAGGCAATACTTACGACGACATGGTGTCGGGCAAGGTCAAGCCCTACGTCTATCCGTATCCCGACAACGTGGACTATTACATATCGGATGCTGCGTTGTATTTCCCCGCTACCTACCACGGCGAGCTCGCCAAAAAGTATAAGTCCGCTCCGCTGTTTCAGGCGCTGTCCCGTCAGCTGGGGGACTGCGCCGTGCATTGCAATACGCAGGTGCAGACGCAGCTCTGGGACAAGATCCGCTTGCAGTCGGATACCTACGTCGTGATGAAGGGCTGCACGAGGATCTTCCGTTCCAAGATCTTCTATCTTCGGGCTTATTCTTACTCCCTCTGTGAGAGTGCGGAAAAGCAAATCGAGCTGCCGAAGTTCTCGCACGGGAAACGCGGTACGGAGCAGCGTATGCAGTTTGAGATCGCCCACGGCAAGATCAAGCGTTACGGTTTTTTTGTTCGGCTTCCGTATCAGTACGATAGCCGACGGTTTAAGAGAATATTGGAAAACGGGTGTGTCGATTATGAAGCAGTCTAAATTTCGCAGAATTTTAGGATTCCTCGGTGTGTTGCTCCTTGCAGGGGTTCTTTTATTTTCTGTTCTATTCCCGTTCTTGTTCAGTAAAAAACGTCTGACTGTCTCTGCCGCAGAAAGCGGTGTGCTCCTTACGCACGGTTATGTTCCCTGTCTGCTTTCTCTCAAAAAAGATATTTTTCCGATTACCTTTTCTTGTGTTTCCGATTCTGGCTTTTCTGTTACGAATGCGGGTGCTGCTGTTTGCTATGTTTCTCTATTTTCCGATTCTGCTCTTTCTTCTCCTATTTATGCTTGCTTTGAACAGCCGCAAAATTTTTCTTCTTCCGTTAAAAATTATTCTATCGGTCGTCAGTTCCTTTCTTGGTTCGGCGGCACAGTCGGTGAGGGGTCTTCCGTTTCTCCTGTTACCTGGAATGCTTCTTATTCTATTCAGACAGGCGCGGCTGGCACTTCTGACATTCCTGTCGAGCCGCCTACCTATGAGGGCGGATATGAAGGCGTTATTCAAGGTGGTGATCACCCTGGTGCTGCTTTGATCTGGTCGTCTACTGACGTTTATATTTCTCCTAATGCCTCCACCTTTCTGAATACGCTTTTTGACACTTCTTATGCCGCTCCTGGTTCTACTGGTGGCGGTAGTGGCGGTGCTTCTGATGAGCAGCTTCAAGCAAAGTATGATGAAGGCTATGCTGCTGGATATAACATGGGTCAATCTGAACAGCTCGTCAATCCGCTTTCGTACTTCATTGCGCCCGTTCAGACGTTTTTGGATACCAAGCTCTTTGGTGTCGTTTCGATCGGTACGGTTTTGAATGTCGCTCTTTTTGTCTCTATCGCGCTGATCTTCATCAAGATGTTCGCAGGGGGTTAAATTATGATCGATTATGTGCCTATGGAGATCGTCGCTTATGCCGATGAGCCTGACTATTCTTCGCTGCCTTTTACCGAAGAGGAACTCTTTCCTTCTGAGCTCACTCTGAAAAACTATCGGCTCGGGCAGTTTCATACGACGATCAATGGCTATGAGGTGACTTACCTCGTTCGTCATGGCGGTTATGCTGTCCGCTCTGACGCTCCCATCCTTCAAACTCAACCGCAGATCCTTGGACAGGACGTAACATGTCTTTTGCTTTATTCTTATACGGGCGTTGTCCTCGGCGAAACTTCGGGTTTTTATGCCTATTACGGCTCTACCAACTTGGATTACTCTTCCAACGCTGTTTCCGCCTCGGGCTGCCCTATGTATAAGCTCACGCCTGCCGATTATCTTACCGAAGGTGGTTCGGAAAATCCGCTTCCCGACTATGACATATCCGGTCGAGGAGTTGAGTGGCTCTATGGTCTCGGTGAGTTCCTTGCTGCCCACTCTGAGGAGTTCTCCGACCTGCTTTCTATAAAGATCGGTGATTTTAATCTCATTGGCTTCTTCATCGGTGCTGGCTTTGCTGTTTATATGGGTTGGTGCATTGTGAAGTGGATCATCATCTGATTGCTTCGGCGAGCACCCGAAAGGGGGGTCCCGCGTGCGGGATCTCCGCGGGTGCGGTGTCGCGGCGGGGCGCAAGCCCCGCAAGGTCGCGACCTTGATATTATAGAAACATTCGTACACAAAACAGTGAGGTTTTCTTATGGATGTGAAATCGATTCAAATCGAGAAAGAGCATTTCTCCGAGTTGCGGGATAAAACTTCGCATAATTCAGAGGTCGCTGCGTTGTATGATAAACTTCTTCAAGAGACAGGAGATACAGCTTTTTTTAATCGCGCTGCTTCGATCCGTGTATGTTCTCAGTGGTGGGATACGCTGTACTTCCGCATCCAACAGGTGAAGGATATCCAAAGAGTCAATTTGTGTAAGGACAAGTTTTGCCGTAACTGTCAGAGTATGCTTGCGATCAAGAGACAGGCGAAATTCTCTCCGATTCTGGACGGGCTTCAACCGAGATACGAAATCTGCCATGTCGTATTCACTGTGCCCAACGTCTTTGGCGACGAGCTCCTGCCGACTTTGGACAAGATGTATAAGAATTTCAAGCATTTGACTCGTTTCCTGTCTGGCAATGCTCATATCCGCGGGATCGATTTTCTTCCGTACGGATATGCAGGCGGGCTCAGAGCATTGGAAGTTACGCAGAACCTTTACGACAAAAGGTTTCACCCGCACTTCCACGTCATGCTGCTTCTGAAAAAAGGCATTGATTTTGAGCGCAAGTTTATAAATTCATTTAGCTTCGACGAATGGGTGCTCGTCAGAAAATTTTCGGAGTTTGAGATCCTGCTGCAAAAGATATGGTATCTTCTGATGAACGGCATACCCGTGACGAAAGAGAAGATCATTCAGTTGAAGGAAGGGTATTCGGTGACCTTGGATAAGGCAGCGAAAGGAGAATACCATGAAGTTTTCAAGTATGCCTGCAAGGGAGCTTTTAAGGAGGACGGAAGTCTTTTGGATGAGGAGACGTTCCCAATGCTGTTTTTTGCGCTGCATAGCCGTCGGATGATCCAAGGCTATGGTGTGCTGCATAACTACAAAGATGATTCTTTGGAGATCTTGGAAGAAGATCTGACTCAAAATTATGATTCGATCGTTGCGAAGCTCAAAGCCTTTGAAGAGCCGATCTTTCATATAGAGAGCTTGGAAGAGATCCTTGGAGATAAAACTTGCTCGTACATATCCAAAAGCAATTTGAAGCGATTGATGATAGAACGTAAACGTCAGGAAGGAGAGGGTGTGAAAGGATGAAAAAATTTACTTTCGGTGAATGGCTGCGTGTTTGGTATGAGACCTATAAAGTTCCGTATTTGAAACCGTACAGCCTACGCAACATTGAGCAGATGATCCGCCTACATACGCCCGAGTGGTTGAAAGTGAAAAGAATGGTTTCTGTTTCCGCATTTGATATCGATCGTGCGCTTGCTGAGATCCCGCGCGGTCGGACAAGGGTTTATGCCCGTCAAGTATGGTATTCGGCATTTCGCAAGGCGTTTCAGCTTGGGATCGTGGATCGCAATGTCTTGGAACAGACGGATTCTGTAAGATATCGCAAGATAAGCGGAAAGGCGTTGACGATCTCGGAACAGCAGGACTTTCTCAATGCGATCCAAGGTTCGCGCTATCAATGGCTCATGCTGTTTTATCTTCATTCGGGCGTGCGCCGCATGGAAGCTCTGACGCTATTATGGTCGGATATCGATGAGAAGGAGAACCTCATTTTGATTCGCGGCACAAAGACGGAAGGGAGCTTCCGATATATCTTTCTCACGGACGATTTGAAAGTGATATTGAAAGAGCAGCGCAAGCAGGTGGACCGCCGCGAGCCGCGCGTTTTTCCGTTTGTTGCGCAGACGGTGAGCAAGGCGTTCAAGGCTTTTTGCCCCAAACATCATCTACACGATTTACGGCACACTTATATCACGCGCTGCGCGGAGTGCGGAATGAGCGTTAAGGTCTGCCAGCAGCTGGTTGGTCATGCTTCGGCGGATATGACATTGAATGTATATATGCACGTTTTGGACGGCTATAAACGCAAAGAAGCCCAAAAATTCACGCTTTTTCCCGATTTTGATACAACATAAAAGACGGAGCTCAGCTCCGCCTTTTATTTGGCGCAGAGACGGGGATTTGAACCCCGGGTAGGCTTTTGACCTACACACGATTTCCAATCGTGCTCCTTAAGCCACTCGGACATCTCTGCATGAAACAGGTCTATTTTACCCTAAAATTGCGGAAAATGCAAGCGTTTTCCATGCGATTTTGGAGGATTCAAGCAGAAATTTACATGCAGATCTTTCAAAGGCGCAGTTTTCAGCTCCCGAAAAATAAAAATCAGATTTGCAAAATAAAATTTTTTCGGTGCAAAATGAAATTTTGTCGAAAAATCTGTGATTTCTTTGACAAAATGCGGTTTGTATGTTACCATGTTAGTATATCACGAGACATAAAGGAGTCTTTTCGAAATGCCGGATCTCGCAGATCACACCGGGGAGGAAGTCCGTTTGGGCGAAGAAAAAGAAAGGAAAAAATCGTCGACACTGGGAGAAGAGATCGCACATCTCCGCAAAAAATCCAATCTGTCGCAAAACGAGCTGGCGCAAAAGATCGGCGTGAGCCGTCAGATGGTTTCCCTTTGGGAACGGGGGATTTTCCTGCCCGATGAAGCGCATTTTCAGGCGATTTGCAAGGCCTTTGATTTGCCCGACGATTATTTCCTACGGCAGCTCTCTTCTCCCGAAGTCTTGGAGCATGAAACGGCGATCGCCTCCGCGCCGGCGGAACGGAAAAGAAGAAACCGCCTTTTGAAGGGATTGCTCTTGTGCGGCTTATCGTTGGCAATGGTAATTTTGGCGCTTGTCATGACAGTCAGCATTCTTGTGTCGATCGATCTGCAGATGGGCCATACTGCTGTAAATGCTTCCACTTTCGGCATTCCATGGATCGATAGGGTGATCTTGTGTGCCGTCCTTTTAATCGTCATTATCGCCGTCATGCTATTTATCATCTTAAAGCCGATCATACAGAAACGGAAAACTCAGAAAAATAATAAAAAAGCGGGAAAGGATCTGATATTCCCTAACCGATCAACATAGAAAGCAAGACTTAAACCGCGCGCGAAAAGCGTAGCATAAAAGATTTTCAGGGAGGTATTTGATGGGATTTTTCAGGGAAGGGAATTGGCTATCGAAGATCCTCACGGTCGTCATGACCGCGGTGTCGCTCGCCTTCTTTGCCCTTGGCTCAATGGGATATACCTATAACCAATTCGATTATCTCACCAATAGCTTTCGGCGTTTTTTGAAGCGCAATTCTTATCTTGTTTTTCTGAAAGATTTGGGGTATAAGGCAATAAACGAATATGTGGAATATATCAAAGAGGAAACGGCGGTGGATTATTTCACCGCCCTTTCCGACGGCTTTATTTTCCTTCAAAGTTTTATCGACGGCGGCTATGATTCGAGTTTTGTAAACGAGTATATTCAGCCGTTTACGAATTCCCCCGTTGTTGCAGGTTCGGAAGCGCTCATGGATGAAATGGGATTTTCTCCCGTGGCGGGACGGCGTCCCGTCGAGGCAGATGAACTTATGATTTCCCTGGACGTATTTGAAGCCTTTCGGCAGGGCGGCTATCTCAATCGCTCGGGAACCAATTCACAGACAATTCAGATCGATCAATATTCGGATATGATCGGAAAGACGTTCACGGAAACTATTCGGGGGCAATCGGAGGAATTTACCGTCGTGGGCGTCTTTGACAATACCAAGGCAAAATTACGAGATAAAAATTGGGAACAGACTGCTCCGACACAAAGCGTCGGAAACGCAAAGATCGTTTTTTCCGAGGCATTTGAAAAGAAATGGGTCGAGGAAGAAAATGCCGTGGGCGTCAGCTTTCTCTACGCTCCCGTAAAGGACGAGCTTTTGACGAGAAAAAAAGTGGAGAGTTATATCAGGGCTTCCGAAGAACTTTTAAGGCGCTGTGAAGATGAATTGCGCGAACTCTTTTCTCAAACCCATTCGCTCGAAGATATGGACGAATTCGATCTATTTCAGCGCAGAGATTACATCGGCGCATATGGATACACCTTTTCGCTCGGACTTTATACGAGAACGAGAGCGGGCGGGATGTGGATTGTCGATTATTATGCGCTGATCCTCGGAGCTGTGGGCGGGGTGCTGCTTGTCATGGCCGTCATTTTCAATACATATCTGATTACCGATTCGATCTATCGCAAGCGGCGGGAAATCGGGATCTTACGCTCCTTGGGCTATAAAAAGGGAAAAATCGTAAAAATGTTTTTAATTTCCGCCCTGGCGCTTGCCGCAGTGACGTTTGTTGTCGCACTTCTTTGCACAATCGCCCTCTATTACGGCTGGTTCCGCGGTTTCGTGACGAGCGGTGACGGGATTCTTTTCGAGTTCTCGATATGGACGGTCTTGATCCTTCTCGGATCTTCCTTTCTTGTGCCGCTTCTCGCCTCTATCGTGCCCCTGATCCTTTTTTTCAGAAAACCCATTGTCGAAAACATCAAAGCAAAGGAGTAGCGCAATGTTTGAACTTTGTCATCTCAAAAAGACCTATTATCCCAAGAAGGGAGTGCCTGTGGAAGCGCTCAAGGGGATCGATCTGAAGTTCGGAGAAAACGGGCTTGTGTTTATCCTCGGCAGAAGCGGCAGCGGAAAGAGCACCCTTCTGAACCTCATGGGCGGCTTGGACAATGTGACCGAGGGCGAGATTATTTTAGACGGTGTGTCGTCCGAAACGTTCACGGCGAGAGACTATGACAATTACCGCAGCAGTTATCTCGGCTTTATCTTTCAGGATTATAATCTTCTTCCCGAGCTTTCGATCGAGGACAACATCTCACTGGGGGTGGAAGTAACGGGGAAGAAACTTAAAAATATCGAGGAGATCTTGAAACAAGTCGGGCTGGAGGGCATGGAAAAACGCAAGCCTCGGGAACTATCGGGGGGCCAGTGTCAGCGGGTCGCGATTGCGCGGGCGATCGCAAAGGATCCGAAGATCATCTTTGCCGACGAGCCGACGGGCGCGCTGGATGAGGAGACGGGAGAAAAGATCCTCCATCTTCTGAAAGAACTTTCCAAGGAAAAGCTCGTCATTGTCGTCACCCATGACAGGGAATTCGCAAAAGAATACGGCGACAGGATCATCGAGCTTTCGGACGGGAAAATCATATCGGATACGGAGCAAACAGTATGAAAAAGGGAAAATTGCCCTTCAGACGCAAGATCAAATTCGCCCTTACGGTGAAGAGCCCTCTGCGGCTGTTTTTTACCGTGGTCCTTGCGGTCATTGCCTTTACGTTTACGGGGATCAGCCTTCTCTTTGCCCTGTATGATAAGGAGCTCGCCCAGGCAAATGCCTTTGCGGACGCACAAGACGAGATGATTGCTTCTCCCGCGGAAGGCACCTTCCGCTTTGAACAAATCAAATCGATCGGGGAAGAACTCGGGGTCGGGTGCGGCGCGGTAAGCTCTTTCATGCAAATCGAATTCGGAAATCTTGATAAAGAGATCTTGGAACAACACAAGGACGAGCTGCATTTCAATGCGACAGGCAACCAGATCTCCTGTTTTACGGAGGATTACTTCCAAGAGGGAGCGATCCTTGCGGGGAATGCGCCAAAGACAGAACGAGAGATCATGATCTCCTCCTGCCAAGCGCAGGCGCTGCTTCTTGCATGGGATCTTAAGGAGTTTGAAGCGCTTGTCGGGCGAAATGTCTCGCTTTATTTCAAAGGGAACGCGATGGAAGAGGCCCCCGGGGAAGAGTTTACTGTTTCGGGCGTATACGCAAACGATGGCTGTGCGGGAAAAACGGGCACGGTGGATCTTTTTGATATCAACCAATGCGTTGGGGAAGTATCTGCGCATAAATACTTTTCTTCCATTATCATGCACGAAAAGACCTTTTTGCAATATACGGACGATTCTTTTTTGAATGCATATTTTCGAAACGGAGAGGACGCGGCATTCAGGGAGAAATACTTCCGCTTTGTTGAAACGCGGACCGATGTTGAATTTTCGGACATCCTCAACAACTTGCGGGAATATGATCAAGAGATCGAAGTGGTGAGCCGTTATTTTATCGCGCCGTCGGTATTTTTCTCGGTGTATGCGGTTTTGATGTTGTACCAATTCTCGACGATCTCGATTGACCGCAAACGCGGCATGACGGGGATCCTGCGGGCTTTAGGCTGCCGCGGCGGCGACATTATGCAGATCTTCCTCATGGAGAGTTTATTGATCGGGTTCCTGGCGGGCGCGCTTTCCTGCGTTTTCACCGCCTCTATGGTGCCGTTTTTGAATCATGTCGTGCAAATCAGCCTGGAAAAGGAAGTGAATTATTTGACCTATCATCCGCTTGCCTTCTGCATTTTGATGATTTTAAGTCTATCCGCTTCCATTCTTTCCGCGGTCATACCCGTTCTGCGTGAAACAAAGAAAACCCCGATCGAAAACATCAAGGCAGGAAACTGAGACCGAGAAAAGTATTATTTTACGGCGTAAGAGAATTTTTTTGCAAAACAAAAGAGCAGTGTAAAACGCACTGCTCTTTTTTTGATCGGTCTTACAGTTCCATCGAGAGATCTTTGAGGGCCGTCGCAAGCGCCTTTTTATAGGTCTCCTTGTTTGCGGAATAGGTCTTGAACGAGCCGCTGACGTTGATCACAAATTCATAGTAATCGCTGTATGCGGACATGACCGCCTTGATTTCGTCCTTCAAATCGGAATCGCGCACCTCTTTATAGAGGGATTTGATCTTTTCGTCGTTTTCTTCGATGAAGGTAAGCTCCTCCTTACAGAAGCTTTTTGCGAAGGCAACCGCAGCATTGATGTCGGTAAATGTATCATTGTAAATTTGATCATACCAAGCTTCATAAATTATGTCGGCGACGGTATCCATATTCGTCTGCATTTGTTTTGCAAGGTCATAAAACTCGTTAATTTTTTTGTTGAGAGTTGTTTTGTCGTTGTTCTCTTGATTTGGCTTTTTGTCATCTGTCTTATCGTCGGTAGTTTGGGTCGTGTCGGTCGTAGCGTCGTTGGTTGTGCTAAGATCGCAACCCGTGAAACATAGTATCGGTAGGAGCAGGACAATTCCAAGGAACAGACAGGTAAAAAGTTTCATTTTTGTGTGTTTCATAAGTGTATCTCCTTTATTCTTTGCCTGTATTATATCCTACAAAATGTAGGAAGTCAAGTGTTTTCCTACAAAATGTAATAAAATATTTTTGTGGTCGGAAATATTTTCGGAAAAAGATTAAAGGAACTTCGAATGGAAAAGGGGCTCTCGCAGCGCGCGCTCGGAGAGATCTTTGGCGTCTGCAATCAGACGATCAGCTTTTGGGAAACCGGCAGCCGTGAGCCCGATCTCGATCATTTATTGAAAATTTCAAGATTTTTCGGCGTCTCCGTCGACGATCTGCTGGACGAAAAAGCATAGGCGCCCGAAAATTTTTCTTCCCCGGGAACCCCGCCCGTTCCTTCCCGCATAGGCTGAAAGAAACGGGGGTAATCATGGAAGAAAGCGAAAAGAAATACCCGTCGCTCGACGGGATCAAGGAAGATCTTCAAACACTGCGGCTCATCTCTCCCGCCTATGCGGGCAGAGAAGGGGAACTGACTGCCGTCTTGCAGTATGTGTATCAATCCATTCTGCTCGGCGAGATGAAGCGGGAGGAATTTTCCAAGGAACTGCTCCGCATTGCGGTGTGCGAAATGCATCATCTGGAGATCCTGGGCACACTCATCACGAAATTGGGCGCGCCGCCCGTCTATACCGCCTGCCCGCCCTATCCCGTCGGATATTACTCGGCGTCCTGCGTGAATTACGCCAAACAGCCGCGCTCCATGCTCTGCGCGGACATCTGCGCCGAGGAAAATGCCATCTCGGAATATGAGCGGATCCTTTGCCGCATAAAAAATCCGCAGGCAGCGGAAGTCATTGCGCGCCTGCTTGAGGATGAGAAGGAACATCTGAAAACGTTCAACCGGCTTCTCGCGCAGCTTTGAAGCGGGGGCGCCGGGTCGTCATAGAAATCCGGTCATAAAAATTCGGTCATGAAGGGGCGGTAGCGCAGGGGAAGCTCGGCGCGCATTTGTTTCAGCCGTTCGCGGGAGGGGATGTTCACGCTTCGGTAGTATCGCCGCCAAAGCGCCTGCCATTCTTTCTCGTCCGCGGAAAGGACGATCTCCGCCCGCTCGAGCGGCGCGGTAAAGGCGTTTTTTCCGTCATAGACCGCCGCTTTTCTCCGCGGGACGTCGTGCAGCACGAACGGAAATTCGGGAAACCGCGCGCGGAAATGGGGGACGAGAAGATCGCAGATATCATGGACGGGCGCGATGGGGGCGTAGAGCGCGCCGCTGCCGCATTCCAGAAAGCGCACGAACCCGTGCATGCGGTGGATCTCGAGGGTCACCGCCTCGAGGCATTTTATTGCGTCGAGGACGGCGCTCTCCGCTAGCATCCCGCGGACGGGACGCCGCATTTCGGTCAAAAATTTGAGATAGGCGAAGGCGATCTGCTCCCGCCGCGCGTCGCCGCTCCGAAGCAGAAGGGACAGCTCGCGCAGACAACCGCCGTCCAGCGCCGCAAGCCGCGCCTCCGCCTTCTTTGCGCGGAGAAGATCGGTCTTGACAAAGACGCATTCCTGCCCCAGGACAAGCTGGGTTTCAGAGGAGGCGAGCAGGGCCTCCTCGTCGCGGTAGGCGAGCAGAAACGCCGTCAGAAAATTTTCCTTCGTTCCGTCCGTGAAATAGATCATAATTCCCCCGTGAGCGCCGAAAGTGCGGTCTCCTTGGTTCCATAGAGGCGGAAATTTTCCTCCGCCTTGCCTCCCGGCAGCCGAAATTGCCCGTTTTCCCCGTCGAAAAAGCTCATCTGGCGGGCGTTTTCGCCCGTCTCCGCCGCCGCGAGCAGCCCGCGCACCTGCCGGAAGTCTTTCGCGCCCGCATAGACCCCGCCAACCGTGATGAAATGCCGCGCCCGCTTCAAAACGACGCGCATTTTTTTGAGATGTTCGGGGCGGAGCGTCGTATATTTGCGGGCTTCGAGGATCTTTTTCGCGCTTTTCCCGCCGATCCCCGGCACCCGCAGGAGCAGTTCGAGCGGTGCGCGGTTGACCTCAACCGGAAAATATTGCAGATTGCGCAGCGCCCAGGCACATTTGGGATCGAGATCAGGCGCAAGATCCTCGTTTTCGGGGACGATCTCCTCTGCCGAAAAGCCGTAAAAGCGCAGCAGCCAATCCGCCTGGTAGAGCCGGTGTTCGCGCAGCTGTCCTGCCGGAAGATCGGGAAGGAGACTGTCTTGCACCAGCGGGACGTAGGAGGAAAAATACACCCGCCTGAGGTTCATGCCGCGGTACAGCGCCTGCGTAAGCCGAACGATCTGCCCGTCCCGTTCGGGCGAAGCGCCGACGATCATCTGCGTGGTCTGCCCCGCGGGCAAAAAGAGCTCTTTTTTTCGCTCCGCCTTGACGAGCTGCCGTCCGTTTTCCAGCTGCTTCATGGGGAGGAGCAGGCTCTGTTTACTCTTTTGCGGCGCAAGCAGTTTCAGGCTCTTCTCCGAAGGCAGCTCGATGTTCGAACTCATCCGGTCGGCATACTTTGCTGCCTCGAAGATCAGCCCCTCGTCCGCATAGGGGATCTCCTTGACGTGGATGTAGCCGTGGAACCGGTATTTGATCCGGAGCAGTTTTACCGTGCGGACAAGCCGTTCCATGGTCTCGTTGGGGCTCTTCACGATCGCGGAGGACAGAAACAGTCCTTCGATATAGTTGCGCTTGTAAAAATCGGCGGTGAGCTCCGCAATCTCTTCGGGCGAGGCGCTCGCCCGCGGAATGTCCAGATCGCTCCGGTTCATACAGTACTTGCAGGAAAAAATGCAGTCGTTGCTCAAAAGGATCTTCAAAAGGGAAACACACCGTCCGTCCGGTGTGAAGGAATGGCAGCATCCCGCGGGATAGCCGTTGCCCATGCCGCCCGGATTTTTCCGCCCGCTCCCCGAAGAGGAGCAGGAGACGTCGAACCGCGCGCCCTCCGTCAAGATCTTCAATCTTCTTTCGTCCAGCATGCCTTGATTGTATCACATCCCCTGCAAAATGTCAAACGTTTGTTCGTTTCTTTTTTGCCAAATTTTTCCTTGCATTGTTTTGCTTACTTTGCTATAATAATTTCACGTAATTTTCACGTGATTGTGAAATATTTGTAATAAGACGGTGATAAACTCCAAAAAAGGAGGGTGTAAAATGAAGATCCTGATCGTTGACGATGAAGAGATGATCCGCGCGGTCCTGCGCGAGTATATCGAGTTCGAGGGTCATGAGGCGTTCGAGGCGCAGGATGGGATGGAGGCGGTGAAAATGTGCCGCGAGCAAAACTTCGACGTGATCCTCATGGACGTCATGATGCCCAAGCTCGACGGATTTTCCGCCGTCAAAGAGATAAGAAAATTCTCCCAGACGCCCGTCATCATGCTTTCCGCGCGCTCGGAGGAGTACGACAAGCTGTTCGGCTTCGAGATCGGCTCGGACGACTATGTGACCAAGCCCTTTTCCCCGAAGGAAGTCATGGCGCGGATCCATGCGGTCACGAAGCGGACCGCGGGGACGAGCCCGGTCCAGAAGCGGGATTTCTACGAGTTCGAGGGCTTGAAGATCGACATCGTGGGACGCAACGTCTATGTGGACGGCGAGCGTGCCGAGCTCACGCCGAAGGAGTACGAGCTTCTGTTCTATTTCGTCGAGAACGAGGGGATCGCCCTCACGCGCGAGCGGCTGTTGAACCAGGTCTGGGGGTACGATTTCTACGGCGACGACAGAACGGTGGACACCCATGTCAAGATGTTGCGCGGAAATCTCAAAGAATACCGGAAATTCATCGTCACGCTGCGCGGGCTCGGCTATAAGTTCGAGACGTAAACAAGACAGGTCTTTATCTTGGGCTTTTTTCATCGAAAAAATCAATCTTCCGGAGGCGGGAAACGCCGCGTCCGTTCTTTAGGGCTGAACTTGATCCTTTGGCTCTCTTTTTTGCTGTTCGCGATTATTCTCATCGTGATCTTTACGATCATCAACAGCTATGAAATCAACTCCCATTTCCGGAGAAGGGAGGAGGACAACCTCTCCGCGGCGGGGACGGTGCTCAAGAGCATGCTCAACCTCGAATATCCCGACGAGCTGAGTGCCACCATGCTGAAGATCGCCAACGAATACTCGGTCTCCGCCTATCTCTTTGCGACGGACGGGAGCTTTGTCTTTCCCTTCGACTCTTCTTCCGAGGGCAACGACTTCAAGGATACCTACCAATATATCAAGGCGAAATTCGATGAGCTCGACCCCGAGACGGCGCAGCGGGCGCAGCTGATGTTTTCCACGGACGATTCCGCCAGCTGCGCCGCCATGATCACCTGGGAGGAGCAGGAATACTATCTGTACCTTGTCACCTCCTTCGAACATGTCAACAGCATGACGGAGGACGCCCTTTGGCTCACGCTGATCATCGCGCTGTTTGCCGTCGCGCTCTCGCTCATCGTGAGCGGCTTCATCTCCATGGTCGTGTCCCGCCCGGTGACCGATCTCACGGCGCGCGCGGAGGAACTTGCCAAGGGGAACTACGAGGTCCGTTTCAATAAGGGCTATTTCCTGTCCGAACTCAACCGGCTTTCGAACGTTCTGGACTATGCGAGCGCGGAGATCTCCAAGGCGGACAAAATGCAGAAGGAGCTCATCGCGAACGTTTCGCACGATTTCAAGACGCCGCTCACCATGATCAAGGCGTACGCGCTGATGATCAACGAGATCTCGGGGAACGACCCCGTCAAGCGGGAAAAACATACGCAAGTCATCATCGACGAGGCCGACCGGCTCACCGCGCTCGTGGGGGATCTTCTCGATCTTTCCAAGCTGCAGGCGGGGATCGACCCGCTCGAAAAGACCGTTTTCAACCTGTCCGAGGACCTCTACGGCGTCGCGGGGCGCTTTGAGGATTTCGCGACCCAGCGGGGATATGAGATCGTCACCGACATCGACGACGATCTGTACACGTTCGCCGACAAGCGGCGCGCCGAGCAGGTTCTGTATAATCTGATCGGCAACGCGATCAACTACACGGGCGACGATAAAAAGGTCCTAATCCGCCTGAAAAAGACGGAGACGGCCGCGCGGTTCGAGGTCATCGACAGCGGCGCGGGGATCCCGCCCGATCAGATCGACACGATCTGGGAGCGCTACTATCGCTCCGAACAGACCCATAAGCGCGCTGCGGGCGGCACCGGGCTGGGACTTGCGATCGTCAAGAGTGCCTTAAAACGGCAGGACATTCCCTTCGGCGTGACCTCAAAGGTCGGGGAGGGAAGCTGTTTCTGGGTGGAATTTCCGCCGCCGCCCGATCATCAAGACGCTTAAAGCAAAAAAGTTTCCAAACAGAAAAAAGCCCCGCTTTGGGCGGGAGTCCATAGGAATTCAAAATCAAGCGGTTTGGCGGATCGTCAGGCCGCTTTTTTTTGAAACGTCGCACGAGCTCGGGCGGAAGGATTTTATACGATTTCTTTCTTGCCCAAACAGTCAGCTTTTCCGTTTTGTCTTTTTTGCGGCAATGATGATCATAAAAATACCAAGCGCGGCGGTGAGCGCACAGACGATCGCGCCCGTAATCGCATTCATGGTGGCGACATTGACGGTATCGCCCGCCGTGTCGAACTCCCGAAACATTGCCGTCTGCAAAGCGAGAATGGAAACAAAAGCGTCGGCAAGGTTGATATTCTTCGACGCCCGCACGGTCATCTCACGACTTCGCCTCGTCTTGACGAAATTATAGATCGACACAATGATTTTATAAAAGGCGTAAATCGCATAGGCGTAAATGGTAATGCCCGTATGAACAAACGAATCGTTTGCCCGTACCATTTGTAAAATGGCGGCAGAAAGAGCAATCGGGAGCAGAAGCAAAACCACACCGCAAATGCTGTAAATGCGCGTATCTTTCCGCTCGGTAATTTCTTCCGTTTGTCCCGCCTTGACGGCTTTTCTGCGGAAAACGTGATAGACAAGAATGATTCCGCGCAACACGATCAAAAGCACATAGTAGGCGGCGAGTGCGCCGAACCAAACCGAGCGGATGACAATGGCGACCGAGCCGTTATAGACGGCGAACGCAAGATTAATCGCAAACGAGCCGATCGAAAACAAGATCGTGCGGAAGCCGTATTCGGTGAAAAGTCTGTTCCAAAACGGCTTGTTTTCAGCCCACTTCAAAACACGCTCGTTCAAATCGGGGAATACTTTGATAAAACCGTAAATGCAGTAACCGACCGTTACGCCCATCACGCCGAGGAAAGCATAACCAACCGTAACGTATGCGGACAGGCTCTCTTGTGTCATAAACAGCGTTCCGCCCACCGTCGCGCCGATCCCGATAACGGCGAGGACGAGCAAAAGCCACAGCGGTGGCTTTTTGAGAAATTCGAGAAGTTTTTTCATGTTATTTGACAGGTGCTTTCATTGAGGGGCGCACACAGATAGAAATAATTTCGCAGATGAACAGAATATCGTCCTCGCACCCACGTTTCACCCATTCCATTGTAATGGCGGTGACGCCGCTGATAAAGTAGCGGGACATATATTCCACGATTTTTTTGTCCGTCACGCCGTTTTTCGCATAGATCGGGACAAAGATGTTTTCAATGAG
>CANRGG010000011.1 GCA_947630115.1 uncultured Clostridia bacterium
CACTCGTCAATCTTCACTTACTCAAAGTCCGACTTCCATCGTCCTATTCGCAAATTTGTATTAACCTTTTCTTTTTTAGAATTTTCTTTGCCTTACGTACTTGGTCTTTCCCCTTGTATTCCTTTACAATACAAGAGTAAAAACTTCGTTCTTGCTATGCAGTTGTCAATCTGCGGGATCCCGTAGCAAAAGCACGGGCGCTGCCTGCAAAAAGACCCTTCTCGCGGGACAGCTCACTTATATTAGCACACCGCAGTTTTTTCGTCAAGCGATTTTTGCGGAATTTTCAGACTTTTTTTCGGTTTTTTGACGGGAATTTTTCAATTTTTCTCCATATTCCCTCAATTTTATTATAAAAACTTGCAAATTTCAGCTTTCATAGCGATGAAAGTATTTCAGATAGCTTTTGCGGCAATAGCGGCAGACCTCTTCATCGGAGGCGGGAACGGCGTCGAAAGAATAATTTCCGTTCACGCGCCAGCCGTTCAGAATGCCGAGGCGAAGGGCGTCCTTGGGGCAGCGGAAACTGCAACTCATGCAGCCCGCGCAATTTTTTCCGAACACCGGTCTCCCGTTTTCCATCCGGATATTCCCGAGCGGGCAGCTCTTTTCGCACGCGCCGCAGCCGATACAGTCCGCCGATGTTTTGAAATGCCGTCCGATCCCCTTCATCGCGGGATGTTCGATCCGGAGGGTGAACGAGACGAGCCGTCTCACCGGTCCATTATGGTAAAGCTCGCCCTTGCCCGACGCGATCGAGCGCGCGTCGTCCCCGATCCGGCATTTCATCGTCCGGTCCATGCGCGCCGCCATGCCCTCCGAATGACGGAATATTATATTGTAAGGCATGACGTAATGAAATTCCCCTTTGACCTCGTATCCGCGGCGTCGCAGAATGCGCTTGGGCAGAATGCCGGAGGCGTGGTTAAATCGGAGCGGTTCGCCCGAAGTGCGCACGAGAAAACAGGGAGTTTTCTCTCTTTGGGGGAGCGTTTTCAAAAATCGAAGGACGGGCGCGGGCGCGTTGAAAGCATGGACGGGATAGCCGATCACGATCAGATCGTCCTTGCCGGGCATGGGGGGAAGATCTCCCGTCCCGATGGGAAAGAGCGCCGTTTCCTGCCCTTCCTCCTGAAGCGCCGCCGCCAGATTTTCGCAGACCCGCCTTGTATTCCCCGTCCCGGAGAAACAGTAAAAGAGGATCTTCACGGCTCCGACCTCGTCATGACCGCTCTTCCGTCCGCGTCGAAGTCATAGCGCAGTTCCTCGTCCCTGTCATGGCTGTCATACCAGACCTGCGCATAGAACGGGTTGTCCTTGGCGAGCCGGTCGAAGTCCCAAGGCGTGGGCTGTCCGCAAATGGGGCACCAATGTCCCGCGCGGAGGACGGTGAGCGGGCTCGATTCAAACAAATGCCCGTCATGGCACTGCCATCTGAGTTTTTTCAAGGCGTTGCCCTTTTCCATCGTCGGAGAAAGGCACTTCCCGCCGCGGAAGATCGCGGCCTCCCGCATATCGGCGATCGTCCATTCCCGCATGGGCTTGCTCTCGTCGTATCCGTGCGAGAGATATTTCCGCTCCCGAACGGCCGTTTCCCCGTCGCGCAGCGCGTCGTAATCCCCGAAGTCCCCCTTTGCAAGAAGTTTGACCTCCTCCCATTTCTTCGGCAGCCGCTGCACCGCCTCCATGCCGCCGAAATATGCCTGCACGCGCGCCGCGTCGCCGTTCTTGATCCACCGCCGCGGCGAATTGGGATGGTTCAGAAGCCTTCGGAACAAAAACAGGTCGATGAGTTTTGCGGGGACGATCCGCGCCAGGGCAAAGATCTTGTGCTTTTTGCCGATCTCCTTCCAATATTCCGAAACGCCGTCGCGCTGGTAATGGAAATAACTTTGAAGTTCCTCGCCGTCCAGATACCAGAGCCCGTGAAAATTGCGGCTGGCGAGCCAATCGGGCTTGAAAAACTTCTCCGCGGAGCCGCCGATGAGCGCAAACCCGTCTTTGAACGTGTCATAGCCCGTATCCCGGCCCGCTCTGCCCGCGCCGATATTATAGACGTTGTTCCAGAAGCCGTCGATCTCCCCCGCGCTCTCGCGCTTCACGATCTGGCGGATGAGATAGCCGCTGTCCCGCGAACTCACCCATTCGAGCGGCGCGTTGAGCGCGGTATGGAACATGAGCCCGTCGCTCACGTTGTCATTGAGCATGTTGGGATGAAGCATCGCCGTCTGGCGCAGGACAGCAAAACGTTCGAGCTCCGCTTCGAGCACATACCGCTCGCCCGCGAGCTTGTGCATCGCATAGGCGTCGAAAGGGCTGACGAGCAGCGGATCGCCCACTCTTCCCCAAGGATGTTTTTCGTTGCGGTTCCCGTAGAGCGCGACGGTGGAGATATGCACATAGGGGGGCTGGGGAGCACACGCCTTAACGGCGTTCACGAGCGCGACCGCGCCGCATTGGTTGCATTCATAGCTCTCCGAAAAACTTGCGTCCGAACGGGGCGGAATGACCGCCGCCATGTGGACGACGAGATCGACCCCCGAGACAAGCCGTTTGCAGAGTTCCTCATCTGCGACGGTGCCGCGCAGGATCTCGATCCGATCTCCGTACCGTTTCCGGTATTGTTGGGCGAGCTTATCGTTTTTCTTTTTATGGGTCAACAGCACGCGGACGAATTCGACCTCTTCAAGTTCCATGACCTGTGAGAGGGCTTCTCTTCCCATATTGCCGCTTGTGCCCGTCATTGCGATCTTCATGATTTTCCTCGTTGGTAAACTTTTATAAACAAAGTATATTATTTTTCCGGCTTCTTGTCAACCGTGTAATGAAGTTTCATGACAAAAATTTGCCGCGAAGCGCCCTTTGGGAAAAAAGATCGCGCAAAAGGACGCAGGAAGAGCGCAAAAATAAAAATCCCCGCGTAGAACGCGGGGTATTTCATTTTCGGGCATAGCCCTAATCGATATAGGCAGCGCACAAGTGCGCAAGATATTGACCTGCCAGTCATGCATTTGTTACTTGCTACCCGTAAACGGGCCTCGGGTCAAAGATGCTTATTTAGTCCGCTTCTTTATCTTGCTTTAGCTGGTTTGATATGTACTCCCTAATCGCTGCAGTATTTTTCCCTACCGTGTCTACGTAATATCCCTTGCACCAAAATTCGCGGTTGCGGTATGCATATTTCATATTCCCCCGATTGTGTAAATTTTTTCAGACTGGCAGATCTTACTTGATTCTACACCAATCGGAGTATCTTTGTCTACCTCATCGGCTTTAGCCTCTCCTGAACCACGCGACTATCGTCTTGTAGACAATAAAGCGCCGCCCGAGGCAAAGCCTCGGGCGGCGCGGAAAATTCAGCCGTTCAGTATTCTAAAATTCCATCTTTATGCGTTCGGTTCGGTCTTGACGCCCGTGATATCGCTCAAAACGGGCGCAGTCTTTAAGAAATTCAGCTCCATACCGAAGTTCATGTCAAAAGTCGAAGAACCTTTCGTCCATTCGACTTCGCCGTCGAAATCAACGGAGTAAAAATTGCCGTTGCGGTCAAATTCAAACTCGATCTCGAAATCGCGTTTGAGGACGCGGTCGTAGCCGCCCGTGAGGGACTGAAGAAGAGTCTCCTCGAAATTGGTGTGGAGTTCCTGAATGCTCTGCAAGATCTCCTCTTTCGTCATGTTTTCGCCGCTCTTTTTGAAAATGTCCGCGATCGTGAGCGCGCCGAACGTCCCCTTTTCACCCGTTGCCGCCTCGTAAAGAGCTTCATCCTGCAAAATCCTTGCCAGATAATCGTAGGCGGTCTCGCCGTCGCGCGCTTCGGGGAGCAACCCCTCCTCGCCCGTGAGAAGGTTCTGGAGCGCGTCTGTGACCTCTTCCGCCGAAACGCCCGCAAGCTGCGCTTTCACCGCGTCGTCCGCAAACAGGTCGGAAAGCGGCTTTTCAAAGTCGAGCGAACCGACAAGGCGTTCCAGATCGGAGAAAATCTTATCCAAAAGCCCGTTCGTGCCGAGAAGTGGGATCCTGAGTTCGTATCCGTCCTCGGTCTTATAGAAGGAGCCGCCTGAATAATCGGCGAGCGCGGAGAGCATGGCAGGATCGAACGAGGAGAAGAGAAGCAGCTCGCCCCAGTTGCCGTTCTGCTGCATTTCTTCCTTCGTCATCTTTTCCAGAAGAAGCGCGCCGCTCTTGTATTTTCCAAGAAGCCCGTTCCAATCTTCCGCCCTCAGGCTTGCTTCCGACCAGCTGCCCTGCCCGATATAGACTTCGCCGTTCCGCCCGTACATGACGCCATAATTCGCGCTCACGACCTGTTCCGACTCCTCTTCGGACATCGCCATCCTCAGATCGAACGCCGCGCCCTCGAAGTCGGAGAAAAGCTCAAACTTCACGTCCTTTTCGTTGTCCGCGACCGCGGATTCCTCTTCAAGGTCATACTCCACGCTGCCGCGCACGCCCTTGAACTGCGTCGTCATGCTCTCTTTGAGCTTTTGCAAAGTCGCCTCGTCCGTGATCCGGTCGCCGACGCGGTAATCCGGCGCAGTCTGGCTGCCGCCGCTTTGTTGGCCTTGACCGCCCTGTTGCGTTTGGTCGCCCTGCTGGCCTTCGCCGCCTTGGTTGCCCTGCTGACCACCTTGGTTGCCCTGTTGACCACCTTGGCTCCCCTGGCTGCCTTGGCTCTCTTGATTGCCCTGATTGCCTTCTTGGCCGCCCGATTGGGTCCCTTCCTGCGGATCCTTCTGCGTGCCGCCCTGCTCGGTCCCCTGAGACGGGGGCAAGACGGAGGCGGAGTCGTCGCAGCCCGCGAATGCGCAGAGGGCGCCGAGCGCCAACACCAGCGAGAGCAACAAACATAAAATTTTCTTTTTCATATCATTTCCTCCCGAATTTTTCCTCCGAAAAATTCACTACAATCATATTCTCCGTCGGACAAAATGTCAAGTGTTTCGTGAAAAAATTTCCGATTTCGTCATCTTTTTTTCATCGTGAGGGAAATGCGGTTTTTCTTTTCGTCCACTTCCTTGACGTAGACGGTGACGACGTCGCCGACGGCAAGAACTTCGGACGGATGACGGATGAACCGATCGCTGATCTCGGAGATGTGCACGAGCCCGTCCTGATGGACGCCGATGTCCACGAACGCGCCGAAATCGATGACATTGCGCACCGTGCCGCGAAGCTCCATGCCGGGCTTTAAGTCGGAGATCTTCAGAACGTCCGTCCGCAGAACGGGGGCGGGGAGCTCGCTGCGCGGGTCCCGCCCGGGCTGTTTGAGCTCGCGCGCGACGTCGAAAAGGGTCGGGAGCCCGACGCCGCACTCCTGCGCCGCCCTCTCTTCGCCGAACGCGTGCAGTTTTTCCATGAGATGTCCGAGCCGTCCCGCCTTCACGTCCTCCATCGTGTAGCCGCAAAGGGAAAGCAGTTTTTCCGCCGCCGCATAAGACTCGGGATGTACCGCGGTGTTGTCGAGAACCTGTTTGCTCTCGGGAACGCGCAGAAAGCCCGCGCACTGCTCATAGGCCTTCGCGCCGAGTTTGGGAACTTTCAGAAGCTGTCTGCGCGAGAGGAAAGAGCCGTTCTCTTCCCGGTATTTGACGACGTTTGCCGCCGTCGCCGCATTGAGCCCGGAAACGCGGGCAAGGAGAGGAGCGGAGGCGGTGTTGACGTCTACGCCGACCGCGTTCACGCAGTCCTCCACCACGCCGTCGAGCGCCTGCGAGAGCCGCTTTTCGGGCATATCATGCTGATATTGTCCGACGCCAATGCTCTTGGGGTCGATCTTGACGAGTTCCGCAAGGGGATCCTGCAATCTTCTTGCGATCGAGACCGCCGAGCGCAGATTGACGTCGAATTCAGGAAATTCCTGCGCCGCGAGCTTGCTCGCGGAATAGACCGACGCCCCCGCCTCGTTGACGATCGCATAGCTCACCGTCTCCTCCCCTTTGAGTTCCTTGATGAGCTCCACCGCCATTGCCTCGGTCTCGCGGCTCGCCGTGCCGTTGCCGATCGCAAGATGCTTCACCTTGTATTTTTCGATCATTGTCTTGAGTTTTCCGATACATTCCCGCTTCTGCTTTTCGCCGTATGTGGGATAGACGACCGCGGTGTCGAGCACCTTGCCCGTCCCGTCCACGACCGCGACTTTGCAGCCCATCCGATATCCGGGATCGAGCCCCATCGTCACAAACCCCTTGACGGGCGGCTGCATGAGCAGCGGCCGCAGGTTGAGGGCGAACTGCCCGATCGCCCCTTCCGAGGCGTTGTCCGTCAAAATCGCGCGCACTTCCCGCTCCAGCGAGGGCGCGATCAGACGGTCGTATCCGTCCTCGGCGGCCGCGCGGACGAATTCGGTCGCCGCGCAGGCCGGTTTTTTCACGGTGAGCCGTTCGAGGAGGGAAAGGGCGCTCTCCCGGTCCGCCGAGACGCTCACTTTCAGAAATTCCTCCCGCTCGCCCCGGTTCACGGCGAGCACCTGGTGCCCCTGGATCTTGCCGACCGACGCCGTAAAACGATAATAATTGGAATAGACCGATTCCTCCCGCTCCTTCTTTGCCGCGGCGGAGGAGGTGAGCTCCCCGTGGGAGAGCCAGAACTCCCTCAGCTTGCCGCGGACGAGCGCGTCGTCCGAGATGTTTTCCGCGATGATGTCCGCAGCTCCCGCAAGCGCCTCCTCGACGCTTCCCACTTCCTTTTCGGGATTGACATACTCTTTTGCCGCGATTTTAGGCGCGGGGCAGTCCTTTTCCTGCGCAAAAAGGAGCAGCGCAAGCGGCTCCAGGCCCTTTTCGCGGGCGATCGTCGCGCGGGTGCGGCGCTTTTGTTTATAGGGCCGATACAGATCTTCGACGGCGGCGAGGGTCTCCGCTTCGTCGATCTTTTGGGCAAGCTCTTCGGTCAGTTTCCCCTGCCCCTCGATGGATTTTTTGACTTCTTCCTTCCTCTCCCCGAGATTCCGGAGATATTGCAGCCTGTCCGCGAGCGCGTGGATGGTCTGGTCGTCCATGGTGCCGTGCATTTCCTTGCGGTAACGCGCGATGAACGGCACGGTGTTCCCCTCGTCGAGCAGATCCACGACATTTCGGACGTGTTCCTCTTTTTTGCCGAACTCTTTTGCGAGTTGTTCGATCATCGTCTGCATGATTGTTTCCTCCGCGGGGTATTTTATCATATTTCAAAAAATTTTTCAAGAAAAAATCAAGCAAAAGGGGCGCGCGCCGGATCCGGCGCGCGCCCCATCGTTTTTTTTGATCGTCAATCGTAGACGTTGAAAAATTTATCCTCCGTGAATTCGAGCTCGAGCGTCACGGTGTCCTCCCCGCGCGAGACGGTCAGCTCGATGGTATCCCCCTTCCTCACGTCGAAGAGCGCGGTCGTGAGAATGTGCTGCCGCGTGATGATCCGCTCCGCCTCGTCCCCGATCCGGATGGAATAGAGAACGTCGTCCTTATGCAGTTTCCCGAAGGAGATCGTGCCCATGCTCACATCCTGCACCGTGACCGTTTCGAGAACGTATGCCTTCCCCGCGTCCTCGTCATAGACGCCCTGCTTGTCGGTCGTCGAGACGGTGATCCCGAGCATGGCGCGTAGCGCGCCCTGCGAATGGTTGACGGCGCTGTTGTCGATGATGTTCTGCGCGACCGCCACCGCCAGGTTGACGGGGATCGCATAGCCGAAATGTTCGACGCCCGAACGCTCCGAACGGGCGTTGACGATCCCGAGCAACTGCCCTTCCGCATTGTAGAGCCCGCCGCCCGAGTTGCCGTGGTTGATGGGCGCGTCGGTGCGGATCTCCAGCATGGAGACGGAAGCGCTGCCGTCGGAAAGGTCGATGTCGATATATTCCGCGTCCACCGAGACGACGCCCGATGTGACCGAGAAGCCAGAAGCGTCGGGATTGCCGATCGCATAGACGGGCTCGCCGACGGTGATCGCGTCGGAGTCGGCGAACTGCGCCGCGCGACAGGCGCTGTTTTTGAGTTCCTGGCTGCCCGAGATCTTGAGCACGGCGATATCATACTGCATCGCGCCGCCGACATAGACCGCGTCGATCGCGCGCGAGCTCGTCACGCCGCCGTAAAGATAGATGTCGATATCCTCGCAGATCCTCGACGCCATCGTCCCCTTCGAGGATTCGTTGTAGACGACGTGATAATTGGTGACGATATACGCGTCTCCCTTTTCGCTGTCGAGCGAATAGATGACGCCGCCCCCCATCGAGGAGTAAGACTCCGAATTCGGACCGAAAATGGAGCTGGAACTGCGCTCGAAATTGCTCACGACCATCACGGTGGACATGAGCGCGCGATTGGTTGCGACGGTCGGATCGGTCGCCGAGCCGATCTCTTTGAGAAAGTCCACAAACGACCCTTCATAGCCGTCCTTTTGGGCGTCCCGGTACAGCCGGTAAGCCTCCGTGGATGATCCCTGAGTCTCGGTCAGAAAACTGCCGATCGTGTCCTCGTAGCCGAGCCCCGTCGCGACCGAATAGGGATTGCGCTTCAAACTGTTCCCCACCTCGCAGGCGGGAGCGATCAAGACAAGCGCGCCCGTCAAAAGGAGCGCCGCGGTGATTTTAACGGATCTCTTCATAAACTTCCTCCTTATTTTATACGCTGTCACTTTGAATTATACCCCAAAATTTGTCATGCTGTCAACCATTCGGTGAAATAATCATGAATTTTGTCGTATTTTCGGAAAAAATCAAAGGAAGAACGGAACTTTCGCTCCGCCCTTCTTTTTTTCACAGATCGTCCGCGTCCTGAATAGGTTTTTCGTATTTGTCGGGAGAATAGATCCCCGTATAACTGCCCATTTCGTCGTG
Organism: uncultured Clostridia bacterium; assembly: GCA_947630115.1. GTDB lineage: Bacteria > Bacillota > Clostridia > Christensenellales > Borkfalkiaceae > Gallimonas. The sequence goes on from CANRGG010000011.1 coordinate 8,819, forward strand.
TTCCGATCTCATATTCGCGCCTTTTTCAAGCGCTGTTTTCTTCTGCTTCATCTTTTAGCCGCAGTTCTTGGTGTCGCAGGACTTTTTGTTGCTCGTCTTGACGTTCTTGACGTCGCTCGTCGAGCTGCTCTTCTTGTTCTGCACATCGCTTCCGCTGTTTTTCTTATTCTTCATATATTCTCCTTTTTGAAGGGGAGATGAAGCTCGGCTTGTCCTTGCGACGCGCCGCACAGGGGGCAGATGTTCCAAGCCTCCTTTGCGGTATGCATATAGCCGCATTCGCCGCAGATCCACAGCATCGGTCTTTCCGCCTTATAGAGAGAGCCGTCCTTGAACGCCTCGAAAAGATATTCGAAGATGATCCGATGATTGCCCTCTACCATCGCTACCTTTTCGAATTTGAGCGCAAGTTGCTCAAACCCCTCTTCTCTGGCGATCCTTGCAAATTCGGGGTACAAGACTTCCGCCTCGTCCCGTTCGTCGATCGCCGCAAAATTCAAGTTTTCTTCGATCGTTCCCGCATGGAAGGGAAAGTTCGCGTCGATGTGAACTTCGTTCTGGCTTCCCGCGTATTCCTGGATCGCTTCGAAGAAAACCTTTGCGTGATTCGTCTCGTTCTTTGCGATCGTACGGATGGTATCCGCAAGAACTTCATAGCCCTGCTTCATTGCAGCCTTGACAATGAGCTGATAACGCATACCTGCTTGACATTCTCCCGCAAAACCTCTTGCAAGATTATAGAATGTTCGCGTCTTGGTAAACTCCATGTTCATCCTCCCTTACGCTATCTATTTTGGACGGAGGACGGCGCGCTTATACCGGGAAAGGTGTGGTAATTTTTAGAAAGAGGGCCGATCTTTCAGAGAAAAACCTTCGTCTTTTCCCGTTTGAGGGCGCAGACCGCGAAACACACCGCAAGATCGACGAAGATCGCAAGCCCGCCGAAGAGATTTCCCGCCTCCCGAAAACTTTCGAGAAAAACGCGCTCATAGAAAGCCGTATCTCCCTCGGTACGGATCTCATAATGCATATCCAGAACGGTATTTCCTCCGATCATGACGCTCCCCATCACTCCCTCGCACAGATTGTAAACGGAAAATCCGTCCTCGGCGGTCAGCCGTTCCACCTCGAGTACAAAGCCTTCGTACTCCCCTTCCCAAAGCTGCACCGTGCAAAATCCGTCCGCTATAAAACAATAGATGAGATTATTGCCGTATTGATATTCCATCCCGTATTCAATCTCCGTCCCCAGCCCTTTTTCGAGTTCGGAGAGGGGAAGATAGTACTCCTTCCGCTCCCCCGCCTCGTCCATCTGAATGGTTTCCATATATTTTTTGAAACTTTCGCGATTGGCGCTGTAAAGCAGATCGCGCGTTTCAAAGGTAAGCGAGGAAAGAAGCGCCATGAGGACCACGGCAAGGATCAGGGGGATCGCGCCGAACAGCAAGGTTTTCAGATAGAGTTTTTTATTCTTTTTGCGGTTTTTCGCAGCCTCTTCTTTGTCCCATCGGTTCAGGGCATAGCCGTAAAGAAAGAAACCAACGAGAAAAAACGCGGCGCAAAGGATCACGCAAACCGTAAGAAGGAACAGAAATTCGTCGGTAAAGTTCGTTCCCGCAAGGAAAGAACACGCGGTAAAAAACGCGCAAAGAAATGCCTCCCCCGCGGCGAAATAGCAGAACAGGGACGCCTTGCGATAGAGAAGGATCGCATATTTGGGATAGCTCTCCGCCTCTTCGTCGGCAGAATTGACGGCGCCGCGGAACAGCGCGATCATGACCGCAAAGCTCACGATGGCGACGGGAAGGCCCGTAAAGATCAAGAGGATCCACCAGGCAAAGCCTGACCAGACGACCGTTCTCAGATCCTTCCATACGCCGAAATACAGTAAAAGCACGCCCGCAAGGAAAATCCCCGCCAAGATATAGACTTGCGTCGTAAATTTCGCAAGCCTGCGCTTTAAGAGCTTCGTCTCGGACTTTTCCGACAGCTTCGGCTCCGGTTTTATCTCTTCCGCGCCGCCGCCCTGCGCTTTCTCTGGTTCTTCCCGCCGCTCGCCCGCCAAGATCTCGTCCGCCGTCACGCCGTAAAGCTCCGCGATCGCGGGAAGGAGCAGAATATCGGGCAAAACCGTCCCGCGCTCCCAACTCGAAACTGTCTTGTTCGACACGCCGAGCCGCTCCGCGACTTCCCGCTGGGTGAGCCCCTTCTCCCGTCGGAGCGCCGCCAAAAATTCGTCGATGGATCGTTTCATCGTTCACCTCATCCTCTATTCTATCGTTTTCCAAGCGGAAATGCAAGAACCCATTTTCGGAATTTGTCTGAAATTTTCGGAATTTCGCTCTTTGCGCCGCGCCGCCCGGTCTCCCGGGCGGCGCGGCGCAAGTTTCGTCTATCTTTATTTTGCAAACTGAGCATTATAGAGATCAAAATAAAATCCCCTCCCGGCAAGCAGCTCTTTATGGGTCCCCCGCTCGACGATCTTGCCGTCCTTCATCACGAGGATCAGATCGGCGTTTTCGATCGTCGAGAGCCGGTGGGCGACGATGAAGCAGGTCCTGCCCTCCATGAGTTTTCGGAAGGCGTCCTGCACTTTGAGTTCGGTGCGGGCGTCGATGTTGCTCGTCGCCTCGTCCAAAATCAGCATGGGCGGACGGCAGAGCATGACCCGCGCGATACACAGGAGCTGTTTCTGCCCCTGCGAGAGCGCGCCCTCGCTGCCAAGAACGGTGTCATAGCCGTGTTCGAGCCGCATGATGAAGTTGTGCGCATGCGCCGCCTTCGCCGCCGCGATCATCTCCTCCTCGCTCGCCTCGGGATTGCCCATCAACAGGTTTTCGCGCACCGTTGCGGTTTTGAGCCACGTCTCCTGCAATACCATGCCGAAATTTTCGCGGAGCGATCTTCTCGTCACCTCCCTCACGTCGCGGCCGTCCACGCTCACCCGTCCGCCGTCCACGTCGTAAAAGCGCATGAGAAGGTTGATGAGCGTCGTCTTGCCGCAGCCCGTCGGCCCCACGATCGCGATCCGTTTGCCCGCGGGCGCGGTGACGCAGAGATCTTCGATGAGTTTCCGCTCGGGGGTGTAGGAGAAGAAAACATGTTCGAGCCCGACTTCTCCCGAGACCTCGGAAAGGGCGGGAAGCTCCCGGTCGGAGGGCTCCTCCTCTTCCCCGATGAGCGCAAACAGCCGCGCGGCGCAGGCGAGGGCGTTCTGGAATTCGGCGACGACCTCGGTGATCTCGTTGAAGGGCTTTGTGTATTGGGTGGAATAATTCAAGACCGCCGTGAGCGCGCCCACTGTAAAAGGCGCGGCGCTGCCCGCCGTCGCAATCGCCAGGAACGCCCCGAGAAGGGCGACGAGGGCATAGACGGTCGCATTGATGAAGCGGGTCGCGGGGTTGGTCGTCGAAGAGAAGAACACGGCGCGCAGCGAACATTTTTCGAGACGGTCGTTGATCTTTGTGAAAGTTTCCATGTTTTCGTCCTCATGGCAGAACGCCTTGACCGTCTTGAGATTTCCCACCATCTCGTCGATCAGTGCCGTCTGCTCCGCGCGCACTTCGGACTGCTCCTTGAACATTTTATAGGTCCGCGAGGAGATGAACTTCGCCGCGAACAGGGAAAGAGGAGTCACGCAGACGACGATGAGGGCGATCTCCCAGCGCATGAAAAAGAGGATCACGAGCACGCCGAGAATGGTCGCCGCGCCCGTAAAGAGCTGGGAAAAGCCCAAAAGCAATCCGTCCGAGAACTGTTCGGCGTCCGTGATGACGACGCTCGCCGTCTCCCCGTATGCCCTGCCGTCGAGGAAGCGGAGGGGCAGCACGCCGATCTTTTTGAACGCGTCCGTCCGGATGTCGGAAAGGACATGATAGGCGACGCGGTTATTGCAAAGGCTCATCGCATACAGCGAGACCGCCGCCGCAAGCGTGCAGCCGCCGATCGCGATCAGAATGCGGAAAAGCGCCTGAAAATCCACTTCCCCCGCGCCGAGGATACAGTCGATCCCCCGCCCCGCGAGATAGGGCACGGCGAGCGTCCCGGCGACGTTGACAATCGCAAGCAGGACCGTGCAGACAAGATAGGGCAGATAGGGCCTTAAATAGCGGAGGATCCCCCGCATGGTCGCGCCTTTCCCCGCGGCGCCCGCGCTGCGTTTTTTCCGGCGGTTCACGGCTCCCTCCTTTCCTGCGAAGAGAGGATCTCCCGATAGACCCCGCAGGTTTTCGAAAGTTCTTCATGGGTGCCGATCCCGACCGCTTTCCCGTCGTCGAGCACGACGATCCGATCCGCATGGCGCATGGAGCTCACCCGCTGGGACACGAGAAATACCGTGCAGGAGAGCGTTTTGAGGGCGGCGAAAAGATTTCGCTCCGTCGCGTAGTCGAGCGCGGAGGAACAGTCGTCGAGAATGAGGATCTCGGGCTCTTTGACGAGCGCCCGCGCGATTGTGAGCCGTTGCCGCTGCCCGCCCGAGAGATTTTTCCCCTCCTGCGCGATCTCGCCATCCAGCCCCCCCTTTGCGCGGAGAACGTCGGACGCCTGCGCAAGTTCCGCCGCGCGCAGAAGCGCCCGATCGTCCGCATTTTGATTTCCCCAGAGCAGGTTGGAGCGAATGCTCCCCTTGAACAAAACGACTTTTTGCGGCACATAGCCGATCTTTTCGCGCAGGATTCCGGCAGGGATCTTCTCGACGTTCTCGCCGCCGACGAGGACTCGTCCCTCCGCCGCCCGGTAGAAGCGGGGGATAAGATTGACAAGAGTGCTCTTTCCCGCGCCCGTTCCGCCCAAAATGCCGACCGTCTCCCCTTTTTTCACCGAAAAGTCGATCCCCGTCAGGGCGTTCGCACCGCCCCCGTAGGAAAAGGAAACGTTTTCAAAGCGCACCGCCTCCGAAGGGTCGGGAGTTTCCTCCGCCCCGTCCTCCTCCGAAAGGACGGCCGGTTCCCCCTCCATGTCGAGGACCTTGCCGATCCGCTTCTGGCAGGAGACCGCTTTCGTCACCGTGACGATGAGATTGGCGAGCTTGATGAGCTCGACCAGGATCTGCGCGAGATAACCGTAAAGGGCGACGATCTGCCCCTGTTCGAGGGCGCCGCCGTCCACGCGGATCGCGCCGACATACAAAAGGGCGATCAAGGCGAGATTGACGAGCACGAACGTGACGGGCCCGGTGAGCGCCGAAATCCGGCCGACCCCCTTCTGCGCCTTTTTGAGGGCGCCGCTCCGCGTTCGGAACTCTTCAAGCTCCTTTTCTTCGAGGGAAAAGGCGCGGATCACCCTCACACCCGAGAGATTTTCCCGCGTGGAGAGATAGACCCTGTCGAGCCGGCCCTGCATTTTCTGATAGAGCGGGATACAGACCCCCATGACGGTGTAAACGGCGACCGCAAGCAGCGGAATGACTGCCACAAACACGAGCGCTGCGCGGACATCCACCAAGAAGGCGAGCCCCATCGCGCCGAACACCACAAAGGGAGAACGAAGAAAAAGGCGGAGCGCCATATTGACGCCCGTCTGCACCTGCGCGACGTCGCTCGTCATGAGCGTGATCATCTTCGCCGTGCCGATCCCGTCGATCTGTGAAAAGGAGAAAGACTGGATCTTGCCGAACAGCTTGCTCCTCAGCGAGGCGGCGGTGCCCACCGCCGCTTTCGCCGCAAAATACTGCGCCGTGAGCGCAAAGCCCAATCCCGCCACCCCGAACGCCACCAAAAGCAGGCAGGCATGCAGCACATATTCCCGGTCCCCGTTCGCAATCCCGACGTCGATGACCGCCGCCACAACGAGGGGAACGGAGAGCTCGAGCGCAACTTCGAACAGCTTAAAAAGAGGCGATAAGACCGCCTCCCTGCGATAGGTTCTGAGCGCTTGCAATAAGTATTTCAAATTCCTTCCCTCACGCCGCAACGGGACTTAAAAACAGGTAAAGATAATATCCGACAAAACAGCCGAGCATGAGCGCGCCCGCGAGCTTGCCGAGCTTATGCCCTCTGAAAAGAGACAGGACGAACAAAAGCGCCGCCGCCGCAAACGCCGCAAGGGCGTCGATCAGGTTCCCCGAAAGGGAGAAGGCGAGCGGACAGAAGAGCGAGGACACCCCCGCAACCATGAAGATGTTGAATATGTTGCTGCCGATGATGTTGCCGACGGCGATATCCGTCTCCCCCTTGAACGCCGCGATGACCGAGGTGACAAGTTCGGGCAGAGAGGTCCCGATCGCGACGATCGTGAGCCCGATGATCCGTTCCGAAACGCCGCAGGCGGTCGCGATATAGCGCGCCGCGTTCACGAGCAGCGTCCCGCCGCCGACGACCATGCCGAGCCCGACGAGAAGAAGCAGAACGGTAAACCAGGTCTTTTGCTCCATGCTTTGGAACCATTGCCCGATCTTTCCCTTCGGGGGAACCTCTTCCGCCGCGCCGCCGTTTTCCTCAGGGGTCAAAAGTTTGAGCCGTTTTTGCTCTTTCAGCGCGCCGCGGAACAAGAGGACCATATAGCCCGAAAAGACCGCAAGCAAAATGAGGCCGTCCCACCATTCGACGGCGCGCCCCCACACGCCAAGCCCCACGAGCAGCGCGCTCGCAAGAAGCAAAACGGGAAGATCGAGCCGCAGAGAGCCCCGCTGAACGGGCAGTTCGTGCACGAGCGCCGAAATGCCCAGAATGAGCAGGATATTCGTGATGTTGCTCCCGACGACGTTGCCGATCGCGATGTCGGTGGATCTTTGGACCGCCGAGGTGATCGAGACCGCAAGCTCGGGCGCGCTCGTGCCGAAGGCGACGACGGTGAGCCCGATCACGAGCGACGGGATCTTGCACTTTTCCGCAACTTTCGCGCTGCCCTCCACAAACCAATCCGCCCCCTTGACAAGCAGCGCAAAGCCTACGATCAACAAAAAAATCTGTAAAATCAACATACCCTTCCTTCCGTAAGATCATTGCCGAAAGTCTTGTCGTTCATACGAAACCGTATGAGCCGCCGCGACACGCTTCCTTGCAAAGCGGGGTATGTTGCCGCAGGCGCGAAAAGGGACTACTCCCCCTCGGCTCAGAAAAATCTTACCATTCGCGCAAAAAAAAGTCAAGCGCATAAGCCGCTTGACTTGGATTTTTCCCTTCTCTTTCGCTTATTCGGGGCTCGGCTGCCCGCTTTCCGCTTTCGACGCCGCCCGCGCCCGCTCGCAGGCGAGAAAATAGATCTCCTCCGTCGCAAAACTCACCTTCGTGATCTGGTCGCGCAGCCCGACGGGGTGCAGCCAGAACGAGTCGTCCTTGATCGAAATGTCGATACTGTCGCCGAAAATGTTGTGCTTGTACTTTTTCTTGCGGAAGGGATAGTCGTACTCGATGTGCACGCTTTCAAGCTCCGCGCCCGTCCAGAAGAGATCGACCTTTTCCCCATAAGCGGTGCAGGTCAAATGGGTGCCCTCCGCAGTCTGTTCGAGTTTTCCCATCCCCTGATCGTAAAACCGTTTGGCATTCGGGAGGGTGTGCACGGTCACCTCCGACTCGAAGCGGTAAGCGCCGCTGCGCACTTCCGCCCGCACGTTCTCGCGCTCCCATTTCACCCAATCGGGGATATGCGGGAACTCCGTCTCCCCTTCTTGCGCATGAAGCTCGCCGAATTCATCCATCTCCCACTGCTTTTTGCAGGCGTTGCACCAAAGCCTTGTGCCCGCAGAGTCCATCTGGAATTCCGTCTTGCAGTGGGGACACTGATACAGGATCGCGTGCAGCCCGTCCGCGCGCCGGGGATAGGGGTTGCGGATCTTGTATTCCTTCTGATAGGCATAGTCGTCCCGCGCCATCGCCTTTCTGATCCGCGCGTTGAGCTCCTTGGCGGAAAGGGTCTGCGTTTCCTCGGCGGTTGCGACAAGTTCGAGCTCCGTCCTCAAAGGCAGCTTCTGTTCGGGCTTATTCCACTGCGGCGCCGAGATGAACGTCCCGTAAATGCGGAGCACGACGACGGGGATCTTCATCACCTTGCACATTTTGCCGAGCGAATCGGGCAAAAAGGAGGTCGTGCCGTCGAAGGAATAGCGCGCCTCGGGATAGACGCAGACGATGTCCTTGTATTTCTCCGCGCAGTAGCGCATATGGCGGATCAGATGATAATCCTTCACGAATTTCCGCTTGCAGATACAGCCGAGCCGGCGCATGAAGAAATCGCCGACGTCGCGTACGGCGTCGATCGCGACGACGTTGTTCGCATTGTGCGGCGCGATCGCCTTATACATGGCGGGATAGTCGAGCATGCTCGCATGAGTCGCCAGTAAAAAGTACGGAGGCTTGATCCCCTCCATGCCGATCTTCACGCGGGTGAGCTTCCTGCCTCTGAGCCGCGGCTCAATCGCAAACAGCCGCGCAAGCGTCATCCAAAAGACGCTCGGTTTTTTGGGTTTTTTCGAAAAATCGTATCTTTTGATCTCTTCCATATCGTTTTTCCCCGCTTCCATTATAGCGAAAACAGGTCACTTTGTCAACAAGTGATAAAATTTTTCACAGAAAACTTTCGATCAAGATTTTGAGTCCGATCGCGAGCAGAATGCCGCCGCCGAGCAGCCCCGCCTTGGAGGCGAAGCGGTCGCCGATCTTTTTGCCGAGCGCGACGGCCAAAAAAGAGAGCAAAAAGGTGACCGCACCGATCAAAAGCCCGCAAAAGACGACGGGAAAGGGCAGCCCTTCCGCCGTTTCCGCCGCCAGAAAGGTGACCCCGACGGCGAGCGCGTCGATACTCGTCGCGACGGCCTGCAAGAGAAGTTTCCCCAACCCGAGCGGCTTTGCCGTCCCGATCTCTTTCTCCCCTTCCTGCCCGGAAGGCTCGTCGCCGCGCCGTTTCTTCGCCCTGACGGTCTCGATGATAAAATCCGCGATCATCTTGCCGCCGATGACGGCAAGCAGGAAGAAGGCGAGGTAGGGGGCGATCTTTTCGACGAGGGCGGAGAAGGCATAGCCGCAGTAATAGCCGAGAACGGGCATGAGGAATTGGAAGGCGGCGTAGGCAAAGGCGACGAGGAGCATTTTGAAAAAACGCATTTTCGGCTCGACCATGCCATTCGTCATGCCGACGGCGAACGCGTCCATCGAGAGCGCGATCCCGATCAAAAGAATTTCCCAAACGCTCATGCCTTTCCCCTTCCTTTTTTCTGTATTTTATTGTTTGCGCTTGATTTTGTCAACCGTTTTTGCTATGATAGAAACATGAGTTACACGGTCTATCTGAAAAATAACGAGGAGCGGAGCATTCTCGCGGGGCGCCCCTGGGTGTATGCGAACGAGGTGTTCCGAATCGACGGCAAGGACAAAAACGGCTCCCTTTGCACCGTGCGTTCGGTGGACGGGCGGTTCCTCGGCAAGGGCTATCTCAACCATGCCTCGAAGATCCTCGTCCGGATCTTCCTCCGCGGGGAGGAAGAGGACGGCGAAGAGCTCTTTTTTACCCGGATCCATGCGGCAAACGAGAAGCGGCGGGCGCTCGGCTATGAAAACTGCTACCGCGCGGTCTTTGCGGAGGGCGACGATCTGCCCGCCCTCATCGTGGACAAATACGGGGACTATCTCTGCGTGCAGATCTTATCGCTCGGCATGTATCTGAGAAAAGAGGCGATCGTCTCGGCGCTCGTGCGGGAATTTTCCCCCAAGGGGATCTATGAACGCTCGGACGTTCCGGTGCGCAAAAAAGAGGGGCTGCCCGAAGAGACGGGCGTTCTGTACGGGGAGGTCCCCGAGCGGGTCCCCATCGTCGAAAACGGGCTCAAAATGGAAGTCGATCTGATCGGCGGGCAAAAGACGGGGTATTTCCTCGATCAAAAGGAGAACCGTTTCGCTTTGCGCCGCTATGCAAGGGGGGAAGTGCTGGATTGCTTCTGCAATAGCGGCGGCTTTTCCCTCAACGCCGCCCTCTCCGCCGAAAAAGTGACCGCCCTCGACGCCTCCCCCGCCGCCCTTGCCTGCGTCAAACGAAACGCCGAACTGAACGGGCTTGAAAATATCGAAACTCTCTGCGGCGACGCGTTCGAGTTTTTGCGCGCGTTCCGCGCCGAAGGGAGAAAGTTCGACACGATCGTCCTCGATCCACCCGCCTTCTGCAAGACCGTTTCGGAAGTCAAAAGCGCTCTGAAAGGCTATCTCGACATTAACCTGATGGCGTTCAAGCTGCTGCGCCCGGGCGGGCACCTTGCGACCTGCTCCTGCACTCATTTCGTCCCCATGCCGCTCTTTGAAAAGACGATCGCCGAGGCGGCGCAGCGCTCGGGCAGACGGGTGAGCCTGCTCGAAACGCGGACGCAGGCGCCCGATCATCCGGTGCTGCTCGGCGCGGACGAGACGCAATACCTCAAATGTCTGATCCTTCGCGCCGATTGACGGCGCCGGCAGATAAATTCTCGCAAAAAACAGAAAAATAAAGGGCGGCAAACCTGCCGTCCTTTTCGTTTGAAAACCGGAATTTTTTCAAAGAAGTTTCAAAATCTCTTTGAGATGTTTTGCGGGGACGGGCGCGCATTGGAGCGTCGCCTCTTCGACTTTCAAAATCGTCCCCTCCTCGGGAAAATCCCCCTCCCCGAACGGAACCAACACCTTGCCGCCCGCCTTGGCGCCCCGCTCGGACGTCAAATACCAGACCGTCTGCCCTTTCACCTCTACTTTGAGGAAGGTATAGACGCCGTTTTCGGCGATCACCCCGCCGCTTAAAGAATGGATCATCTTCTCTCCTTTCCGCCCTTTTCAGAAGAGCGGCGCAAACACTTTGGCGATCTCGCAAACGCCCCGCCAGACGACGCTCTTTTTCGCGTCCTCCTCTGTCTGCAGGGCGCTCTGCTCGAACGTCTCCTCGAAATCCGCTTTGAGCTGTTCGTTCGCCTTGGTCTTATAGAGAAAGACCGCGTTCTCGTAATGGTGCATGAGCGAGCGATAATCGAGATTGATCGTCCCGACGACCGCCGCGTCGTCGTCCGCGAGAAAATTCTTGGCATGAATAAAGCCCGGCGTGAATTCGTACACCTTCACCCCGCCTTTGATCAGCGCCAGATAGTTGGATCGAGTGAGGGCGAACGCCGTTTTTTTGTCGGGAATGTGGGGCACGACGATCCGCACGTCTACCCCGCGCGCCGCCGCCGAGATCATCGCCGAGCGGAGACGATAGTCGATGATGAGATAGGGCGTCATGATATAGACATAGCGCTTTGCCTCGGCAAGAATGTCGAGATAGAGATTTTCCGCGATCCCCTTTTCATAGAGCGGCTTGGGCCCGCCGCCGTAGGGCTGCACATAGCCCTCCCCTTCGATTGTTTCATATGTCTCGGGAAAATAGGGGGAGAAATCCTCGGGCTCCTTCCGGCGGATATTGAAGAGCCGGAGAAAGAGGATCAGAAGCCCCCGCACCCCCTCGCCTTCGAGACGGATCGCCGCGTCCTTCCAATATCCGAAGGGATGGGTCTCGTTGATGTATTCGTCGGCGAGATTGAGCCCGCCCGTATAGCCGATCTTCCCGTCGATGACGGTGATCTTTCTGTGATCCCGGTTGTTGTGGAAATTGGACACAACGGGCACGAACGGGTTGAACTTTCTGCATTCGATCCCCATCTTCCGGAGCTTTTTATAGTAGCCGGCGCGCAGCTTTCCCATGCAGCCGATGTCGTCGTAGACGACGCGCACCTCAACCCCCTCTTTCACCTTCTGCTGCAAGATCTCCAAAATGGCGTCCCACATCTTTCCGCGCGCCAAGATAAAATATTCCATGAAAATATACTGCTTCGCGCCCTTCAGATCTTCGAGATACCGGGAAAAGAAACTTTCGCCCGAAGGGAAGTACTCCGTTTTGGTATTGTCATAGACGAGATTGAGCCCTTTGCAGGAGAGCGCGCGGCTGGGATATGCCCATCGGCCCATCTCCCTTGCGGCGTCCTCCTCGGAAAGTGAACTTTTCAAGAACTTGCGGGATTGCTCGCCGACGAGCGCGAACTGCCTCCGCTGCCGGCGCGAGGGACGGTTGTTGGAGAATACGGCGTAGATCGCCACGCCGAACACGTTGAGCACGACGATACAGAGGATCCAAGGGATCTTGGATTCGGGGACCATGTCGCGGTTGACGACGTGCAAAACGGTCGCGACGACGAAAAACCACTGCAAAAACGCAAACAAGAACCGCACGACCGACGAAAGGCCGGGGAAAAAGTAGATGAGCGCCTGTTCCGCAAAATAGAAGAACGAAAACACGACGAGAACGTCCACCAAAAACATCAAAAGAATGGTAAGCGCGACGAAAAACATTCTGCTGAAAAATATTTTTAAATATCTCATACCAGTTCCAATCCCTCGGGAATGGGCATTTCCCCGAATAGCATTTTCAAGGTCCCCTCATAAGTTGCGGGCAGTTTCAGTCTTTTTAGCCGAACGCAGGGCGAGAGCGCGCCTTCGTCCAGAAAATCGCAGTCGATCTCGAGCTCTTCGACATTCGGCAGCGCCGCAATCAGACGCAGGCCGCCCGCGGTCTCCCGATAGACCGCCCCACCCTTCACGCGGTAGGGCGCTTCCGCTTCGATCTCGTTCACCGCGCTCCCCAAAAGCGCGGACGCCTTCAATTCGGCGGAGGATTTCACGACCAGCCGCTCTGCGCCCGTGTCGGCAAGAATGCCCTTCCGGATCGTTCCACTCAGGAGATACACTTCCCGGAATTCCCCCTTCTCCGCGGGCATGACGCGGTCCCCGTCCCAGACGAAAAATCCGCCCAAATAATAACCTGTATCGTGAAAACGCTCGTAAAGCGCCATCTTTTCCAAGCCGCTCAGCCCTTCGCTCCTTGCCGCGAACAGGTTCAGAACATCCCCCGACGAAAGCCCGTCCATACAGGCCGAATATCCCGCGCTCGCCTGGACGTTCCATTTCTCGCCCGCCCGTTCGAGCAAGATCTCATCCCGTCCCGCGCCCTTATAGAGCGCAAAGGCTTCGGCGCAACTCAAATACTCCTCTTTTCCGCTTTCAAAGACGCAACAATAGGGCGTTTCGGCTCTTCCGACAGCTTCCGGGACGCGCCAGAAGAGGACAAGCGCGGAGACAAAGAACAAAACCGCCGCAAAGACCGTATCGAAAATTTTCGCGCCGTTTCCCGCTTTCATGATTTCACCAAGTGAGCCTGTGGAGCTCGCCCTTCTGCAAAAGTCCGGAAAAGCCGTTCTGCCGCAGCCCCTCATAGACCGCGATCGCGACCGCATTGCTCAAATTGAGGGAGCGGGCGTCCCCGATCATGGGGATCCGCACGCATTCGGCGGGGTGCGCGGTCAGAAGCTCTTCCTCGAGCCCGCGCGTCTCCTTGCCGAAAAAGAGGGCGTCCCCCTCCGAAAATCGGACGTCCGTATAGCAGCGCGGCGCCTTGGTCGTGAAAAAATGCATGCGCCGCTTCCCGAGCGCGGAAAAGAGGGCGTCGAGGTCCTCATGGACGCAGATTTCGACGAGATTCCAATAGTCGAGTCCCGCGCGTTTGAGATATTTGTCGGAGATTTCGAAGCCGAGCGGTTTTACGAGGTGCAAAACGCAGCCCGTGGCGGCGCAGGTGCGCGCGATATTTCCCGCATTTTGCGGAATTTCCGGCTCGACGAGCACAACATGAAACATATTTCGCCCCTTTTCACGATATTATAGTATATTTTTCCTGTTTTTGCAAGAATTTCACCTGCGTTTTCTTTCCGGGAACGGCAAAATTGCTTGACTTTTTTCGGCGGATTTTCTATAATGGTTCATGTTCGGGCGATCCCCGGATCTTTCATTGTTCATCCATCCCATATTTTTTCTCATTAAAAAGCCGAGCGGTTGCTCGGCTTTTTAATGCGCTTTGGATGTTTTATTCGAGATAGCTGCCCTTTGCGCCGTTGCGGACGCGGTATACCTGCACCTCTTCGCCCGTCATGGCGTCGAGATAGACGATATACTCTTCATCCTCCCCGAAGCTGCAGGCGAATTCATGAGCGAGGATCTCCTCATCATCCATCGGGATGATCGCCAGGTGTGCCGCGTAGGGCGCAAGGCCTTGGGAAAGTTTTTCCTGCGCCTCTTCGCGCATGAGCGATCCGCCGATCGTGCGCGGCTTGTGGTTGAGCAGGTATTCCATCGCGTCGATCCCGACGACCCTGCCCTTGGATTCGCACACCCGCACGCGGATGAGATCGGGATAGATCCGCACACCGTCCTGCACGGCGACATAGGTGAGATCGGCCACCATGCCCGCGTCGGAGAGCCAGACCGCCTCGACGCCCTCGATCCCAAGCCCCGAAAGATATTCTCTTGCGAGCATGTCGCAGGTCTCAAGGTCGAAGTTTTTGTCCTCACACGCCTCATACAGGTTGAAGAAGGCGAGTTTTCCGCCGTTTTTCGTGATCCGCGCGTACAGTTCCACGCCGTTCTCGTCCGTCATGACGAAGTTATAGCAGGTCGCCTCGTCGGTCACCGTTTCGCCCGAATACTGCACGTTTTGGATGTGATAGCTGCAGAAATATTCTTTCGCAAGCTCCTCGGCGCGGCTCACGGAGACCTCTTCGAGCCCGGAGAGCTGGTTTTCGCCGACGTTCCCCTCGTCCGTAAAGGGCGCGTCCACGGTCTCCTCCGGCTTTTGAAGGGTGCTCTTGCCCATTTCGCTCAACCGCTGCGCCACGGGATTCTCCCCGCCGCCGATGAACGCCGCAAATTCCTTTTCCGTCATTTTCGTCGTCAGCTCGTTGAGCTCGCCGTACAGGCCCGCGTTCACGCCATGCAGATAGCTCACCGTGTTCTTTTCCGTTTCGGAGAGCGTTCCGCCCGCGTTCAGCTTTTTCAAAAGACTGCGGCTGTAATCGGAAGTCTTGTTGACGAAGGAGGCGATGTCCGTGCTCGTCATGTTGTCGATGGGCATCCGCTCGAGGGCGCTTTCCAAAAGCTGGCTGTCCACGAGAAGGTCGGTGAGCAGCGCCCGCTGTTCCTGCGTGCCCGAGGAAACTCTCAGTTTGGAGAGGCTGTTGTCCATGTCCTCGGAGACCGAGACCATCTCATAGAGCGTTGAGCGGTAACCGTTTGCGGTCGCAAGGTTCATGTCGTTCATGCGGAAGGCGCCGGCGGTGACGATCGTGCCGAGCACCAGACATGCTGCGCCGAGCGAGATGACCGCCGCCAGCCAGCCGCCGAAGCCGGGCGCATGTTTTCTGCGCTCGCTGTTGGAAGCGCGCTTTTCCCGACGGCTCTTGGCGCGGCGCTCGCGCGCTGCCTCGCGGGATTTCATCTTCTGCGTGCGCGCCCGTTCATGCTGTTCGCGCCGCTGGCGTTTCAAGCCGATCCGCTCCCGCTTCTCCCGTTCGCGGCGGGCCGATCTTTCCGCCTTGCTCTCGTTTTTGAGCATTTCGCGGCGGGCGGCCTTTTCCGCCTTGCGCTCCATGCGGCGCGCCTTCAAAGCGGACGCGTTTTCCAGCTTCTTGCTCTTGCGTTCCGCTCTCTTTTCCGCAAGTGCCGCCCGTTTTTGCAGTTTCTTTTCCTTAAACTGCGCCTTCTTTTCGAGCTTTTTCTGCTTGAGTTCCGCTTTTTTGAGGAGTTTTTTCTCCTTCTTTTCCGCCTTTGCCTTGGCAGCTTCCAGCCGCTTTTCCGCCGCGGCGTCCTCTTTCTTCTGCGCGGCCTTCACCTTGCTCTGCCGAGCCGTCGGCTTCTTTTGAGTTGTCGACGTCTTTTTGCGCGCACTCGTCGTGCTCTGCGTGCGCTTTCCCGCTCCTTCGGGCGCACTTGCGGAAGTTGCCGCAGCCGCCTTTTCTCTTTCGATCGCCTCGACCTTCTTCGCGCCGCTCGATACGTTTTTACCTGTTTTATTTTCTCCCATATCTCCTCCTTAAATGGCAAAGACGTGCTTGCCGATGACCGTAACCGTCTTGCGGTTGAAAATCCATGCGCTCGTTGCGACCGCGGGATTATAATAGTAAAGACATCCGTACGTGGGATCCCAGCCGTTCATGGCGTCCTTGGCGGCGTCGTAGGCGGTCTGGTCGGGGACAAGATTGATCTGTCCGTCCGAAACCGCGGTGAACGCCCCCTTCTGGTAGATCACCCCCGAGATGGTGTTCGGGAACGAGGGGCTCTTGACCCGGTTCATGATGACCGCGCCGATCGCGACCTGCCCCGTATAGCTTTCGCCCCTGCCCTCGGCATAGATCGCCTTCGCCATGAGCTGCAGATCGGACGAGGTGTAGTTCGAGCTTCCGCCCTGTCCCGACGAGCTCGTCCCGTTGAGCGCATTGTACGAATCGTTCATGCCTAGCGCGGCATAAGTGGATTTCCCCACGATGCCGTCCGCCGTCAGGCCGTTCTTTTTCTGGAACGCGATGACGGCTTTCTTGGTTCCCGAGCCGAAGATGCCGTCTACGCTCCCCGTATAGTAGCCCCATTGCTTTAAGCGGCGCTGCACTTCCTTCACCTCGCCGCCCTTGCTCCCCTGACGGAGTACGGCGGTTTCGACGGCGGCAGTGGGCGCCGCAATTCCGCCTTGCGCGCGTATCGCCGCATAAGCCGCGGCAGGTACAGCGGCGCCTGCGGCAAGCGCAAGCGACAACGCGCCGATTGCCAAAATCTTCTTCATAATTTCCTCCTATGCCTAATGTGAGCAGTCGCGGAAAAAATATGCGGCTCGTTTTTAAGAACGATTTGCAAGAGCATTGAAAAGCGGCGCGCCGAAAATTCGGCGCGCCGCTTCTTTGATCTTCTATAAGTTTCGCGGAATTCTTTGCTTACGAAAAGAATTCCGCGAGGAAACCTTCCTCCTGCATAAATCGAAATTGTTTCTCAAATTCGCTTTTGTCCGACAATGTGCGTGCGGTGGCGCGCAGACAGGGGCGTGCGGCGCAGGGAAACCCTGCTTGCACCGTGGGATTTATGTTTCGCGAAATATAACAATCCACGGCGCGAAGCAAAACCACGCTTTTGCGGCAGCGCACACAATTTGCGAACTACGGTACGCTTCTTGTCCGGGCAAGGCAGACAAAGCGGCGGGCGAGAAAGCTACATGAAATCAACAAAACCAAATCCTCGAACAAAAGCTTTCGCATGGCGAAAGGGTTTTGTTCGAAATCTTCAATTCAATACCGTCGGATCAAAATTGAGGGTGTAACGGTTCTGCCCCCTGTCCTCCGGGAAAAGGGTCGCGCCGGGCACGACGGGCAGCATGAGCGGCGGAATGAGCGCGTCCGCTGTCAGGTTCGTGATCGTCGCGCGAAGATAGGGGAAGATCGTCTCGGTCGCATTGATCGCAAAGATCCGCCTGTCCTCGTCCGTCGTCATGTTCTCGACCTCGAACACCCCGACAAAACGCACTTTCAAATCGAAGGGCTTGGGGCTCTCTTCGGTCGACTCGATCTTGCATTCCAGAATGACGATGTTGATCTTGGGATTTTCGTTTGCCTGCCGGATCTGCCGCGCAAAGGCGGGCTTGATCTCGAACTTGGTGTCGGGCGCCGCCTTGATGGGATTCACCTTGTAGGAAAGTTCATCCGCCGAAAGCGCTTTCAAAGAATATTGGATCATAATTTACCTCTTAAAATTTTCTTGTTTGATTTTTTATACCCCGCCCGCGGCCCCGTCAAACACCGCCCTTGGGGGAATTTCAGATGATGTCCCGCTCGACCGGCTTATAAAAGAGAGATTCGACGCGGCTTTGGTCCTTGGTCTGCGCCAGACACCACATGAGCTTTGCGACCGCCGCCTCGAGCGTCATGCTGCGCGCTTCGAGCACCTTCCCGCAGCGCAGAAGTTTTCTGCCGACCTCATAGTTGGAGAGCGCGCTGCCCTCCCGTTCGACCTGCGTCGTGACGACGACCGTCTTGCCCTTTTTGAGAAATTCGGTCAGCCGCGCGCAGAACGCCTCGCCGTCATAGCCCGGGATCCCGCCCGAGCCGAACGTCTCTAAAATGAGCCCTTCGCAGTGCTCCGAAAGATAATCGAAAATGTCCGCGGAAAGGCCGGGGATCATTTTCAGAACGAAGATCGAATTTTCAAGCGCATGATAAAAGCGGGGCGCCTGGGGCTTTTCCTCTTTCAGATACCAGACGACCTTCCCGTCGCGCAAAACGGCCGTTTCGGGAAAATCCACGCTCGAAAAGGCGTTATAACTGCGCGTTCTCGTCTTTTTTGCGCGCGTTCCCAAAATGACGCTTCCGTCAAACACGACCCTCACGCCGCAGGCGTCCTCGTCCGCGCAATAGGTAAAGGCGTCGAGCAGGTTGCGCCGCGCGTCCGTGTCGCGCAGGGAGACCGATTTCTGCGAGCCCGTCAGAACGACCGGCTTGGGGCTGTCCTGAATGAGATAGGAGAGCGCCGCGGCGGTGTATGCCATCGTGTCCGTGCCGTGGGTGACGACAAAGCCGTCGTACTTTCGGTAGTTCTCCTCCACGATCCGCGCGATCTCCAGCCAATGCGCCGAATAAATGTTGGTACTGTCGAGATTGAACGGCTGGATCTGCGTGACGTTGCAGATCTGCCCGATCTCGGGCACCGATTCGAGCAGCTCCTTCGAGGAGAGCTTGGGAAGGAGCCCCGCGTCCGTATTCATGGAGGCGATCGTGCCGCCCGTTGCGATCATCAAGATATTTTTCATAAGATTTTCTCCTGCAAACGACGCACCGTCTCCCGTTCCGCGCCGCCCGACAAAAGGGGCCCCGCGTCGCCGCGCGCGAGATCCAAAAGCCCCGCAAAGAGCGCTGCGCCCGTCCTGCCCGTCAAAAGGACGCAGCCGTGCGCCCTTGAAAGTTTTTCGCAAAACTCCGCCAAAGGCTCCTCCTCTCTTCCGAGGATCTCCGTCACGCCGTACTCTTCGAGCGTGTCCGTCCGTTGGGGAACATTCTCCGCATAGAGGGCGACAGAGAAACGGGTATAACGTTTGCGGTCGTATTTCTGTCCGCCGAACTCCGTGCAGACGGTCCCGTCCGCGTCGAGTTTGCGCGCGCCGAGAAAGGCTTCCACCCGCTTAATGAGTCTCAGATCATACGGCGCGTCTTTTTCCTCCGCCTCGATCAGCTTTTCGACGGCGCCCGCTTGCAGCCGGTCGTGCATGCCGACGGGCGCGAGAACTTTGTCGCCCTCCTTGGCGGGCAGCTCGCACAGATACCAATAGAGCCGGTCCGAAAGATTTTCATCTTCGAAAAACCGCAGCGCGGCAAAGCGGCGTTTCATGCTTTACGCGCCCTCTTCCGTTTGTTCGCCTTCCTGTCCGTCCGCCTCCGCCGCGGCCCTCCGCTGCGATTCGCGAAATTTGGGCAGCCCGACCGCGCAGACGATCCCCCCTACGATCAAAAACACGAGGATAAACATGCCGACGCCGACGAGAATGACGTTGGTTCCTCCCTCCGAAAGAGAGTTCGTCGTGTTGAAATTTGCGCGCGATTCCTGTTCGTAAAGGACCTGCGCGACCTCCTGGATGGACAGCGCGGCGTTCTGCATCCGCTCGTATTCCGATTGCAGGCGCGCCTCAAACGTGTCCACGTTTTCCTCGGTCAGCGCCGCGATCTCGCGATCGATCTCAACGTTCCGCATGATGAGCTCCGCGACAATCTTCGCGAGCCCTTCGCCGTAATCGGAGGAGACCGCGGCCGTCGAAGGGGCCGCATCCATCATGCTCTGGATCTCCTTGATCTTTTTCTGGTTCATCTCGCGCTCTTCGCGCAGTTCGGCGATCTTCACTTCCAACAGCTCCCGCGAAACGTAGCCGTAGGTTTCAAGCTCCTCCATGAGCTCGCGGAAGATGGCGTCGCCGAGCGCCACCGACGCCTCCATCCGGTAATTTTTGAGGGATTTTCCCGAGACGTTGTAATCCTCGCTGTATCCCGCGATCCATTCGTCGTACTTCGAGAGGATCCTCTCCTTCTGACTTTTGAGAAGGTTGAGCTTGTCCTCGAAACTGACGCTGTCAAACACGCTTTTATTGAGAGAAAAATCGAGCGCCGCCGCCTTTTCCTTCACTGTCTCGATCGGGAGCCGCGCCAAAGCGCGCAGAAACGCCGTCGCGTCCGCCCTGCTTTCGAAGTAGGATTGCTGCACGCTCAGAATGTAGCTGTCCTCGTCCCTTTCGATGGAGATCTTGTCCTCCTGCCCCATGCTGCGCACGTCCACGTCCGCAAACCGGAGATCGCTTTCCTTCGCCGCCAAAAGCGACTCGGAAGAGATCATGTCCTGATAATAAAAGATGGTGCCGTCCGGATATTTCTGCGACGAAACGCCGGGGTACGTCAGCATGAATTCCAGCTTGTAGTCCGACGCCTGCGGATTGATCCAGATCGCAAAGACCAACACGGCGGCCGCCGAAAAAAGCAGCGCCGCAAGAACGATCAGCCAGATCTTTCTCTTTGCAATTCGCCAAAGCTCGGAAATCGAGACCCCGCGCTCCTCCATGTCGTTTTCCATAAACTACCTCTTTTGCTATTATAGCTTTTTCCGCGCGTTCCGTCAATACTTTCTCGCAACTTTCCCGCAGAATCAACGCCGAAAATTGCTTGACAGGCGCATAAAACGGTGATATAATTCCCATGAATTTAGTAGGAATATCGAAGGAGAAGATTTATGTTCGTTTATGCAGACAATGCGGCCACGACAAAGATCCGTCCCGCGGCGCTTCAAAAATACGTTGAAATTTCGGAACAATTCTTCGGAAATCCCTCTTCGCTGCACACCGCCGGGCAGCGCGCGAAAGAGGAGCTTGAACGCTGCCGCGCCAAGGTCGCTTCCCTCCTCGGCTGTAATACGAGGGAGATCTATTTCACCTCCGGCGGGAGCGAATCGGACAACCAGGCGATCGAGAGCGCGGCGATCGCAGGGGCGAAAAAGGGCAAAAAGCGCATTGTTTCGACCGCGATCGAGCACCATGCCGTTCTGCACACGCTGAACAAGCTGCAAAAAGAGGGCTTCGAGATCGTTCTTCTGCCCGTCGGCGAAAACGGGATCGTCTCGGTTGCGGACGCGGAGAAGGCGATCAACTCAAACACCTGTCTTGTCTCGGTAATGCTCGCAAACAATGAGATCGGCTCGATCCAGCCCGTCGCCGAGATCGGAAAGCTCTGCCGGGAGCGGGGGGTGCTTCTGCATACCGACGCGGTGCAGGCGGTCGGGCATATGCCGGTGGACGTGAAGGAGCTCTCCTGCGACTATCTCGCCCTCTCGGCGCACAAATTCGGCGGACCGCGGGGCGTGGGCGCGCTGTATGTGAAAACGGGGGCGCCTCTTTTCAACCTCATCGAGGGCGGCGCGCAGGAGCGCGGCAAGCGGGCGGGCACCGAAAATCTCCCCGCGATCGCGGCGATGGCGGAAGCGCTCGGGGAGGCCTGCGAAAATCTGCCAAGCTATATGCGGCGGGTTAGCGCCCTGCGGGATAAACTCATCGAAAATCTTTCAAAGATCCCCCACTGCGCGCTCAACGGCGACCGGGAAAAGCGGCTCTGCGGGAATGTGAGCTTCTGCTTCGAGGGGATCGAGGGCGAATCGCTTCTTCTGCTGCTCGACGACAAGGGCATTTGTGCCTCTTCCGGCTCCGCCTGCACGTCGGGCTCGCTCGATCCTTCACATGTTTTGCTTGCGATCGGAAGAGTGCATGACGTGGCGCACGGGTCCCTCCGTCTGAGCCTCTCCGAGGACACGACGGAAGAGGAGATCGACTATCTGTCCGAAGAAATTCCGAAAGTCGTGGAATATCTCCGGAGCATTTCCCCCGTCTGGCGGGACCTTCAAGAGGGACGGCGCAGCTATATTCTTTGACCATATCACGAGAAAAGGAGATTTTTATGTCATTATACAGCGAAAAAGTCATGGATCATTTCAAACATCCGAGAAACGTCGGCGTCATTGAAAACGCGGACGGGATCGGCGAAGTCGGGAACGCCAAGTGCGGCGATATCATGAAGATCTATCTCAAGATCGAAGGCGATATCATCGCGGACGTCAAGTTCGAGACGTTCGGCTGCGGCAGCGCGATCGCGTCGAGCTCGATGGCGACCGAACTCATTAAGGGAAAGCCGCTCAAAGACGCGTTGACGCTCACCAACAAGGCGGTCGCGGAGGCGCTCGACGGGCTGCCCGCCTACAAAATGCACTGCTCCGTGCTGGCGGAGGAGGCGATCCGCGCGGCGATCCTCGACTATTACAAGAAGAACAACTTGCCCTATGACCCCGAACTGTTCAAGGAGCGTGACCACGAGCATGAACACGAGGGGAGCGGAGACGGGGAATGATCGTTTCGGCAAAGGGCAGATACGCCCTCCGCGTGATGATCGCCCTGTCCGCAAGGGGGCAGGACGCACCCGTGCCCCTCAAAGAGCTTGCGCTCGGCGAGGAGATCCCCTATAAATTTCTCGAATCCATCATGTGCGAGCTCGTGAAGGCGGGGCTCGTGGAGAGCGTGCGCGGAAAAAACGGCGGCTATCGGCTGACCATGCCCCCCGAAAAGTGCACGGCAGCGGATATTCTGCGGGTGACGGAGACCTCTTTCGCGGCGGCAGCCTGCACCAACGAGAACGCCGACTGCCCGCGTGCGGAGATGTGCCCGACCCTGCCGATGTGGCGCGCCCTCGATCTTGCGGTGGACGAACTGCTCAAAAAATACACGCTCAAAGATTTCATCTGAACCGAATGGCGAAGGCGGCTGCCCGAAGGGGTGCAGCCGCCTTTTTTCTTTCCGTTTACTTTTCTTCGAAGGTCACGTCGATATAGCTCATGGGATCGACGTGCTCGTCGCCGCGCTTCATCTCAAGATGAAGATGGGTGCCGTCCTTATATTCGGTGCCGTATGCGGCCGCGACGGTCGCAATGACTTGACCCTGCTCCACTTTATCGCCCTCTTTCAGGTTTTCGACGGGCTCGACAAAGCGGTAGGTCGCGGTGATGCCGCCCTCATGCTCGATGACAATGTAATTGCCGAGCACTTCCTCCATGCTGATCGTCTTGACGACGCCGTCCGCCATGGAAAAGACGCTGCTGCCTTCATCCGCCGCAAAGTCCACCGCCATGTGCTTGTACCATCTGTCGAGAGAGGTATTGTGGTAGACGACATTGTATTCGAGCGAGCAGGTCTCCGCCGAAACAGGCTTGATGAACGCCGTCTTTTCCCCGCCCGTGGGCTCGTTTCCGCCGGGATTTTCCCCACCGGGCGTTTCGCCGCCGGGAGTCTCGCCGCCGGGGTTCTCTCCGCCGGAGGTTTCGCCGCCGGGGTTCTCTCCGCCGGGCGTTTCGCCGCCGGGAGTCTCGCCGCCTTGGTCAACGGGCGGCTTTTCTTCAAGCATGTTCGAGTTTCTCGTCGTCACGAAATAGACGGTGAGAACGGTCGCGGTGATCAGAAGCAGCGCGCAGACTGCCACGATGATCGAGTAAATCAACTTCTTTTTTCTCGGGTTTGTCGCGGTATTTTCCTTGTCTTTCATAGATATCCTCCGATTTTGTATGTAATGATTGACGCGCCAAGCTGATTTTATACACGGAATCTGAAAATTTTCAGAAACCGCCGAAGATCAGGGGAGTCCCCGCCGCCGTTCTTCCGTTTCCCACGGCGATATGCAGGTTGACGGGATAGCCGCCGATCTTGCAGGGAGCGCCCAAAAGCGGCGAGAAAAAGTAATAATTTTCGATCCCGCAGGCCGTTTCCGTGAAGAGAAGCTTCGCGCGGTATCTCTCCGCAAGTTCCCAGAGCCTGTCGCCCTCGTATTGCACGCTCTCCCCCGCGACGTTTTGGACGAGTTTCCCAAGGACGGGCGCCGACGTCTCCTCCATGAGCGAGGAGGAGCTACGGCCGAGATAGAGGGTATAGCTCTCCCCCTTTTCAAAGACGGGAGAGCGCAAAAGGAGATACAAAAACGCCGCGCAGAAAAGGGTGCCGAAGATCATGAGACAGCCCAACAGATTTTTGAGTACCCGGCGCATAAAAAGATCCTCCCGAAAACGTTTCGGAAGGATGATTGACCGTTTGTTAAAACTTTATACTTGAAAAATTCAGAAAGGTTTGATCTCGCCGTCGGTGCAGCGGATACAGACGCCGCGCAGGAACTTTGCAGAGGTCGCGTCCTTTTTGATCCGGTTCCATTTTTCTCTCCCGTCGCGGAATTCGATCTCTTTGAGTTTCGCGCATTCGACGAACGCATTCTCCCCGATCGCGTTGATCGCGCCGCCGAGGGAAAGCCGTTCGAGATTTTCGCAGTAAGAAAACGCTTCGTTGCCGATCCCGACCACGCTGTCGGGGACGGTGAGCTCCTTCAAGGCCTTGCAGCCGACAAAGAGCCCGTTCCGCACCGCTTTCAGGCGGCTGCCGAGGTTGATCCCCGAAAGATTGCAGCAGCCGTAAAAGGCCCTGCCGCCGAGGGTGATGAGACTTTCAGGCAGAACGATCTCCGTGAGATTTCCGCAGAAGGCGAACGCAAACACGCCGATCGAGAGAAGCCCCGAGGGAAGAACGGCTTTCATGAGCGCGGTGTTGCCGCAAAAGGCACGGTTTTCGATCCGCACGACGGGGCTGCCGTTATAATGGGCGGGCACGACGATCTCGGGCTCGTCCTCCGCGACGGCGCCCTGCACGACGTAAGCTCTTTCGCCGAGCGCCGTTCTCGTCTCGGAGAAAAAGAACTTCTTTCCCAACGCTTCTTCGAAGGGATCGAACTGCTCTTTTCCCCTCGGATCCGGTCTGTTCGATCTGTTTCCGCCGATAAAATTTCTCATAGCTTTCCCTCCTTCATAAAATTAGACGCTCCCGATCAAGGAAGCGCCCGCATCTGAGTATCCTTTAATCGGTTGCGCCACAATCTATCTCTTTTTCTGAAAAAGCAATAAATCGAGGATACACCTATGCCGATAGGTACAGCCATTGCTTTTTCAGTATTGAATTGTGGCGCAATCGAATTATAGCATATCCGCACGAATTTTGCAAGAAAAATTCGAAAATCGTTCGCTAAATATTTTGCAGGCGCTTACACCCCCCAAGGCAGCGTTTCTCCGCCCAAAATATGGATGTGCAAATGCTTCACCGTCTGTCCCGCACTCTCGCCCTGGTTCACGATCAGACGGTATCCGTCCGAGAGCCCGAGCTTTTCGCTCAGATCGGCGATCTTTTTCAGCGTCCTACCCAAAAGCGCCTCGCGCGAGGGGTTCAGCTCGCGAAGATAGGCGAAATGTTCCTTGGGCACGCAGAGAAGATGGATCTTCGCGATCGGCGCGATGTCCTTGAAAATGAGGATCTCCTCATCCTCATAAACCTTCGTAGCGGGGATCTCCCCCTTGATGATCTTGCAGAAAATACAGTCGTCCATAGTTACAATACCTCCAAAATTTCGGCGCTTGCGCCGTCTCTTTCATAGCCTTTGAGCCGGACGCGGCAGAGCTGTCCTTCTTCCGCCCCAGCCGCATAGACCCGGATATAATTTTCGGAATATCCGCCGTCCTCTTCGAACAAAACGGTGCGCTCTTTTCCGAAAAATTTCGCGATGTATTCTTTTTCCGCCGCCTCCGCCGCCGCGGTGAGCCGACTCATTCGCTCCCTTTTGACGGACGGGGACAGATCTTTCAATTTCGCCGCCGCCGTCCCGGGACGCGGGGAGAACGGGAAACAATGCACCCGCGCAAAGCCCGCCTCCGGAATGATCGAGAGTGACTCTTCGAAGTTTTCCTCCGTCTCCGTCGGAAAGCCCGCGATGATGTCCGTCGTGATCGCGGCGTCCGGGAAGGTCTCATAGATCATGCGGCAGCATGCCAGAAATTCCGCGCGGGTATAGCGGCGGTTCATCGCCTTTAAGACGGCGTCCGACCCGCTTTGCAGGGAGAGATGGAAATGCGGACAGAAATTCCCCGCTTTCTTCATCGCCGCAAGCAGCTCCGCCGACACGACGCCCGCCTCGAGCGAGCCGAGACGGATCCGCGCCGGCACCGCCGCAAGCAGGCCGATCAGCTCTTTGAGCCCGGTCTCCCCGTCCCGATAGGAGGAGACGTCGATCCCCGTCAGAACGATCTCCTTCGAAGGGGAGGCAAGCGCCTCTTTCAGAACGCTTTCCGCCCTCCTCGAACGCGATCTCCCTCGCAGATAGGGAATGACGCAATAGGAGCAAAACCGGTCGCAGCCGTCCTGAATGCGGAGATAGGCTCTCGTCCGATTCTGTCCGGGCGGGGGCAATTCCGAAAAACTTCGGTCTTTTTCGCGGAAGATCCCCGTTTCGTCCAGCCGCTGAAGGATCTTTTCCTTCCCCTGCGCGCCGCAGACGAGGGTGACCCCCTCTTTTTCGGCAAATTTTTCGCCGCCGCGCTCCGCCGCGCAGCCGAACACGACGACGGATGCCTTGGGGTTGAACTTCCGCATCCGCGCCACCGCCTGGCGGGACTTTCGCTCCGCCTCCTTCGTCACCGCGCAGGTGTTGAGAAGATACAGATCGGCTTTCGACAGCTTGTCCGTCACTTCGAAGCCGCGCGCCTCGAGTCCCTTCATCAAAGACGCGCTCTCCACCTCGTTCATCTTGCAGCCGAGCGTGAACACGCAGACCTTCATTCTCTCTCCTCCCATTCAGCGAAGCTCGCCCAGTTCATACATGACAACGGACAGCAGGGAGATCGCCGCCGTTTCCGCGCGCAAAATGCGCTTCCCCAGCGAGATCCCGCAAAAGCCGAGCGACTTTGCCGCCTCAAACTCCGCCTCGGAGAAGCCGCCCTCGCTGCCCACGACGAGCGCCGTCGGCCCGCAAAGCCCTTGAAGCCCCCGCTCACTTTTTTCCAAAAATTCGCAGGCAAAGAGCTTATTTTGATATCCGTCTGCACTTTTGAGCGCCTTTTCGAGCGAATCGAAGGACTCGATCCCGGGCGCGGAGGCGCGCAGGCACTGCTTCGCCGCCTCGCGGGAGACCCGCCGGAGCCGCTCCGCTTTGTTGTCGCTCATAAAAGCGGCGCAATATGCGGACGAAAACACGCCGATTTTGCTCGCGCCGAGCTCCGCCGCCTTCTGCACGACGAGTTCGGTCTTGTCCCCCTTCAGCGCGCCGACGAGCAGATAGACATCCGTCTGCGGCTCCCTGTCGGACGGCTTTTCCCCGAGGACGTGAAGGAGCATTCTCCCCCGTTCGACCCTCGACACGATCGCGGGATATTCCGCGCCGCTCCCGTCGAGCAGGGTGACTTCGCTCCCCTCCCTGAGCCGCAAAACGCTGTGCGCATGGCGGAACTCCTCCCCTTCGAGATAGAGCTCCGGTTGAATTTTTTCCACAAAAAAACGATTGCGCGCCATATTACCGCCTGAAAAGGAGCGAGATCCATTCGCCCATCCGTTTCTCTTCGATCAGGGAAAGCCCCAGATTTTGATAGGTTTCGCGCACCCGCGAAAGCCGGTCGGCGATGATCCCGCTCAAAATGAGGATGCCGCCCTCTTTCAGCGCGCCGGGAATGGACGGCGCCAAAAGGCAGAGCACTTCCGCCGTGATGTTGGCGAGGATGAGATCGGCTTGGAGCTTTGACCCGTCGAGCAAATTCGCCTTTGAAACGACGACCTTCTCTTCCACGCCGTTTTTGAGGGCGTTGTGCTTGGCGCTTTGGACGGCGACGGGGTCGAGATCGGTGAGATAGCAAAGGCTTGCCCCCAGCTTCGCCGCGGATATGCCCAAAATTCCGCTCCCGCAGCCGACGTCGAGAACCACGTCCCCCTCTTTGAGATAGTTCTGCAAAAACTCCACGCACATGCGCGTCGTCTCGTGCTCGCCCGTCCCGAACGCCATATTAGAGTCGAGGAGGACGATCTTTTCGCCCGGTTCCGCCCGGTATTCGATCCATTCGGGCACGACGACAATCCGTCCCAAATGGATGGGCCGAAAATGCTTCTTCCAGATGTCGATCCAATCGTCGCCGTCGATCTCCCGCTTGGTCTCTTCGAGGGTGCCGAAGTCGATCTCTCCGCCACTCGATCTTTTCCGCTCATTGATCTCGCGCATGATCTTTCCCGTCAGCTCCTCCGCCTTGTCGGGCTCCAGAAAACACTTGACGAGCACGTCCGCGCGCGGTTTTTCCACGCTCTCGTCCATGTAATCCCAAAAGACGGCGCTCTCTTGTTGAAGCGCCAGAACGTCGGCGTAGTCGGAGACGGCGACGCCGAAATCGGTATAGTTCCACATGACGTCCGCGACCAGCTCGCTCGCCTCGCTCGTCGTGTGCAAAGTAAGTTCGATGTATTTCATGCTCTTATTATAAATTGGGCGGGAAAAATTGTCAAGGGGAATGCAAAAATTCGGCGCGCGGCTTTCCTTTAAAGCCGCGCGCCGATCCGATCGGTTCAGAACTTGATAAAATCTTTTAATGGGGAAGCATAATTGCCGCGTTCGAGCTCGCTTAAAAGCTCCTCCTCGGTCAGCTCGCCCGCAAATTCGTTGTTTTCGAACAGAACAAGCACCAGATATTTATCCTCGCGCAGAAAGCGCATCGCCTCCCCCGCCGTGACGTCCCAGGAGAGCGCGATCCTCTTTTCCTCGATCCCCCTTCGGAAATTTTTATTCCGCGAAAAGGTCAGCCGCGCGTACTCCCCGCCGCCGAACGCGCCCGCGCACAGCAGAAGGGCGAACAGGAGCGCGCCGAAGTTGGGCTTCGAAAAGCAGCTCCCAATGAAATATCCCAAAATCGCCGCCGCCGTCAGAAAGGTGACCGTTTTGCAGATGATGCGCGCTTTCTTCCCGCCGAGCGGCCGCAAAAGCAGCCGCAGGATCCTGCCGCCGTCCAGGGGAAAAGCGGGCAGAAGATTGACAAAGAACAGCGACGCGGAGACATACGCCGCGACGTCGGTATAGGGATAGGTCTCGGGATAGAGCCACCACAGGGCGACGAAACTGAGCGCCGTCGCCGCGTTCGCGAGCGGCCCCGCAAGACAGACCCAGAGCTCCTGCCGCGGCGGAATGCCCGAAAGATCTCCCGAGACGACCGCCCCGTACGGCATGAGCAGGATCCTGTTGAGCTCGAACCCGAACCGTCTTGCCGCGATCGCATGGGCGCATTCGTGTTCGAGTGCGGCGAGCGTCGCCATGAGAAAGACGAGGAGCTGCCCCAAAAAGGCGGACGCGATCCCGGCAAGCAGAAAGAGCGGATGAAGGCTTACGCGCAGTTTAGCTCCACGCAAGGGTGTTGTTGTTGACCGAAAGACAGCTCAAAAGCGCGCCGTCCGAATAGAGCATGACCCGAACTTCTCCCTCGCCGTCCGTATAGCCGAGCGGAATATTCGAATAGATCTTATCCCCCGTGGAGGAATAGACGGTATCGAGCCCGCTCACGATCGTGGAAAAGCTGTCCGAATGTTTGATCTCGACGGTATAGCCCGATTCCGCATTGCCGTTCACGGAGACCAGCTTCCCGTCGCAGGGGGAATACACGCTGCAGCGGCTCGCAAAGGAGAGCACACCCGTCGAAGAGACGGTGATGTCTGCATCCGTGCCTTCGCTCACGATGGGCGAGAGCTTGAAATCGGAATAGGTGCGCGTATCGCTTTGGACGGTCTCCGATTCTCCGCGGAACAGCCCGCGGACAAAGGTGTTGATCGCGCTGTCCGCAAGAAAGACGTTCGTCAGAAAGATCGCCGCACAGAGGGCGCAGACCGCGATAAATTCCCCGATGATGATCCGCCGCGCATTCTTCTGTTTGCGGCTTTCATAGCGGTTTTCGCGCGCGATCTGCGTGCTTTCCGCATAGGCGGGATCGCCCCCCGCCTCCATTTTTTCGTTGACTTCCTGCACGAGCTGCTCCTGCAGGTCCGCCTGTTCCTTTTTCCTGCGTTCTTTGCGGTTGACCGTCACCGTTTCCACGGGGATCTCCAGCATTTCGGCATAATCGAGTTCTTCGTTCATCTTGACACCTCTTGAAAATCTTTGTGTCATAATGTATGCCGTCATTTTCGTTTTTAGAAGAAAAAAATCCTGTCGAATGCACGCGACAGGGTGTTTTTTTCATAAGATGATGGCTTTCCGCTCCTTCTCTTTTATCCGCCAAGGCATTCCGCCACCGCAGAAGCCGCATAATCGGTCTCCTCTTCCGTCGTCTCGAGCCCGAAGGAAAACCTCACGCCGCGCCCGGCCTCTTCCTCCGTCCTTCCCATGGCGAGCAAAACGTGCGAGGGAAGCGCTGCATGCGACGAACATGCGGCTCCCCCGGAGGCCGCGACTCCCTTCAAATCGAGCAGGTTCAAAAGCGCCTCGCCCCCCTTTGCAAAGGTCAGGTGCGAGAGATTCGGGACCCGCATTTCGCCGTCCCTTTTCACGTCCTTGCCGAGCCTTGCAAAGATCGTCCGCTCGAAACGGTCGCGCAGCGCCCCGGTATGCGCGCAAAAGAGCTCCCGGTTCTTCTGCGAAAAAGAAAGCGCCGCCGCAAAGCCGACGATCCCCGCGACGTTGAGCGTCCCGCCGCGCAAGCCCCGCTCCTGTTCGCCGCCCGCAATCAGGGGGGAAAGTTTGGCCCCCTTTCGGACGATCAGCGCCCCGACCCCCTTCGGCGCGCCGAGTTTGTGCCCCGAGAGGGCAACCGCGTCCGCCCGCGCGCAGAGCGCTTTCAGATCCTGCGACGGCGCCGCCTGCACGCAGTCGGTAAAGAGCAGCACGCCCCGCTCCCGGCAGACTTTTGAAATTTCCTCAATGGGCTGAATGCTGCCCGTCTCGTTGTTGACCGCCATGACGCAGACGAGCCCGATCTCCTCGTCGAGCGCGGAGATAACCTGCTCTGCGGAGACGATCCCATCCCCGCCGACTTTGAGCAGCCGGCTCTTTTTGCGCAGCTTCATCGCCGCGAGCGCGGAGGCGTGTTCGATCGGCGAGACGAGCGCGCCGCCCTCGCCCAGCTTCCGGACCGCCCAATTCACCGCCTCGGTCCCGCCGGAGGTAAAATAGACCTCGCGGGGTTCGACGCCGAGGACTTCCGCGACGTGATCCCGCGCCGCCGTGACCGCAAGCGCCGCCTCCCGGCCGAAGGAATGCAACGAGTCCGCATTTCCGAATTTGCCCGTCAGATAGGGCATCATTTCTTCGAGAACGTCGCCGCGCACGGGCGACGTCGCCGCATAATCGAGATAGACCCTCATCTTCTTACTGCCAATCGCTGATGTTCACCCATTTGGCGAGAAATTCCGCCTCGCCGGGCTTATCCTTGACCGACTGCGAAGCCGCGACGATGGGCAGGATCCGCTGGACATAGGGCACCGCCGTCTCCGTCTTGTCGCAATAAAGCTGCAGATATTTTTCGGCGAGCGCCTCTTTCTTCTGCAAATGGAACAGAAGATAGGTCCGCGCGGCGTCCGCCGCGCCGTTCCCCTGCGTGGCGTGCGACCAGTCGATGATATAGGGCGTGCCGTCCGAAGTGATTATAATGTTGCTCGGCTGGAAATCGCCGTGGCAGAGCATTTTCTGCTGCGGCAGCCCGTCGAGCCGGACATGGAGATCGTAGCGGACGTTCGAGGGGAAGGAGCTCGCCGAGATCTTCGCATGCATTTTGTCGCGCAGATGGCCGAGAAGGGGCACCTTCTCCCGGCTCATCCGGATCTGCAGATCGACGAAGAAATCGAGATAATCGTCCTCCTTTTCGGGGTGCTTTTCCATGAGCGATTCCAGCGTCTCGCCCTCGATATATTCCCAGGCGACCGACCATTTTCCGTCGATGACGGAAACTTCCAGAATTTTGGGGATATGAAGGCTGGTCTCCTCGACGCGCGCCTGGTTGAGCGCCTCGTTCAGCACCATCGCCTTGGAATATCCTTCCCCGAACGACTTGATGAGCCTGTCGCCGTCCCGATAGACCTTTTTTCCCTTTCCCGTATAGATGAGTTCCATATTTCCTCCTTACAAAGCCGGGCGACCCTTTTCCGAAACGCCCGTCTGCATTTTCCGACGCCGCAAAGAAAGCGCCTTCCGCTTCCCCCGCGGCCTTTGGATCAGATCAATCTTCTTCCCCGTCCGTCCCGAGCACGAGCTCAAGGCAGGCGAGACGGTCTTGCAAAAACTGCAATCTTGCGCCGTCCTCCGTCGAGGACATCTTCTCGTTCTCGCTGCAAAAGCGCTGCGCCTCGAACAATTTGCGGGAAAACAGCACCGTGACGAGCAGGCACAAGAGCGCCGCCGCCCCGAAAGCGATCGCAAGGATGATCGGCAGATTGCTCCTCGTCCGCGTGATGAAGAAAACGGAGACGAGCGCGCCCGTCAAAAACAGCACAAATGCGCCGAAAAAGAGCGAAAAACGGAGAAGATAGTAGTTTCGGTTCTTCCGGAACGCCTTTCTGCGGGCTTCCTGCGCCGATAAAAATCCGCCCTCGAGCGCACTTTTTTCTGCCTGATATTCCTTTTTGTCCGCTTCAAGCCTTCCCGACACCTTGGAAAGGACCGCCTTTTTGGTCTGCCCGTCGAGTTCGGAAAACTCCTTGGCGTTTTTCCGATCGTAAAAGGCGTCCAGGCTGCGGTAATTTTCGGTGCGGCAGATCCAGACCGCCTCGCGCGCCCTGCCGTGGTCGGGATCGTACAAGAGTGCCTGCGAAAAATAGGACTCCGCCCGCAGAAAATCCCGCGCGGTGAGCAGCTGTTCGGCCTCTTCAAGCAGTTTATCGCGCTCTGCGCGCGCCGCCTCCCGCGCCTTTTCCCGCTTTTTGAGGACCTCCTCCGTCTCCTCGGGGGAAAGCCCCGCAAGATCCTCATCCACCTCGTCGAAATCAAGCGAGATCTCCGCCTCGTCGTCATTTTCGGTCTCTTCGAGCGCGTCTATCTCCCCGTCCGCCGTTTTTTTGAGTCTGATCTTTCTGCCATTCTCCTTGTCGAGCGTCCTCTCTTCCATCTTAAAATGCTCCCCATTCTTCCTTTTCTTTATTCATGCTCCCCTTCTTCGAGCGCGAAAGGGTTATGCAGACCGTGTTTTTCCGTGATCTTCGCCGTTTTGAGAAGATAGGTGCGGAATTTCCCGCGATAACGGCTCTCCGCCCAGGCGCAGAGCTCCGCCGTTTCAAACACGGCATAGACGCCGCTGCCCGAGCCCGTCATGTTCACCGCCATGGGAGAAAAGGCTTGCAGTTCCGCAAACGCCCTTCCGACGTCGGGCAAAAGCTCCTTCGCCGCGGGATACAGCCCGTTTGAAAAGAGCTTCGCCGCCCATTCGGGATTTCCCGACGAAAAGCATTCGAGCGCCCGCTCGGTGTGCGGCGGGGAAAGGGGCAATTCGTCGCTCTTTCGGTAGCAATCCGCCGCGGAAACCCCCTCTTTGGGGCACAGAAGCAAGAAATGCAGCTTGGGCGGCTCGCCGAGCGATTCGACTTTTTCCCCTCTGCCGCGGAGCCGGGCGAACCCTCCCGTTAAAAGATAGCCCGTGTCGCTTCCCAACTCGTCCGCAAGCTGTTTGAGCGCCGCCGCGTCCCCGATCTCGTAGAGCTTCGCAAGCGCCCGCAAAACGCCCGCTGCGTCCGCTGAAGAGCCGCCGAGCCCCGCGCCGATCGGAATGTTTTTATAGACCGTGACGTCCGCCCCCGCCGTCCCGAAGCGCCGGACAAACTCTTCCCCCGCGCGCTGCGCGTTGTTGTGCTCGGGCGGGATCCCCTCGCTCCCCATTCCGTGCATGGAAACAAAGACGCGCTCGTCCTTCCGCTTTTTCACGACGATCCTGTCGCAAAGATCCACCGTCGTGACGAGGCTGTCGATCAAATGATACCCTTCTTCGCGCCCCAAAATGTCGAGCGTCAGATTGAGTTTTGCATGGGCAGAGAGCCTGATTTTATTCATCAAACGTATTGTAGCACTTTTTTCTCCATTTTGCAACAAAAACGCGAAAAAACCTGCCTGTCGGCAGGTTTTCCGATCTTTTCTTTTATTTCTTTGCGCGGACAGACGCCGTGCCGCCCTCTTCCGTGCGGTATTTGCAGCCGGTGAGATCGAACAGCTCGGGCGAGGACGCCCCCGCTGCCTCCAGCTTCACCGTCGCACGGAGCTGCGTTTTCCGCTCCGTTCCGGTCTCTTCGCCGCCTGTAGCGTTTTCGCGGGCTTGTTTCTCCGCCTCGCTCTCCGTCTCCGTTTCGTTTTCGGTCTCCGATCCGCCGCTTTCCTCGCTCTTTTCGGCAGGCTCCGTCTTTTGCGTCTTGCTCCCGCCCGTGATCGCGTCCGCCGTGAAGCCGAGAAGATGTTTTTCCTCGTCGAAGGAGAAGGTCATCGAAAATTGCAGCTCTTCCTCGGAAAGGTCGCCCTCTTCCACGCCCGCATAGGCGAAGAGCTTGTCGATAAGACCCGATTTCAACGCCCCGACGAACTTGTCGAACTGTTCCGCCGCCGTCGGTTCAAAGGTAAATTCTTCGCCCGTCAGAAGTCCCAAAAGCTCTTTGAGCGGGACCTCGGCAAACGTTTTCCATTCCGCAAAGGCCTCGTCCTCGCCGGTCAGCGTCTTGAAAAAAGACCCCGAACGGAGCAAGCCGTCCACATAGGTTGCCGCCGCCTGCGATTTTGCGGGCTCGGGAAGGGCTTCCGCGATCTCCTCCGGCAGAATGGGGGAAAACGTCTCCACGAATTCCTCCGCCGTCACCCCTTTGAGGATCGTTTCAAGGGTGTCCTTCAACGGCCGAAGCCCAAACAGCGCGCCGAGGGTGAGATCATGGTTGAGGTCGAACGCCTCGGCAAGGGGGCGCAGCCCCATCAGAAAATCGCCGAGCGATTTGCCCACGTCGAAAGACAGGGTGTAGCCGCCCTCCGTCTTTTCGAGCACGCCCTCGAAGAGCGCGGGCATATTTTTGACGATTTTATAGACCGTTTGCGATTTTGCAAGCGAAAGATAGCTCTCCTGGACCTCCATTTTGTCGAGAATGAGCGCGTTTTCCTTCGCCTTGAGTTTTTCTTTCATCGCGGAAAATTCGCTGGCTTCATCGCCTGCGGCGGAATAAAGATCGCTCCCGCGCAGGAAGAGCAGGAAAGATCCTTCATCTGTTTCCTCTCCCCCCAAAGCCGAAAAGGTGAGATAGACGTCCGCCTTCACCTCTTCTCCCGCGAGCAAGATCGCGCCCTCCGCGGAAAATTTCCGCATGGTTTCGCTTCCATCCGTCTTGATCCCGAGATTGGCACTCGCCGAATAGGTGAACCCGTTGAGTTCGCTCTTGGAAAGCGCGTCGTAAAATTCATTTTTGACCGCGGTGTCGGTAATGACCGTGCCGGGGGCGATCGTCTCCCCCATTCCCGCGCCGTTTTGCGTCCCGCCTTGCGTTCCGCCCTGCTCGCCGCTCTGCGTTCCGTTTTGTTCTTGATTTTGTCCGCCGTTTTGCGTCCCGTTTTGCGTTTCGTTCTGCGTCCCGTTCTGCGTTCCGCCGTTGAGCATCTCTCCTTCGCCCTTGCAGCCCGCGATCGGGAGCGCGCAGCCGAACGCCAACGCGCAGGCGAGGATCCCGCTTACTATTTTTTTGTTCATGATGTTCCTCCGATTGCAGTATGCGAAAGCGGGGACTTTGTTATTCCGGAAAAACGCAAAAGGCGGCGCGGCGGACTTTCTGTCCGCCGCGCCGCGTCCGATCTTGACCGTTTATGACTTCTTTATTGAAGGCGATCATTGGAAATTTTGCCCGAAAAAAGATCAGGAAAGGCTTTTTTTGCGGTAAATGATGACCCGTTGTCCCTCGCGGATGGGAAATTCGATATCGGGGTTGTTGGCGCTCACCTCTTCGGGCGGTTTCCGGAGGCTCTTGGAAAGTTCCCAGAGCCCGTCGCCCGCACGGGGAACGTAGACGCTCACCGCGCTGTCCGAAACGGGAAGGGCTTCGCCGAGTTCCGCCGCGGAGATCGCGCTTTGCGAAATGTGTCGCTTTTCGGTGAGGGTGATCTTGAGGGTGACTTCCGCCTCGACCTCTCCCTCCTGCCGCTGGCGCGCGGAGGCGCCGCAGGACAGCACCGAAACCGCATAATCGCCGCGCTCCGCCTCGACGGGCACCGAAAAAGGCAGGCTCATCTCTACGCCGCGGTGGGTCCCGTCTGCGCCGAGGATGAGCAGCGTCGCCATCGCGATCCCCTCCACTTTGCAGGTTTCCCCCTGCACGAAATTTGCTTCCGCCCGCTGCAACGTGATCGCCTGGAAGGTGTCCGAAAAATCCACTTCAGAAGAGAGTGCCGCCTTGCCCGAGACGCGCTCCGTCACGTGCAGGGTCTCCCCCGTTCCGACGCTCTCCGCCTCGGAAAAGCTCAACGTCACCGCATT
This sequence comes from uncultured Clostridia bacterium, assembly GCA_947630115.1. Lineage (GTDB taxonomy): Bacteria > Bacillota > Clostridia > Christensenellales > Borkfalkiaceae > Gallimonas. Next base: position 44,974 of record CANRGG010000011.1, read on the forward strand.
GGTCGCCGAAAAGGCGTCCGTCGCCGCGTCGATCGCCGTCTCTTCATACACACATCCGTCGGCGCTTAAACTCAATTCCGCCGTGATCCTGCATTTCCCCTGTTCCTCGTCGGTATCCGCCCGGAGCGAGACGGTCGGAACGCTCACCCGCGCTTCGGCGCGCATGCCCGCCGCCGCGACGTCGCAGGGGATCTCCACCCGGAAGGGCACGAGTCGCTCGAATGACACGAGCGCGTTTTCCCCTTTCAGCGCCAAGATCCCCAAATTGACCTCGCCCTCCGCGACAAGCGCGCCCGTCTCGCAGTTCACGTCGGTGAGATTGACGGTCTCCGAGTGCATTAAAATATCGCCGATGAAGTCGGTCTCGAATTCGTCGTCGGCCTCCGCCGTCCCGCCGCAAAGATGAGCCGTCAACATGGGAATGCTCTCCCGCTTGAAGATGAGCTCCCCTTCCGTCAGATATTCGAAAGATTTGTCCCCGAACAGGGCGATCTCCGAGCCGAAGAGCGCCGTCACATAGACGCTTGCGCCCTCTCTCCGCACCGAAACGTTCTCCGTTTCGAGTTTTACCCGCGCCGTATAGGCGGGACAGCACTTTTCGCTCTGCGCCTTGGCGGAGAACTCCACGCCCTTTTCCGCGCGGCAGACCTTGCGCTCCCCGTCCTCATAGCAGATGGAAAAATGCGCCCTGCCCGTGTATTTGATCTCTCCGTTGTCGCAGACCGCGCTCAATAGCGTCGCGCTGGCGTGCGCCGACAGAACGCTCTCCACTTCTCCCCCGAACCGGCAGTCCACCGCCGTCTGCGCGCGAACCTCTCCGATTTTTCCATATCCGCGAAAGACATCTGTTTTCATAAAATTTCACTCCCCGTTTTTGTTTCGCTCTATTCTATGCGCCGTCCCCGCAAAAAATTCGCAAAAGGCGGGAATCTCCCATTCGGTATAATTTTTTGATTTTTGCCCAAAATTATCTTATGATCAAGCGGAATAACGACATTCAGAAGGTCAAACAGACGATCGCGGATTGCTTCCGCACCCAAGTGGACGTCACGGTGAATCTCGGCAGAAATAAATTTTTGAAATATTGCGGCGAACTTTCGGGCGTGTATCCCGCGCTCTTCACGGTCAGCCCCAACGACAAGAATTTTCTCGGCAAGACCTCCTATTCCTATGCGGAGGTGCTCTGCGGCAGCGTGAAGATCTCCCCCGTCAAAAAGGCGACGATCTCTTAAAACTCGACATGGGAGGAAAAAAGGAAGGGCAGACCGCCCTTCCTTTTTCGGTTTCGCTCTTTTTTTACAAACCGCTCTCCGCTGTTTCGACCGTGAACGACAGCTCCGTCTCCGGCTCCATGTCGGCGGAGGAGAGCAGGAACTTATACATCGTCCCCGCTTTCAGCGTAAGTTTGATCACGCCGTCGTCGAAGTCATCGGCGACGACCATGTGCTCGACTTCGTTTTCATCGAGATAGGAGACGGAAACGAAAGAATTTTCATCCGCCGTAACGGTGATCGTGACTTCCTCGTCGGCGAAAAAGGAATACCAGGTCTCCCCCCAGCCGTCGCTGCCCGAATTTCCCGTAAAGGTGCCCTCAAGCTCCTCCATGGGGATGGGATTGTCGATCGTCCCCTCTTCGATTGTTTCGGTCCCCGTGAGGGAAACGGAAAGTTTCAAATCCATTTTACCCGTATTTTCGAATGCGACGTAATAGAACGTCATGCCTTCGAGCTCAAATTCTGCCGCGAGAAGGCCGTCCTCGGGGGAAACGGTTTCGGGCTCGCCGCTCGGATCCACGCCATACCACTTCATCGTTACGTTTTCCGCGCTTGCGGAAATTTTCGCCGTCACCGACGCCAAGGACATCAGGGTGCATAAGACCGTCTTGCCCGCAGGAAGATCGATCTCGTTCTCCGCATCAAACACGAGCGAGCACTGCTCGTTGTCGCCCTCCATCTCAGCGGCATAATAGCCGCAGGCGAACAGCCATTCCTCGCCCGCGGGGAGCTCCCCGAGCTGCTCTTCGAGCCAGCTCTTTGCCGTCCCGTTTTTGAGGAATACGTTCAAAAATTCTTTCAACTCCTCGTTGAGGGCGTAGACACCGTCTTTGTTCGCCTTTTCAAGATAGGCGCTCAAAAGCGGATAATAGTCCCTGGAATAGGTCTTGCCGTCGGTGTCGGTGAAGGATTGCCCGCTCTCATACATCCCTTGGAAGGAGACGTCGTACCCGCGCACCGTGCGATTGATCGTCACGCAGAGGTAGGGCCCCGTTTCCTCGCCGACATGGTAGAACCCGTCTGCGCCCAAAACCACCGTGAGGCTTCCGTCGAGCGGCGCGTCTGTCCAGACGCCCTCCTGATCCGCGAACAGATCGGGCTGCTTTTCGGGCAGCACGGATTCCGTCTCCGGCCCTTTTTCGGGCGTATAGTCGCCCACCTTTTTCAAGACAAGATAGCCGTTTGCCGTTGCCTTTTCCGCGTCGCAGAGGCGAACTTCGAACCAGCTCTTGCCGCTCGACTGTTGGAGAACGGAGTCGTCATGGAGAAATTCGTACGCCTTGTCCCCCGTTTTCCATTCGAAGGACGGGTCGTTCATGTTGCGGATCCCCGAAACGGGATCGCCCTGCAAATGGACGATTGCCATCTCCTCTCCGCCGAGCGCCTCCACCGAATAGGTCGCGGCTTTCTTCGTATCGCCCTGGAATTCGAAATAGATCTTCTGTCCCTTTTCGGTAAATTTGAGCGCATAGACGCCCGTTTCGACCTCAAAGGGCTTGAACGTCTCGGGATCGGTTTCGAGCAGATTGCTCTTTTCTCCCGTCAGAATGTCCGTCTTGTACTCCGCCTGCCCGGTGCCCTTCCGGGGCGATGAAACATCTTCTTTCAGCTCGATCCGAACGCTGCCGCCCCGACTCATCGTGACCTTGGAATAGGTCAGATATTCGGGGAGCCCCGAAAGACGCACTTCGATCTCGTCGATTGTCTTGTCGACGGCGACCTTGTCGCCCGTCCCGCCGAAAACGGCGGTCCCCTCTTTATCCAAGGCGATCTCGGCGACCTTCTTCCCGTTCGCCCAGGCCTCCACCGTCGCGTCCGCATAGGGTTTTCCGTCAATGCCCAACACTTCGACCGTGTAGCTTGCAAGCGTCTCCTCGCCGGGGCCCTCTTCCTTTTCTTGTTCCGTCTCGCCCGAGCAGGCGGCAAACACGAGCGCCATGCTGAGGAAAAGCATTCCGATCAAGCCGAAGAATTTCCATTTTTTCATAAGATCATCTCCTTTTCGATTTCTTTTGCGATTTTTTCTGACTTTGCGTCTTATTTTGTCTTTATTCCGCGTCCGCCGCGCCCAAATGGGCGAAATGCAGGCAGAAACGCATCCAGTCGGTGTCGAGTTCCTGGAACGCAAACCGCTTGGAGAACATGGTGAGCGCGATCCTGAGCTGTTCGGTCAATTTCACGCAGCCCTTGTCCTGATAGCCGTACTGTTCCGTTCCCTCAAATTTCTCCGCTTCCTGATAGAACTTTTCCATAATTTCCGTAAAGTCCGCATACCAGCTTTCATCGAGGTCGGGATCGTCCGGGAAGAGGATATTTTCGAAGTTGAAGAACCCGATAAAGTATTTTTGCATGAATTCGATGAGCCCGCCGACCGTGTCGATCGCGTCGAACTCGGTGCGGATCGTGCCCTCGACGACAACGTCCTCGCCGTAGACCGCCGCCAGATTTTCGATCAGCTGCGTGCGATCGGACGCCGTCAGCGCATTGCCCTTGACGTCCTGCAATTTCGTCTCCGCCGTGACGTTTTCGGGATCGAAATTCTTCCAGACCTTTGCAAAGACGCTCTCTTTCAGCGTTTTGAGAATATTCTCTTCTCTGCCGATCTCGATACTCCGTGCGATCGAGTTCTCTCCATTGTCAAAGAAGCGTGCGGCGGAAAAGAAATCCACATAAATGGGATCGCTCTCGTCCGCGACATACTCACCGTTTTCCATCACATAGCTGCCGTCGGCGTTCTTTTTCGCCGCATACCACATGCCATCTTTTTCTACCGCCTTGACGTTCTCATAATTCATGAGCTCGCCACTCGTTTCATCGGTAAAGGTGAGATAGTTGCGCGAAATATACTCGCAGACGTAGGCGTCCTCGCCGAGATATTCGCAGGTAAAGGTAAATTCGCCCGTGCCGCCGACGTCCGCATGACAGACGGCGAGAATGTAGGTCTTTCCCGCCTCCAAATAGTAAGTGAGGACGAAATTATAGGATTTGTCGGGATTTTCCCGCTGTTCGTCCGTTTCGATGAGCAAGATTTCTTCTCCCGTCTGCGGATCGAAACGGCGGAGCCATGCCATGGTGTCGCTGTTTTGTTTGCTCTGCGAACGGAAACGGTAGACGCCGCTTCGTTCGGGCGTGATCGCGTATTTCAAGCCGCGCGGCACGATCACCCGATCCTGAACGACCTTGTTGCGGTATTTTTCCTCGATTGTGTCAAGATCCTCGAATTCGCCTTCATGCGGTTCGACCATGGGGAACGCCGTATCGGGGAGCAGGCCCCGCACGGGATTGCGGGCGAAATTGTTGATCCCCGTGTCAGTCTCATCCGTTCCGTAATGTTCGAAATAAGTACAGAATTCAAGCCAGGTGTCCTCGGTGTAGCCGCTGGCGAGCTTGTGCCTTGCAAATTCTTCGAGCAGGTTTTTGAGTTCATCGCCAACGACGGTGAGCCCCGGAAGTTCGGAGTTGTTCGCGGCTTGCAGCCATTTGGTGATCGCCTCGGTCTTGTCGAGCTCTTTCCGGTAGGCGGGATCCTCCGGTTTGACCGTATTGTAGTCAAACTCGAGATTGACCGCAAATTCCGAGATCGACCAAGGCGTCTCCAAGCGGTAGTTGAACGGCGTTGACGCCATGAGGTTGGCAAGCAAATAGGGCCCCGTTTCCGATCCGACGCGATAGAAGCCGTCCGCGCCCTTGACCGCCGTCACATAATCGGAGAAGGTGAACCGATCTTCCGACCAATGTTCCGCGGCGCTGCGCGGCATATCGAGCGACGGCACTTCGATCTCTTTCGTCGAAATGAGCCGCATGTTTTTGATCCGGACCGTGTCGGCGCCGACGCTGCGCTCCTGATCTTTCATGTAGAGAAGAGCGAGCTTGTGCTTCCCGGGCTCGTTGGCAACAAGCGGATAGCAGGGCTCCCAATCTTCCCAATGTTCCGTCCCCGAATATTCGTAGACGATGGTATTGTCGAGAATGACGTAGAAATAATCGCACCGGTCCTCGCTTGCGATCTTCAGATCGAAGGCGAGCACTCGCTTGCCGTCCTCCCGCCCGATCCCGGACGCTTCGATCGTAAATTCGGAGTAGATCGTCGCAAAGGAATAGTTCTTTCCGTGGTTGGCGGGATAGAGGAACTTTTCGCCGTTCTCCTCGCCGACGAGCCAGGGCCACGAAAACTCCGCGTCCGCCGAATCCCGTTCGGGATAATAGGAGAAGGGATAGCTTGCGGAATTGATCGCCGCCTCGATCGTGGCGGAATCGGGCATGGAGACGTCGGGCTTTTCCCGCTCGGGGATCTCTTCCTGCCCGGGATCGTCGGGATTTTCCTCTCCGCCCGCGGGCGGCGCGCTCTGTTCATAGTCGTCCGCGCAGAATTTCTGGAAAGCCGCTTCGAACATCGATTTGTCCATGCTGCCGTTTCGGCGGAATGCGATCACGCCGTACCGGTCTACCACGACCGTTACGGGAATGGCGTTCATGGCAAAGTGCGCGGGCATGCGGTTTTCGTCGATCGCCAGCGGGAACGTGAGATGATAGGAATTCCCCTCGGGGTCAGTATAGCTCTTATTGCGCACGTCGCGGAGATCGCCGTTTGTGTTCTGCCCGAGAAGGGGCACGTTGACGGCGATCACTTCCGCCATATCCTGATAGGAGCGATAGGCAAGTTCCAGCTCGGGCATTTCGCTCATGCAGGGGCCGCAATTCGTGTTCCAGAAATTGAGCAGCACCATCCGCTTGTTTTCAAGAAGTTCGGACAGGACATACGTCTTTCCGTTTTCGTCCTTGACCGTAAAATCGTACATGACGTCGCCGATATGATACACTTTATCGGCGGGGATTTCCTTTTTGATCACGCTCGACGTGACGTAGACCGTCAGCTCCGCTTTGTCGGCGGAGAGGGTAAGCGTTTGCCCCTCCTGCAAGGAATAGCCCTCGGGCAGATCTTTCAGGGAAACGGCGTACTCGCCGCGTTCCGCCCGGAAAGTAAAGACTCCCATCGCGGAGGTCTCGCCGCTTGCGGCCTCGGTCCCGCCCTTCGTCGCGACCACGCCGCAGCCCGGGATCATGACCCCTCCGAGGCTCTTGACGCTCACGGTAAAATCCATTTGCTGGACGGCGGGATCCTCCCCGCCCGGCTGTTCGCCTTGCGATCCGCCGCCCGGCGTCGTGCCGCCCCCCTCTTCCTGTTCCCCGCCGCCGGGATTTTCCGCTTCGCTCCCGGGCGCGCAGCCGACGAGCGAGCCGCAAACCAGCAAAACGGCAGCGCATAAGATCAGCAGCACCTTCGCTAAATTTTTCATTTTCGCTCTCATTCTCTTTCACCTCCGTTTCTTATGTTTCCGGAACAGATTTCCCTCTGCCCGTTTTCATTTTATCACAAAGCGTTTCCCCTGTCAATAGCGACGCCCAAAATCCGACGCATTTTGCAACCGTTTCGCAGACCGGTTTGCGAGTGGATCCCCCTCTTCGGATCCCCTCTTTATATGAAACGTTTGGCAGGAACATTTTACTCATCTTTTTCCGAAACTATTTCCGAAAGAAATTTGACTTCCCCTTGGGCGCCGTGATATAATAAGACCGATCAAAAAGCGGACTCTCCTCAAAAAGCCCGCTCATCATTTGATTGGAGGTATCAATCGCACCATGTCTGACATTTTCGAGGAAAATTCGCCCGAAAACGGCGAAAATCTTTTGCCTCAGGCGGAAGAAATCCCCCTTGTCGAAACGCGTTTCCGCGTAAACGGCGAGTCGCAGAAAAGATTTCAGCATAAGATCCACGCCGTCCTGATCGCCGCGGTCGTCGTCGGAGCGGTTTTCGCGCTTGCCTATATTGTTCTCACTACTCTGAACGGGGAGACGCTCGGAGGAAATCTTTTCGTTGTATCTGAAACTCTTTTGTACGTTCTTCTCCTTTGCGGCGCGGTCCCGCTGGGCGGCGGCATTTCGCTTCTTTTTGTTTTGAGAAAAAACGTTGCAAATGCCGAACGTACGGACGCCGAAAATCATTACCGCTTTTTCGCTGACCATGTACTCGTCGCGGTGACGCAGAACGGGGAGCCGATGGGGCAGGTGAAATGTTACTATAAGAGCTTTGCAAAGGTACGCGAAAACAGGGATTACTTCCTGCTTTACCCGACTTCTTCGACCGTATATCCCGTCCTGAAATTCGCGCTCACCGAGAATGAGCGCGAAAAACTCCGCGCCGTGCTTCCGCTGAAAAAATGAACTTTTTCGGTTTTTGAAAAATAGATCGTGTTGAATAGCCGTTTTTCCCAATCGGTGACTCCGCCTGCGCGCTTTATGCATGCAGGTATTTTTTGCTCTCGGCAGAGGCACAAATAGCGTAAATGGGCTATAAAACTCGATACAGGGTGCATTTTCGACAAAAATTGCGATTGCTTTGACGTTAGTGACTGCCGCTTTACTTATAGATTTCGAGGAAAATTGTGATCGCTTTACAAATAAAAACTGCCGCTTGGGGATGTGATGGTATCGACTTTACAAATGAAATTATACCGTTCTTAACAGACGATATAACAAAGGTGCGAAGAAAACACACGAAGGCGGTAAAACATACGAAAAAAGCCTGTGCACCTTTACGGCACATAGGCTTTTTGGCTGCTCCTGACAGACTCGAACTGACGACACCGCGGTTAACAGCCGCGTGCTCTACCGACTGAGCTAAGGAGCAATGAAAGGCGGCAACTACCTATCCTCCCGGGTGCAAGACCAAGTACTTTCGGCGTAAGAGAGCTTAACTTCTGTGTTCGGG
>CANRGG010000012.1 GCA_947630115.1 uncultured Clostridia bacterium
CCGGATGGACGACGCTCGTGCCGCCGCCGCAGAGGGAGACGGTCGTCGCCGTGTGGTGAGGCGTGCGGAACGGCCGTTCCGAAACGATCCCCTCCTCCCCGAGAATGCCCGCGACGGAATGGATCTTGGTGATCTCGAGCGCCTCTTCGAAGGTGAGATCGGGCATGATCGAGGGAATGCAGCGTGCCAGCATGGTCTTGCCCGTGCCGGGCGGCCCGATCATGAGCAGGTTGTGCCCGCCGGCGACGGCGATCTCGAGCGCGCGCCGCGCGATGGGCTGTCCTTTGACAAATTTGAGGTCGAAAGAGCTCTCCCGCTTCGCCGAAAAATCGTATTCCGCCGTTTTGAGCGGCTCGATCGGGCTGACGCCGAGAAGATGCAGCAAAACATCGTTGAGCGTCGCCGCGGGATAAATCTCGGCACCGCTCAAAAACCGCGCCTCCTTCTCGTTCGCCTTGGGCACGACGAACTTCCGAAATCCCGCGTCCCTTGCGGAAATGAGAATGGGGAGTAGCCCCCCGACCGGGCGGAGCTCCCCGCCCAGCGAAAGCTCCCCGAGGAACACATATTCGTCGGTGTCCGTGCCGATGAGCTGGCCGTTCGCCTGAAGCAGGCTGAGCGCGACCGCCAAATCGAAGGACGCGCCCTCTTTCCGAATATCGGCGGGCGCGAAATTGACGGTGATCTTATTGACGGGGAAAGAAAGCCCGCTGTTTTTGAGCGCGGAGCGCACGCGCTCCTTGGACTCCTTGACGGCGGCGTCGGGGAGCCCGACCATCTCATAGGCGGGCAGCCCCTTGTTGACATCCGTTTCCACTTCGACGGGCACACCTTCGAGCCCGTTGAGCGTAAAGCAATGAATTTTGGCGATCATGCTTTCTTCCTCTTTTGCAAGCGGGATTTGTTTCCGATTATCGGAAGAGCGCGTTCATCAAAGCGGCGGGCAGCGGAATGGAGAACACAAACGCCGCAAAGACGGCAAAGCAGACGAGCCCGACCGCAAAACAGACATAGACGAGCTTTCTGTGCGTCCGTGCAGGCGCAGCGCCGTCCGTCGTTTCATCCGGCGCGCCGTCGAAGAGGTTCGCAAACAGCCGCGCCGCAAACAGGAACAGGAAAAGATAGGCAAGGAACAAAAATCCCACGCCGCCGCCCGCAAACGAAGCCGTGACAAGCGAAAGCGCAAAGCCGACGAGCAGGATCAGCGTCCCATAGAGCGCGCCGTTTCCGCCGTCCTTGTTCTTTGCAAGGCGGACGATCGAAAAGATGAGCCCCGCAAGTCCCGCCAGAACGGGCGCGATCGCGATCAGATAGCCCGCCGACGTGACGGCATAGAGATCTCCCGCGCCTTGGAAGATCGGATAGAGCGGGTTCCACACGCCCGGCATGCCCGAGACGGCAGTCGGGACAAACGCGCCCGCAAAGCCCTTCCAGAGATAGGTGAAGAGATTGCGCGACACTCCGCCGCCGTACACCTTTCCGTACACGCCGTAGAGCGGCAGCGCGGAGAGCACCCCGACGAGCAGCGCCCCGAGCAGGAACACGGCGGGGAACACGGCGATCGCCGCGGTCTTTTTGAATTTGGTCTCGTTGAGAACTCTCGCGACCTTCTGCATGCCCGGTTTCTTGGCGTTTTCGCCCTCGGGATCGGCCGCTTGTTCCCGTTCGGCTTCCTCGATCGCCGAATCGAGCAGCGCGCGCCCGCGCCGGCTCTCCCGGACGACCCCCGCCGCAAAGAGCGCGACGATCCCGAGCACGGGAAGGAGGAACGCTCCGCTCACGCAGACCGCGAGCGCCGCGAACAGCCCGCTCAGAAGAACGGGAACCGCCGCGGAGAATTTGGCCTTTTTCATGCCCTCTTCGAAGAATTGATAGCCGAAATACAGCGCCGCCGCGGTAAAGAACACTCCGATCATGATCGGCGTCCCGAAATGCCCGAGGCTGAACGGAATGCCCGCGAGCAGATAGATCACGGCAAAGAACAAGCCCGCCCTGTCGCTCTTGAAGAGCTTCCTTGCCAGCAGCCCGCCGAAAACGAGCACGCCGAAGGAGGCGAGGAAGGACATAAATCTCAGCCCGAAGGGGCTCATGCCGAAGATCGCCGTCCCGAGCGCGACAAGATCGAGCCCGAAGGCGTTATATTCGGACGCAAGATGATACACATTGTCGGAAAGATAGACGTCCTGCCGCATTTCCGCGACCGTCGAAAGGACCGCCGCCTCCTCCTTGCCGAAACGGAAATAGGAGGATTGGAACGCGTTGGGAATGGATTGGCTGTCCACGACGGCAGAAGCCTTCTTCACCGCCTCCTCGTCGGTCTCGCCCTCCCGCTTCGGAAGGTTGGAAGAGGAAGCGTACACTTCCGCATTCAGAACGACCTCTTTCCCGATGAAATCCGGGGAATCGGACGCCGGTTTTTCCGCCGCGACAAAGACGATCTCGTTGACGAGGATGTCGCCCCCCTCCGCACGCAGCTGGAAATAGGGATAGGTCGCAAGCCGCCAGTTGGTCTCGGGATTGATCTCCACCCAGTTGAACAGCGCGCCGTCGGTGTAGTTCGCCGTCCCTTCCAGCCCCTCCTCGAGATACATGTTGACATATTTGATGTCAACGGAGCTGTAAAAGTCGGAAGTGGACGAGGGCCCCCGCCCGATCTTGAGGGTCGCCGGCTTGCCGTATTCGTTGTAGACCGTTCCGGCATTGACAAAAATACGCTTGATATAGAGATCCTTATGCTCATGGTCCTCCTCGCCGTGGCCGGGCTCCGTGATATGCAGCACGACGGCGGGCTGTTTCCCGTCGCCGCTGCGCTTCATGGGCAGCCGGTAGGAATCCCCCGTCGAACAGAAGGAGCCGAGCGTGCCGAGCCCGACAACGAGAAAGACGAGCGAAAGGATCCAAAAGACACGCATGCAGCGTGAAAGATTTTTCCAAAAGAGCGGTTTCTGCTTCATAGAAGTGTTTCCTTATTATGAGAGTTCTCTCTTATTCTAACCGATAACCCGCAAAAAGTAAACGGTTTTTCGGCTTTTTCGCGAAATTTTTTCCGGAAGCGGAAAAAAGCGGCAAGTTTTTCGGGGAAAAACAAAACGGCTTGCGCCTGAACGCAAACCGTTTGTCTTTTCGATCATTTCAATTCCTTGATCTTGGCCGCTCTGCCCGTCCTGCCCCTGAGGTAATAGAGCTTCGCCCTTCTCACCTTGCCGCTTCTTACGACGGTGACATAGGCGACCTTGGGGGAATGGAGCGGGAAGCAGCGCTCCACGCCGACGCCAAAGGAAAGACGGCGCACGGTGAACGTTTCGCGGATCCCGCCGTGCTTTTTCGCGAGCACGACGCCCTCGAAGTTCTGAATTCTTTCCTTTCCGCCTTCGATGATGCGATAGCCGACTTTCACGGTATCGCCGACGTTGAACTGAGGGGCGTTTTCCTTCAAGCCCTCTCTCTCGATCGCCTCGATAAGACCTTTCATCTGAGTAAACCTCCGTATCCTTTCCAAAGACGTTCATTCCCGTTCTTGAATTGACGCTGTTTTGCGCCGCGGCAGAGGAACGCCCGAAATCACCTGTCCATTATATCGGAAATTTTCGGAAAAATCAATCGTTTTTGCCCGCTTCGGGAATTTTTTCGAAGGAATTTTGTATATTTTCCGATCCGACAAGGCTCTCCTGCCCTTCTTTCGGGACACTCTCCCCCGCTTTCGGGACGGGAAGGGCGCCCCTCTTCCCGCGAACGGCGGCATAGCAGTCCCGTCGGATCCTCGTCCGCGAAAGGAGCCTGCCCCCTTTGTCGGTGACGATGAGATAGCTCTCGCTCTTGATCCCCTCCTTCTCCCGCCGAAGCTCTCCGCTCTCCCCTTCGACGATCTCGGGCTCGGGCGGGCTGATCCGCGCCAGGGTGACGCTCTCCGTCCGGTACGTCCTTCCGTCCGGCATTCCGTACACCGAAAAGGTGACGCTTCCCCCCTCCGCGCCGCCGAGAAGATACACGGGAAAAGCATAGGGATTGAGGAAGCGCAGATCGCTCGAAGAGGAGACCATGGCGTCGAGGGAGGGCGGAACATAGCCGACGGACAGGGAATGGGCATGCGACTCGGTGATTGTGAGCCCTGCGCGAAGCGCCGCGCCAAATAACGTGGTGCTCGTCTGGCAGACGCCGCCGCCGACCCCGGGGACGAACTCCCCCTCATAGATGACGTTTGCAATCTCGAACCCGTTCTCCGCGGTGCGGGCGCCGACCGTTTTGTTGAAGGAGAATTCCTCCCCGGGCAAGATCACGCTGCCCGAGATCTTCTCCGCGGCGAGGGCGATGTTCCGGCTGCGCGGTGCGTTCTGAGGATCGAACGCCGTCGAAAAAGAGGCGAGCTTTCTTGTCCTCTTTCTGAGCATTTCCTCGGTGACGGCGGGCAGATAGGAGCGGGTTTTCAGGGACAGCTCGCAGCGTTCCCGGGAGAGCCCCTCCTGCGCGTCTTCGAGCAGCGCGCCGTAATCGCAGGCGATCCCGCTCTTTCCCGGGGAATAGGTGAACCCCGCGCGGGAAAAGCCCAGTTCCGCCGGGATCGCCGTCTCCGAATTTCGGGCGCAGACCTCTTGCAGCGTCCCCTCCATGTCCGCCCAGCGGCGGGTGAAGGAGAGCGTGAGCTTTTCATCGCGCTTTGCCCGACGGACGAGTTCGGCGGCGTCGTCCGCCACGGGAAGATCGAAAAAAAGATCCCCCTTGGGGGCGTGGATGACGACGGGAAGAACGCGCGTGGCAAGATCTTCCCGCAAGATCTTCTCCGCCGCGGCATAGGGAAGTCCGCCGACTTCGATCCCGTCGATGACGACGCCGCTTTTCACGCGCCCGAAGCCGGAACAGAGAGCGGCGTTCCCCAGAAAGAGGAACGCCGCCGCAACAGAAAGTATTTGCATATGTCCTTTCCCCCTGATTTAAGGGAGGACTCTCGCAAGGAAATTTTCGTCGGCCTCGTAGTCGGGCTTGCCGAACACGGGCTTCCCGCCGTCGAAGTGGAAGTCCGATCCGCCCGTGATGTAGAGATGATGTTTGCGGGCAAAGTCGAGATAGTCCTCCGTCTCTTCGGCAGTATGTGTGGTGTAATAGCATTCTATTCCGTCGATACCGTTTTTCACGAGCCGATCCAGAAGATCGTGCTTGCCCTCGAGCCTCATCCGTCCGGGATGGGCGAGCACGGCGACGCCGCCGAGCTCATGGATGACGTCGATCGCCTCCTCGGGAACGGGACGGCGGGGCGCCACATAGCAAGGCTTGTTTTTGTCGAACGCCTCCTTGAAAAGGTCGATCCCGTTGCCCGTTCTGCCGAGGCGCTTGGCAACGGCGCGGACGGTGTACATGGGATGAAGGACGTTCCCCGCGAGGCAGCACTGCTCCTCGACGTCGCGCATGGTGCAGTCGATCCCGAAATAACTGTTCGCGGCTTTCAGGAGCTTTTCCGCCCGTTCCACCGCCTCCTCCTTGCGCTTTTCCACGAAATATTCGTAGGCTTTCCCCATCGAGCAGGAGTAGCCGAGGATATGTACCTTTCTGTCGGAGACGGTCGAGACCTCCCAGCCCCGCAGATACGGAAGCCCGCATTCCTTCATCGCCGACTCTTTCTCGTCCTCGCCCCCCATGTTGTCATGATCGGTGACGCAGATGAGCCCGAGCCCCTCTTCTTTCGCCCGTTTGGCAAGCTCGAGGGGGGTGTGGATCCCGTCCGAATACACGGAATGCAGATGCAGATCAGCTTTCATAAATGATTTTTCCTTCCCGTAATTTGAATTTTTTGAGAGTTTTGCCGAACAGAAGCCGCTCGGCATGGGTGCAGGTCAGAATGCACTGCACGCCCTCGGTACGTTCGAGCAATTTCCTGCGGCGCGCGAGATCGAGCTCGCTCATCACGTCGTCTAAAATGAGGATGGGCGGCTCCCCCGTCAGTTCCTTGAAGATCTCGAGCTCTGCGAGCTTCATCGAGAGGGCGGCGGTGCGGGTCTGCCCCTGCGAGGCGTATCCCCGCGCGTCCGTGCCGTCGATCTCGATCTTCACATCGTCCCGGTGCGGGCCGACGGTGGTAAAGCCCAGCCTTAAATCCCGTTCATAGGCGTTTTCCAGCTCGCGCAGAAGCCGTTTTGCGATCTTCTCCTCCCCTTCGGGATAGCTGTCGTCGAACCCGAGGGAAAGGGTCTCCGCGCCGTCCGTCAGAAAGGCGTGCGCCTCGGCGGCCAGCGGGGAGAGCCGGCTCAAATATTCCCTCCGCTTTGCGATGATCGACGCGGCATAGCGCGAGAGCTGTTCGTCCCAGACGGGGAGCGTTTCGAGGACGAGGCCGGCGTCCCGGTTTTTGAGCAGGTTGTTCCGCTGTTCGAGAATTTTGTTATAGCGGAGCAACGCCGAGGCATACGCCTTCGAAGTCTGCGAAATGGACAGATTGAGAAAGCGGCGGCGCTCGTCGGGACCGTCCTGCACGATACGCAGCTCTCCGGGCGAAAAAAAGACGCTCTTCATGTTCCCAAGAAAATCGACGGCGCGCGATACCTTGTTGCCGTTGAGATAGAGCTCCCGCCGGTTTTCGAACAGGCGCGCTTCCAAAACCGTCCGCCCGAAACGGCTCTCCGTCTCGGCGCGGAGGGACGCAGAGCTTTCGCCCAGCCGAATGAGCTGTTTGTCGTGCCGGATCCGCAGCGACGCCCCCGTGCAGAGATAAAAGACCGCTTCGGCGCAGTTGGTCTTGCCCTGCGCGTTCCGCCCGAAGAGCACGTTCACCCCTTCCGAAAAGCGGAACGTCTCCTCTTTGTAGTTTCTGAAATTGTGCAGCGTCAAATTTTTGATAATCACCGAAGTTTTTCCGAAATACGCTTTCTTTTTTCCCCGATTTATGCTATAATCAACTCATGGCTTTTTCCTCGCGGGAAGATCCCGCCGGAAAAGTTTCCCGGGCGGCTGTCCCGGCTCCCCCTTCCGCGGGGACAAACCTTGGAAATCGCCGCCAATTTTCGACACCTTTATCCATTATATCAAAAAATAGTAAAAAGTAAAGCGTTTGCGAGGGTAAAATGGAAGAAAATTCTCAATTAGAGTTTTATTGGAACAAAATCAAGGCGCGCGCCGAGAAATTGATCAACGCCGTTTCGTTCAGTTCGTTCATCGAGGATCTGGAACCGACGGACGTCGTGAACAAAAAACTCGTTCTGAAAGCGGGGACGGAGGTCGTCGCAAAGACGGTCGCGCAGCATCATCTTTCCCAGCTGAAGGAAGCTGCGGAATCGGCGGACATCGGGCTCAACGGCGTGATCATCGTCGTGGACGGCAGCGACACCTATACGCTCGACGAACAGCCGGACGCCGCGATCGAGAACGACTTGAAGCCGGACGTCCGTTTTACCTTCGACAGTTTCGTGGTGGGGCCGGGGAACAAATTCGTCTATGCGGCGGCGAAGTCGGTCGCAGAGGCGCCCGGAGAGAATTTCAATCCTCTCTATATATACGGCGGGACGGGGCTCGGAAAGACCCATCTCATGCAGGCGATCGCAAACGAGATCGCCGAAAAAAAGCCGTCTCTCAAAGTGGTCTACACGACGAGCGAGAAATTCCTCAACGAATATGTGGACAGCATGTATGCGAAAAAGTCGGCGGGCACGGACAACGAGTTCCGCTTCCGCAACCGTTACCGCAACGTGGACGTGCTCATCATCGACGACATCCAGTTCTGGGCGGGCAAATACGGCGTGCAGGAGGCGTTCTTCCACACCTTCAACGAGCTCTTTGCCCAGCATAAGCAAATTGTCATCTCCTCGGACTGTCCCGCAAAGGAGCTGACCACCCTCGAAGAGCGGCTCCGGACCCGTTTCGAAGGCGGGCTCATCGCCGACATCCAGCCGCCGGACATCGAGACGAAGATCGCGATCTTGAAGCGCAAAGCGCTCGAAAAGAAGTACATCCTGCCCGATGAAGTGCTCGCCTTTCTGGTGCGCAATTCGGACAACAACGTGCGCACCCTCGAAGGCCGGCTCAACAAGGTCATCTTCGCGAGCAAACTGCATGAGGAACCGATCACTTTGCAGCTTGCGGCGACGGCGCTCTCGGAGAGCGTGGACAACGCGCGGACGCAGGAGGAGGTCACGAGCGAATCGGTCATGCGAGCGGTCTGCGCCTACTTCTCGGTGTCGAAGAGCGAGCTCGTCGGCAAGAGCAAGCGACAGGATCTTGTCCGGGCGCGGCAGGTCTGTATCTATCTTCTCTGTGACATGCTCGCCCTGCCCCTCGTCTCGATCGCCAAGGAGATGGGCCGGGATCATTCGACGATCATCTATGCGCGCGACAAGATCGCCGAGCTCATGCGGGTGAACGACGTGATCGCAAAGGCGGTGACGGACGTCAAGAGCGCCGTCCTCAAACAATAAAGGCGCGCGCCCCAAACGGGCGCGCTTTTTTCGGAGAAATTATGAAGCGTTTTTCGGAAGGCGCATACGACGCCGTGGTGATCGGCGCGGGGCATGCGGGCGTCGAGGCGGCGCTCGCGCTTGCGCGCACCGGTCTGAAAACGGCCGTCTTGACCCTCAACCTCGACAGCGTCGGTTTCATGCCCTGCAATCCGTCGGTGGGTGGCACCGCGAAGGGACATCTCGTGCGGGAGATCGACGCCCTCGGCGGGCAGATGGGGATCACCGCGGACGAGTGCGCCCTGCAGGTGAGAATGCTGAACGCGGGCAAGGGCGCGGCGGTGCAGTCCCTGCGCGCGCAGGTCGACAAGAACGAATACCACAAAAAAATCAAACAGATCCTGGAAACCACGCCCAATCTTCGGCTCGTGCAGGGCGAAGCCGAGAAGATCCTCACGAAAAACGGCAAAGTCGTCGGCGTTCTGACGGCTTACGGCGGCGTCTTTTCCTGCCGGGCAGTCATCGTCGCGACAGGGGTCTATCTCAACGCCGAAACGATCGCGGGCGAAGTCGTCAAATGCAGCGGCCCCAACGGCTTCGAGCGTGCGACGAAGCTCACGAAGAGCCTGATCTCCCTCGGCTACACCGTCCGCCGTTTCAAGACGGGCACGCCCGCGCGGATCGACGGCAGGACGATCGACTATTCCAAAACGGAGCGGCAGGAGGGCGAAACCGTCTATCCGTTCTCCTTTCTCCACCGGCGCGTCCCCGAGGCGCAGACCCCCTGCTATCTCTGCTATACCAACCCGCGCACGCATGAGATCATCTTAAATTCTCTTGACCGCGCGCCCGTCTATAACGGGCAGATCCAATCGGCAGGTCCGCGCTACTGTCCCTCGATCGAGACGAAGGTCGTGCGGTTCCGCGACAAGGAGCGGCACCAGCTCTTTTTGGAACCGGAGGGCGCGGACACCCTCGAAGTCTATGTGCAGGGGCTGTCCACTTCTCTTCCGCACGAGCTGCAAAGGGAGGTCTACCGCTCGGTCGAGGGGCTCGAACGGTGCGAGATCATGCGCTATGCCTATGCGATCGAGTACGACTGCGTGGATACGCTCGACGTTCTGCCCACGCTGGAGAGCAAGAAGATCGAAGGGCTCTATACCGCGGGGCAGCTCAACGGAACGAGCGGCTATGAAGAGGCGGCAGCGCAAGGGCTCATGGCAGGGCTCAACGCCTCGCTCAAGCTCCGCGGGAAGCCCCCGCTCATTCTCGGACGGGACGAGGCGTACATCGGCGTTCTGATCGACGATCTCGTGACGAAGGGCACGGACGAGCCCTACCGCATGATGACTTCCCGCGCGGAATTCCGTCTCTCCCTCCGGCAGGACAACGCCGACCTCCGGCTGACCGAAAAGGGCTATGCCGCGGGGCTTGTCACGGAGGCGCGATACCGGAAATTCAAGGCGCGGAAGGCACTGCGGAAGAAAGTTCTGAAAGCGCTCGACGAACGCGCCGAACAAAAAAAGGCGGACGCGTTCGTGCAGAGCCGCGGCGATCCCCCGCTTGCGGGGAGCGTCAGTTTTGCCGATCTTCTGCGGCGGGGGGCGAAGATCGAAGAGCTCCTTTCCGTGTTCGGCATATTAGAAAACGTGCCGACGGACATTCTCCTTTCCGCGGAGACGGAGATCAAGTACGAAGGATACCTGAAAGCGAGCGAAAAAGAGCGGCAGAAGGCGAAAAAAATGGAGGAAAAACGGCTGCCGGAGACGATCGACTACGAGAAGATCGAGGGCTTGCGGCTGGAAGCGCGGGAAAAGCTGAACAAAGTCCGTCCGCTCAATCTGGGGCAGGCGGAGCGCGTCCCGGGCGTGACCCCTGCCGACATCGCCGTTTTGATGATCTATCTGAGCTTGAAAAAATGAAAACAATCAAAAAAGCCGCGCCGCGTTTTCAACGCGGCGCGGCGGTCTTTCAAAAAGGAGCCGAAGTTTCACATCCGGTACAAAATTGCGCCGAAACATACGGAATCCTTCTTTTTTTCGTCCCCGTCGACCCCGAGAAACCTCACCCTGCCATCGGAGCAAGGCTGCTGTTCGAGAGTCACGCCTGCAAAACTCCCCCCGCATTGATAGACGTCATAGCAGATCGTTTCCCGGGTATAGTCCCGTTTCAGAAAATGGGTCGCAAAGCTGGGCGGATCCCCCACTTTGAACACGGTATACCCCTGCGTCTGTTCCTTCAAGTCGAACCGCCGCGGCCCTTGTGTGCCGTCGTCGACGATATAGGCGTCATGGTCGTTCATCACAAGTCCATGAACTTCCTTGATCTCAAAAACATTCTTTTTCGCATACTCGGGAAACTCCATTTTGGATCCTCCAAATAGTAGAATATTCTAACTTAATTATAGACTAGAAAATTCTACTTGTCAAGCAAAAAATATAGAAAATTCTATACAATGATAGTATGGAGTTTCGGGAAATCCTCAAAGAATTTTTGGCGGAGAATGAACTCACGCAAGCGATGTTTGCAGATAAAATCGGAGTTAAGGCGAGTCAGGTCTCCGAATGGCTGCGGGGGAAAGCGAAACCGGGATACGACTCGCTCAAAGCGATCTCGCTCGCCTTCGGGGTCTCGGCGGATTTTTTCCTTGGCATTACCGACACCTATTGACCGAAAAAACAAAACCGCGATAAAAAAAGCCGCGCCGCGTTGAAAACGCGGCGCGGCGGTCTTTTTGCGAATTACTTCTTCAATGTGATCTTGATGATCGGGCTGTCGAAACGGAACTCGCTGCCGTCACAGTAATAGGTCGTCTTGACGCCCCCGACCGTGACATCGATCTTATTCGAGTCCTCCTCGTTCTCCGCCCAGGTGCCGCTCTGCGAATCAATCCCGAGCTTCCCGTTCGAAGAAAGGGAGAAACTGCCGTCGCTCTTGAGCTCGATCGTGAAGATGTCCTCGGAAAGTATGGTCCCGTTGTAATCTTCCCCGGTCTTGATCGTCGAAGAAATGCCCAGAAGTTCGACGGTGATCGAGTCGAGCTTATAAACGCCCGCCTTTCCGCCGCAAGCCGCCAGCGAGCACAGGCAAACGACGCTCATCATGACGCTCAGAAACAAATAAAAAACTTTTTTCATAACTGCTCCTTTTTTCAAATTCGAACCCATTATAAGCAACCCGGAAAATTTTGTCAAGCGATCGGCGGGAATTGAGGTTTTGTTTTTATTTTTCATAATAATGAAAGAAAATATCGGTCATGAATTGAACTTTTCAATTATAACAAAGCCGCGGAGCGCAAATGCGCTCCGCGGCACCTTTTTGATTTCCGATCGGGAGGCTTTCAAGCGCCTCCCCGGAAAGATCTGCGGCGTTTACTGCGTGCGTTTGCAGCAGGATTTGCCCTGCGGATAGAGCGGCAGCTCGAAGAAGCCCGAGCAGACCTCCTGCGAGTATTCCTGAGCGGGCGGGATGGCGCAATAGCCGTAGCTGGGCACGAGCAGTTCGACCTGCATCGCGACGCGCAGAATGCAGGTGAGGCAGGCGCTGATGTTGAAGGTGTTGTTGGCGGCGTTGAACGTTCCCTCGGGCGACACGCAGGAGACGGTGCTCGTCACGCTGAACGGCATGACCGATGCCGGCGGCACGTACATGATGACGTCCTGGTTCAGAACGATCTCGCTCGAAGCCCTGCCCTCCACGCCGTTCGCGTCGAGATAGACGACTTCGAGCGGCACGGTGACGGTGCATTGCACGCGCGAGCACTGTCCGTCGGGCTGCTGGTCGACGGAAAGATTGGTGACGGTGCCCTCGGTGGCGATCGAGCGGGCGCTGATGAAGGTGAGCGGATATGTAGGATCGGCGGGCGTGGGGTTTGTCAGCACGATCGGGAAGTTTTGAAGCCGAGTCTGGGTGATCCCGGCGTCGAACACTTTTTCCGCCTGGATACACACCTTTTCACACAGACCGTTGAGCGGATTGCCGGTTATGGTTCCGGGGCAATGATCGGATGAGAAATTGGAAAAAAATGACATTTGTAACCTCCGTAAGCCTTATTCGGCTCTATCCTATCCTATGCCCGCGGCGGGATTTTGGTGAGACGGTCAGAGCAGAATGCGCTGGCCCGGATAAAAACAGTCGGTATGGTTTTTTTCGCGGAATTTTTCCCGCGAGCCGCAAAGGAGGGTCTTGCTCTCGCCGCCCCGCACCGTATAGAGATTGCCCGTCTCTTCGGGCAGAAAGAGGATCTCCCCCTCTTCGGGCTCTTCTTTGAGGCAGTTCAAGGCTGCAAGGGCGCGCGGCGGGAGACGGAAGGCCTCGGCGATCGCGGCGAGAGTCTGCCCCTTCTTGACACGGTAGCGGGTCTGGGGAGATAAAAGGAGTTTCATGGCTTCATTTTATGCGGAAATTTTGTGAAAAAGTACGAAAAAAGCGGCGCGCCGCCGGGAAACAGAGCGGAGAAGGAGCGCCGGAACGCATAAACGGCGGCGCGCCGCAATAAGATAGGACATGCAAAATCTTTATCGCACCGCCGCGGTCGTGACGATCTTTTCCGCGATCGAGCACGGCCTCGGATTTTTATACCGGATCATCCTCTCGCGCACGCTCGGGCCGGAGGGACTGGGCGTCTATCAGGTCGCCCTGACCGTCTTTGCGGTCTTTCTGACGGCAACGTCGAGCGGGCTGCCCATCACGTTGTCGAGGATCATTTCCAAACACCGCGCCCGGGGGAGCAAGCGCGGCGAACAGGCGGCGACGACCGCCGCGATCCTCCTGACCCTCATGATCAGTCTACCGCTCACCATCCTGCTCTTTCTTCTCAAGACCCCTTTCTCGCGGCTCTTTTCCGATCCCCGCTGCGCCGATCTTTTTTATATCCTCATCTTTGGGCTCTCCTTTACTTCGGTCTATGCGATCCTCCGCGGCGCCTTCTGGGGCAACAAGCGGTTTTTCGCCTACTCCCTCGTCGAGCTCATCGAGGAGATCGTCATGATCCTTGTGGGCGTGGGGCTGCTGCTCGTCTTTCAGACGGGGATCGCCGACGTCAATCTCGCTGCGATCGCCGTTCTCATCTCCTATCTCTGTTCGTTCTCCATCGCGCTCGTCTATTTTCTCGCAAAGGGCGGGAAACTCAAAAACCCGCGCGGGGAATTTCTGCCCCTTCTGAGATCCTCCCTCCCCGTCACGGCAATGCGCACCTCCTCCTCGCTCGTCAATTCCTTCATCTCGGTGCTCTTCCCCATGCGTCTCATGGCGGCGGGGTACTCCTCCTCGCGCGCGCTGAGCGAATACGGCGTCGTCTACGGCATGGTCATGCCGGTGCTCATGATCCCCTCCTCGCTCATCGGCTCGATCGCGCTCGTGCTCGTGCCCGAACTGAGCGAATGCTACTATAAAAAAGAGAAAGGAAAGCTGTCCGTCCTCGTCGAAAAGGCGCTCAACGCGACCCTTCTCATCGCGGGACTGCTCATTCCCTTCTTCATTGTCTGCGGCGGCGACGTGGGCGCGATGCTCTATTCGAGCGCGGAGAGCGGCAAGCTCATCTCGGTCTGCGCCGTCATCCTTCTGCCCATGAGCGTGACGATGATCGCCACGAGCATTCTCAACTCGCTCAACTGCGAGCGGGAGACGCTGCTCTTTTTCCTGCTCGGCGCGGCGGCTATGCTTGCCTGCACCTGGTTTTTGCCCAAATATCTCTCGAGCGGGGCGCTCTGCGTCGGCATGGCGTGCGATTATCTCATCACGGCGGTCTGCTCGTTGATCCTCCTCGGGAAAAAGACGGGCGCCCTGCGCTCCTGGAAGTATTTTTTGCGCCTCTTTGCGGCGGTCGTGCCCGTCGCCGTGATCGGATATTTCGCGCGGAAGCTCTTCGTCCTCTATTTCAGCTATCTGCCCGCGCTGGCGCTCACCATTCTCGTCATCGGCTGCGCCGAACTTCTGCTCTTCTCCGCCCTCCGGCTCATGGACGTCCGCGCAATCCTGCGCCGCTTCTTCGCCAAACGCAAAAAGGTCAAGACCGCCTGAAAACGGCCGATCTCACCCTTGTTTCAGAAGATCCTGGATGAACCGGAGCGCGCAAGCCGCCGTCTTTCGGTTTCCCTCCGAAGAAAAGCCGTGCCCCTCGCCGGGATAGACGGTAAGCCGGGCGTTTTGGTAACGCTTTGCCGCCTCTTCCGCGCAGGAAAGCGGCACGAGCTTGTCCTCCGCGCCCTGAAAGATCCAGACGGGATTGGGGAAATCGCCGACGCGCTCGAACGTCGAAATGCCGCGGAGGGAGAGAAAGTACTCCCGCCCGAGCTTCAGTCCCCAAAGATCGAGAACGTCCGGGATGGACTCCTCTTCGGGAAAGCGGGCGTTCCAATGCTCGGCAATGCAAAAGCCCGGATAGAGCAAAATCATGCCCGCGATCGTTTCGGGCCGCTCCTCCGCGGAGAGGGCGGCGACCATCGCTCCCTGGCTCGCGCCGAAGAGAAAGATCTGCTCCGCATAGGGCTCGCGCAGCAGCGCAAACAGCACGGCGTCGAGGTCCTCTTTTTCGGTGAAGAGGGTCATCTTCTCCGACGGGAAGCCGCTTTTATCGTACACGCTGCCGCCCGCAAAGGGAAAGAGCAGCGCACCGACCCCGCCCGAGACGAACTGCTCTGCCGTGCGCGAAAAACGCAGAAAATCTGCGTTCAGGGCATGGCAAAAGACGGCGACGGGGAATTTTTCTTTTTCCGGCGCATACAGAACGCCGCGGATCTCTCTTTGGTGATGGGAAACCGTAAATGCAAGCTGTTTCATGTGTTTCAAGACTCTTTTCAAACGCTCTTTAACGATTTTTCAAACGCTTTTTTAAGACGCGCCGCCGAAGGCAAAGCCTTCGGCGGCGCGGGAGGATTATGCCTCCTCTCTTTCTTTGATCTCGACGTTGACTTTCTTGCTGCCCTTGGGGGTCGCGGCGCGCACGATCGTGCGGAGCGCCTTGGCGATCTTCCCTTGCTTGCCGATGACCTTGCCCATATCCGACTCCGCAAGGAGCACGGTGACGTTCACGCACTCCTCCGTCTCCTCGACGCGGTATTCGAGATGTTCCTTGTCCTCGGCGAACTGACCGACGATATATTTGATGAGTTCCAACATAGATACTTTCTCCTTTCAGACTTCTCCCGAGCGGGTCTGTCCGCCCGGAAACCCGATTACTTCTTCTTTTTCTTGCCCTTGGTCTTGGCGGGGGAAAGTTTTTCGGACTTTTCGAGAACGCCCGTCCGGACGAGAAGAGACTTCACCGTCTCGGTGGGCTGGACGCCCTTCGCAATCCAATCCTTCGCCTTCTCGACGTCCACCGTCAAAGTGACGGGGTTGGATTTGGGATCGAAGAAGCCGACCTTGTCGATGTACTCGCCCGTCGCAGCCTTTCTGGCGTCCACGACGACGATGCGGTAGACCGGGGATTTCTTATCGCCCATTCTCACCAATCTCATTTTGACCATTGTATTGTACCTCCAAAATTTTTGCTTGATTTTTTATGCTTCGCTCTTTCAGAAGGGCAGCCGGAGCCGTCCCTTTCCCTTCATACGCTTCATG
Source organism: uncultured Clostridia bacterium (assembly GCA_947630115.1). Lineage (GTDB taxonomy): Bacteria > Bacillota > Clostridia > Christensenellales > Borkfalkiaceae > Gallimonas. The sequence continues at coordinate 15,939 of CANRGG010000012.1, forward strand.
AGTTCCTTCGCCTGCTCGAACTGCTTCAAAAGCGCGTTGATCTCCTGCACGCTCGTGCCGGAGCCGAGGGCGATCCGGCGCTTCCGCGAAGAGTTGATGATCTGCGGGTTGTCGCGCTCCTTCTGCGTCATCGAAAGGATGATCGCCTTGGTGCGTTCCAGCCGTTTTTCATCCACATCATCCTCTTTGATCTTCAATTTTCCCGCGCCCGGCAGCATGTTCATGAGCGCGCCCGCGCCGCCCATCTTTTTGAGCGTCTCGAACTGCGCCAGATAGTCGGTGAGGGTGAAGGAATTTTCGCGCATTTTGCGCTCCATGTCCTTCATCTGCTGCTCGGTGACCGCCTCCTGCGCTTTCTCGATGAGCGAGAGCACATCCCCCATGCCGAGGATGCGGCTTGCCATGCGGTCGGGATAGAAGGGCTCGAGATCGCCGATCTTCTCGCCCACGCCGATGAATTTGATGGGTTTTCCGGTCACCGCCTTGATGGAAAGGCAGGCGCCGCCGCGGGTGTCGCCGTCGAGCTTGGTGAGGATGACGCCCGTGATCGAAAGGCGGGCGTTGAATGTTTCGGCGACGTTCACCGCGTCCTGCCCCGTCATGGCGTCAACGGTGAGGAGGGTCTCGGTAACCGGGACCTCTTTTTTGATCTCCTCGAGCTCGAGCATGAGCTTTTCGTCGATATGGAGCCGTCCCGCCGTGTCGATGATCACGGTGTCAAAGCCCATTTTTTGCGCGTATTCGACGCCCTGTCTCGCCGTTTTCGGGGGAAATTGGGTGCCGCGCTCGAACACTTCCGCCTCGGCCTTGGCGCCGACGACTTTGAGCTGATCGATCGCCGCGGGACGGTAGATGTCGCAGGCGACGAGCAGCGGCCGTTTGCCCTGTTTTTTGAGCTGGACGGCAAGTTTTGCGCACATCGTGGTCTTGCCCGCGCCCTGAAGCCCGCACATCATGATGACGGTCGGCGGCTTCGGAGAGACCTCGAGCTTGGAATTTCCCGACCCCATGAGGGCGATGAGCTCGTCGTTGACGATCTTGATGACCTGCTGGGCGGGATTGAGCGATTGAAGCACTTCCTGCCCCACCGCCTTCTCCGAAACAGCGGCGATGAAATCCTTTGCGACACGGATGTTGACGTCCGCCTCCAAGAGCGCGATCCGGACCTCCCGCATGGCCGTGCGGATTTCGAGCTCGGTGAGCTTCCCGCGCTTCGTCAGTTTGCTGAAAATATGGTTGAGCCGCTCCGAAAGCGAACCGAACAGTGCCATTTATTTCTCCTTGCGATCTTCCGCCGGGGCCGCCGCTTCGTCGGGACCGATTTCTTCGCCCACGGCGACTTTTTTCTCGATTTCGTCCATTTCCGCTGAAAATTCGGGGTGTTTCGCCTTGAACGCCTCGAGCGCCCGGATGACGCCGGTCATCATAAACGAAACTTCACGGGAATAGGCTTGATTTTGTTCGTTGAGATGAAGTTTCTCCTCGAACCCGTCGAGCAGTTCCCGGCTCTTTTTGAGGATCTCCGAGACGTTCTGCTTGCTGACCCCCTTCTCTTCGGCGATCTCCGACAGGGACAGATCGAGCACATAGTACATTTCGCAGATCTCGCGCCGATTTTCGGTGAGAAGTCCCCCGTACAAGTCCCAGAGCTGCAGATACTTCAGATCCTTCGCCATGGGCGCTTGAGAAAAATTCCCCTTGAGCGTTGCGAACGGCATGGTTTTTCTCCCCGTCAAGTCATTCCCCTTGACCTTCTGTCATTTTAACAGAAAAGAAAAAGCCTGTCAAGTATTTTTGCTTGACAGGCGTAAAATTTTTTTGTTCAGGCGGCCCCCGCCAAGAGAATGGCACCGATACAGAACGAAAAGATGTCGATCACCGAATAGATCGCAAAGGACCCTGCTGCAAGATAGTTCTTTTTCTCCATGGAAAAGAGGATCAGGCAGACGCAGGGGCAGACTTTGATGAAAACGGTGATCCCGAACGTCGAGATCCCGCAGAAAAACAGGATCCAGGCCGTGTAATCGAGCAGCAGAGCGAGCGCCGCCGTCAGATAGAGGGAATCGAAGAAGGGCTTTTTTTCGGGCGGCTCGCGCAGAACGACAAAGACGAGCAGCAGGCAGCCCGCGACCCGAAAAATGCGGGAGAAGATCTCGCAGACCTTGTAGGGATAGAGCCCTGTAAAGGCGGGAATGCAGAGATAGACGAGCTCGGGGAGAAGTACCAAGACGACCCCCGCGAGCATCCAAAACTCAAAACCTTTTTTGTATTTCTTGAGAAATTCTTTCATACTTATCTCCTTGCGGCTCTTTTCATAGCGGCGCAATGAAAAACGATCAGAAGAAGCCCTCGACGAACTCCTCGGCGTCGAACGGCACCAGATCGTCGATCTTCTCCCCCACGCCCGCAAAGACGACGGGAATTTTCAGCTCGCCGCAGAGGGAAAAGACAAAGCCGCCCTTTGCCGTGCCGTCGAGTTTGGTCAGAACGATCCCGTCGAGCGAGACCGCCTCGTTGAACAGGCGCGCCTGAGAGGCGGCGTTCTGGCCGGTCGTGGCGTCGAGCACGAGGAATTTGTAGAATTTCGCCTCGGGATATTCGCGGAGGACGACGCGGTCCATTTTGGACAGCTCCTTCATGAGATTTTCCTTGACATGCAGCCGGCCCGCGGTGTCGATGAGGAGAACGTCGGTGTTTCTCGCCTTGGCAGAGGACACGGCGTCGAACACGACGGCGGAGGGATCGCTCCCCTCCTCGTGCTTGACGATCCGCACCTTCGCCCGGTCCGCCCAGACGTTGAGCTGGTCGATCGCCGCCGCGCGGAAGGTATCCGCCGCCGCAACGGTGACGCTCTTCTTCTGCGAGACAAAATAGTTTGCGATCTTTCCGATCGTCGTGGTCTTTCCCGCGCCGTTCACCCCCACGAGCATGATGACGCAGGGATAGCTGATCTCGGGCACAGGCGCCTCGTTCAGGGTATCTTCGAGGATATCCTTCAAAAGGTCGGTGACGTACTGCTCGTCCTTGACCTTGTTGCCGATCGCCTCCTCTTTGACCTGCTCCACGACGTCCTCGGCGGTCGCAACGCCCACGTCGGAGGAGATGAGGATCTCCTCAAGCTCGTCATAAAAGGCGTCTCCGAGCTTGTTTTTGAGGAACAGCTGCCGCATTTTGAGCGCAACGCCGTCCTTCGTCTTTTTGAGTGCGTTTTTGATTTTTCCGAAAATGCCCATACGCTTTTTTCCGTTTGAATTTTATGCGATCACCGTATCGCCGCCGAGTTTTTCTTCGACCTCGGAGAGCTTGACCGACACGATCTTCGAGACGCCCTTTTCTTCCATCGTCACGCCGAAGAGGATGTCCGCTTCGTTCATCGTCGGTTTTCGGTGCGTGATGACGATAAACTGCGTCTCTTTGGAGAATTTTTTGAGATATTTCGCAAATCTGCCGACGTTCGCCTCGTCGAGCGCCGCCTCGATCTCGTCGAGGATACAGAACGGCATGGGACGGGTCTTTAAGATCGCAAACAGGATCGCGATCGCGGTGAACGCCCGCTCGCCGCCCGAAAGAAGGGAGATCTTGGTGAGTTTTTTCCCGGGCGGGCTTGCGATGATCTCCACGCCCGCGTTGAGCGGATCGTCGCAGTCGGTATAATCGAGCTGCAATTCCGCCCTGCCGCCGCCGAACAGCTCTTTGAAGATCTGCGAAAAGTTGACGTTGATCTCGCGAAAGCCCTCGTCGAACTGCTTCTGCATGGTCGATTTCAGATCGTCGAGCGCCGTCGTCAGATCGAAGATCCCCTTGTCGAGGTCCTCCTTCTGCCGCTGCATTTCGGTGTAGCGCTCCAAGAGGTTGTCATAGTCCTCTTCCGCGTTCTGGTTGACGGGGCCGAGGACGGCGATCTTATGCCGCAGACTGTTGATGTTGTTCTGCGCCTGAGCGATGTCATATTCGGGGTCACGGAGCGCCTTCGCCGATTCGAGATCGAGCCCGTACGCCTCGTCGATCCGCTGGCGCATGCTCTCGAGCCGTTCCTCGGCGCGGGAGATCTCCAACTCGCTCGCGTGCTTCGCCTCGCTCAGATTCATCTGTTCGGCGAGCAGGGCGCGCTTCTTGTCGGAGAGCTCCGCCTGTTTTGCCGCCGTCTCCTTCTTTTGCTCCTCGACGCGGGAGATGTTCGCGCGAATGGAGGCGACGGCGCGCTGTTCCTCCTCGGTGAGCGCGACCTTTTCCTCCTCCCGTTTGAGCTCCGCGATGAGGGACTCCGTTTTGGCGATCTCGATGTGGGTGTCGTCCACCTTTTTCAAGAGCCCGTCCTTCTCCTCGGAAAGCCGTCTGAGGTTCTCCTCCTCCGCGTCGCAAGCGGACCGGAGGGTCGCCCCTTCGAGGCGCAGCGATTGCAGTTCTTCGCCAAGCTTGTCCCGTTCGGCGCGCAGTTTTCCGCTCTCCGCCTGTCTTGCGGCCGCCTCCGCCGCCGCTTCGGAGCGGATCTTGTTCAAAATCCCCTCGCTCTCGGACGAGGAGAGCACTTCGCTTTCGAGGTCCCCGACCCGCTTTTCGAGTTTTTCGAGGAGCCCCGCATATTCCGCGGCGTCCCGCTCGGCGTCCGAGATGAGATCGCAGAGGGCGAGTTCCTTTTGAGAGAGCGCCGCAAAGGAAGCCGTCTCCTCCTGCACGCGGACGCGGAACCGCTCGAACTCCGCCTGCGTCTCCTCGCGCTCCTTTTCGCTCTCGTCGATCGCCGCCTGCAATTTCGCGGCGAGACTCTTCTTTTTTGCGATCCCCTCTTCGCACTCCTTGATATGCCGCTCGCCCGCGAGCAGGTTCCCGCTCTCCCTTCGGCGGCTGCCGCCCGTCATGGCGCCGCTCGTCGCGATGATGTCGCCGTCGAGGGTGACGATCCGGAAGGAGCGCGGATATTTTTTGGAGATCGCGGTCGCGTTGGCGATGGTGTCGCAGATGAGGGTGTTCCCGAGCAGATTTTTGATCACGTTGTCGAAATAGGGATCGAACGAGACGATCTCGTCCGCAAGCCCGAGCGCGCCGCGCTCATGCAGAGCGCGGTGGATCTCCCCGCTGTTCATGTGCGGGCGCATGGCGTCCACGGGCAGGAAGGTGACGATCCCGCCGCCCGTCTTTTTGAGATATTCGATCAAAAACCGCGCGTCGTCCGCCGTCGCCGTTACAAGGTTCTGCATGGCGCCGCCGAACGCCGTCTCGATCGCCACTTCGAATTTCTGTTCGGTCGAAACGATGTCCGCGATCGCGCCCTTGATCTTCTTCCCGAGCTCGGGGTCCTTCTTGGCCGTCAGCTGCAGGTTACGCACCGAGTCGCGGTAGCCGTCGAAGCGGTTTTTAAGATTTTGATACAGTTCGAGATTGTTGGTGAGATTGGCGATGGAGGTGTTGCAGTCGATGAGATCCTGCGCGAGTTTTTGCCCGCTCCGCGCAAGTTCGCGCAGATTTTCGGTAAGTTCCTCCTCTTTCTCCCCCTTCTTATCCAGAAATTCGGCGCAGGCGCTCTTTTCGCTGCGGCAGGCGGCAAGCTGGGCCTCGTAATCCTTTTTCCGCGCCTGCGTCTTTTCGATCGCCGAACGCACTTCGTCGATCCGCTCGCTCGCGGCGCTCTTCGCGGCGGAAAGCCCGCTCACATTCGCGCGCACGTCGGCGAGGTTTTCGACCGAATGAAGTTCGCTCGCCCGTTTTTCGTCGGAGAGCTGTTCGAACCGGATGAGCCGCGCGTCCGTCTCCTGCAATTTTTTGGAGAGCTCTTCGCACTTCTTCTCGACCGCAAGGGCGCGCTTTTCGGCGTCCTCCCGCTTTTTCGCGCTCTCCTTGGAGAGTTCTTCGATCTGCTTTGTACGGCGCAGCGAAAATTCCGCGTCGTCCGAAGCCTCGGAAAGCCGCCGCTTATAGCTTGCGATCCGCTCCCCGATGACCCGCGCCTCGCCGCTCTTGTGTTCCAGCCCGACTTCGAAAAGGCGGAGCTTTTCGTTGAGGGTGCGAAGTTCCTCATCTGCTTTCCCGATCTGTTCGCGCGCGGCGATCTCCCCGCCGTCCACTTCCTCCGTCTCCCGTTCGACGGCGGCAAGGCGGCGGTCCGCCTCTTCGATCTTTTTCCGGTGTTTGCCCGTCTCGTATTCGAAATTTTCGGCGCGGGCAAGATATGTATTGACCTCCTCGTATTTGAGCTGCGAGGAATATTCCCGGTATTTTTTCGCCGTTTCCGCCTGTTTTTCGAGCGGTTTGAGCTGTTTTTCCGCCTCGTCCATCCGCTGGATAAACACGGTCAGATTGTCCTTGGCGCTCTCGATCTTTCGCTCGATCTCCCCCTTCTGCGTCTTGAATTTCATGACGCCCGTCGCCTCTTCGAAGATCGCGCGCCGGTCCTCGGGCTTGGCGTTCATGATCTGCTCGACCTTGCCCTGTCCGATGATGGAATAGCCCTCTTTGCCGATCCCGACGCCGTGCAAAAGGGCGACGATGTCCTTGAGTCGGCAGCTCTGCTTGTTCAGAAGATATTCGCTCTCGCCCGAGCGATACAGCCGTCTCGTCATGGCGACTTCGTCGTACTCAATATCAAAAAGACGGTTGGTGTTGTCGAACACGAGGGTGACTTCGCAGTAGGAGAGCGCCCGCCTCGTCTGCGTGCCGCTGAAGATGACGTCCTGCATGTTGGAACCGCGCAGCGTCTTTGCAGACTGCTCGCCGAGTACCCAGCGCACCGCGTCGGCGACGTTGCTCTTCCCGCAGCCGTTGGGTCCGACGATACAGGTCACGCCGTCGTCGAATTTGATGGTGGTCTTATCCGCAAAGGATTTGAAGCCCGCCAACTGAATTTCCTTAAAGTTCATTTCTTTGTCTCCGTCAGTTTCCGGAACAGCCGCTCCGCCGCCTGCGTCTGCGCCGCTTTCTTGCTCGCGCCCGCACCGTCCGCCTCCTTGCCGAGGGCGCGCACCGTGCAGACATAGCCGCCCTCCTTCTGTTCGGTCTCATAGCGCGGCGTCTCCCCGGTCCTCTCCTGCACGAATTCCTGCAAGAGAGTCTTGAAATTCTCCGTCTCCTTGAATTTGAGAAACTTTTTGCACATGCCCCGCGCCGCGCGCATTCCTCCGTCGAGATAGACCGCGCCGAGCACCGCCTCGAAAAGATTGCTCGCCGTTTTCCCGCCGACGTTGTCCGCACCGCCCGAAAAACGCATGAACTTTGTGAGCGACGCACGCTCCGTCGCCTCTTCGAGCGCGCCGCGAGAGACATACTGCTGACGGATCCCCGTCAGCGTCCCCTCTTTGGAGTCGGTGCCGCGGTAGAGCGTCTCGGTGACGATGAGCTCCAGCACGGCGTCCCCCAAAAATTCCAGCCGTTCGTTGTCCTCCCCGCCGCGAACGTTCGCCCAGGAGCTGTGCGTGAGGGAAGTTTTCAAAAGTTCCCGGTCGCGGAAGGTATAGCCGAGGGTCTTTTCCGCCTCCGCAAGATCCTGCGGGCGGAGATCCTGTCCGTTATTCATCTTCCTCCTCTTCTCGGAAGGTCATGCCCGAGAGCATTTCCCCGATGGAACCGATCAGATCGTTCCGGTAGGCGTCCACCGCCTGCAAAACGGACGGGCAGACCGAATCCGCCTTGGCGTTGCCGTGCGCCTTGACGACGACCTTTTTGAGCCCCAGAAAGACCGAGCCGCCGAGCTTGGCATAGTCGAGCATATCGCGCAGCTTGCCGATCTGTTTTTTGGCGAAAAGATAGGCGATCTTGCCCGAAAGATTGCGCGTAAATTCCTGTTTGAGCACGGTGGAGACGGTCTTGCCGCAGCCCTCCACCGCTTTGAGCGCGACGTTGCCCGAAAAGCCGTCCGCCACGCAGATATCGACGTCGCCGAACATGAGATCGCGCCCTTCGACGTTGCCGATGAAGTTGATCGAGGGGATCTCTTTCAAAAGTTTGTGCGCCTCGATGTGGAGCGGGTCGCCCTTGTGCTCCTCGGTGCCGTTGGTGAGCAGCCCGACGCGGGGCTCTTTGATGCCGAACGCCGCCCGCGCATAAGCCGTCGCCATGACGCCGAACTGCGCCAGGAACTGCGGTTTGCATTCGGCGTTGGCGCCGCAGTCGCAGAGCAGCGTCCGCGTGCCGCGCACGTTGGGAACGCCGGGGCAGAGGGCGGGACGCAGCACTTCCTTCATCCTGCCGATGATCATGACGCCGCCCGTCAGGACCGCGCCCGTCGAGCCCGCCGAGACCAGGCCGCCGACGTCGCTGTCCTCTTTGAGGAGTTTCAGCCCGACGACGAGCGAGCTGTCCCGTTTGTTCCGGATGGCGCTCGTCGGCATATCGTCGTTTGTGATGACCTCGCTGCAAGGAACGATCTCGACCCGGTTTTTCTCATACTCGTATTTTGCGAGCTCCTCGCGCACGCGCGTTTCGTCTCCCGTAAAGACAACCTTGAAGCCAACCCTTTTGCTCAGCGCGTCCAACGCGCCTTTGACGATCTCCTGCGGGGCGTTGTCGCCCCCCATCGCGTCCACGACGATTTTCATCTTTTTTGATCTCCTTGGTTCGGTATATGGGTCAATTATACCATTTTTTTGGGAAATTGACAATAAAATCGGAGTATATTTTTCCTGATTGCGTCAAGAATTATACCGTGCGGGCAAAACCTCCCTCTTTTACATATACTGTAAGCGAGGGGACTTGCTCACGAAAGAAGGTGCGGAAATGAACGTAAAACGCGGAGAACTCTATTATGCAGATCTTTCGCCCGTCGTGGGAAGCGAACAGGGCGGCGTGCGCCCCGTTCTTGTCGTGCAGAACGACACGGGCAACAAATACTCCCCTACCGTGATCGCGGCTGCCGTCACCAGCAAGATCCACAAGGCGCGGCTCCCGACGCATATCGAACTGCCGCAGGCGTTCGGGCTCGCAAAGGATTCGGTCATCCTGCTCGAACAGATCCGCACGATCGACAAAAAGAGACTGATGTCGCGGATCGGGGAGCTTCCCCCCGCAACGATGTCGCGCGTCAACCGCGCCATTCTCATCAGTCTCGGTTTCGGCGACAGATCTTCGGGAAATCCGTAATTGTGCCCGGATTTCCCGCCCAAAGCGCCGCGGGCTCCTGCCCGCGGCGCATAAAAGCCCCTGCGCGTTCCGCGCAGGGGCTCCTCTTTTGTTATTTTCAATTTACGACAGCTTTTCGAGAAGTTTGAAGTCGATCCCCTTCTCGCCGATCTTGATGATCTCGACCTTGACTCTGTCTCCGACTTCGACGACATCCTCGACCTTCTCGACGCGCTTGTTGCTGAGTTTCGAGATATGGATCATGCCGTCCTTCCCGGGCGCAAACTCGACGAACGCGCCCATCGTGGACAAGATCCTCACGACCGTGCCGATAAACAGGTCGCCGACTTCGGGATCGTGCACAATGCTCTCGATGATCGCCCGCGCGCGCTGCGCCCCTTCGGGATCGCCGTACGTCGCGATACAGACGAGCCCGTCGTCCTCGATGTCGATCTTGGTGCCCGTCTCGGCGATGATCGAGTTGATGACCTTGCCCTGCTTGCCGACAACGTCGCCGATCTTTTCGGGATCGATCATGAAGCTGATGATCCGAGGCGCGTACTTGGAAAGCTCGGGCGCGACTTCGGGCACGCATTCGAGCATCTTGGAGAGGATGAACTTCCTGCCCTCGTTCGCCTGTTCGATCGCGGTGTGCATGATCTCTTCGGAAATGCCCTTGATCTTGATATCCATCTGGATCGCGGTGATCCCCTTCTCGGTGCCCGCGACCTTGAAATCCATGTCGCCGAGGAAGTCCTCAAGCCCCTGGATATCGGTCATGACGCGGAACTCGCCCGTCTCCTGGTTCTTGATGAGCCCCATCGCGACGCCCGCGACAGGCGCTTTGATGGGCACGCCCGCGTCCATGAGCGCCATCGTCGAGCCGCAGACGGACGCCATCGAAGAGGAGCCGTTGCTCGAAAGAATGTCGTTGACGACGCGGATCGCATACGGGAAGTCCTCCTTGGGCGGAAGAACGGGAAGGAGAGCGCGCTCCGCAAGGGCGCCGTGTCCGATCTCGCGGCGGCCGGGGCTCTTGAGCGCCTTCGCCTCGCCCGTGCAATAGCCGGGGAAGTTGTATTGGTGCATGTACCGCTTTTCGGTCTCGTCGTCCAAGCCCTCGAGTTTCTGCGCCGCGGCGGGCATATCGAGGGTGCAGGTCGCAAGGGTCTGGGTCTGTCCTCTCGTAAAGACCGCCGAGCCGTGCACCCGCGGCAGAACGCCCCGCTCGCACCAGATGGGACGGATGTCCTTCAACCCTCTTCCGTCGGGACGGATCCCCCGATCGAAGATCTTCGCCCGCACTTTTTCCTTGGTCAGATAGTAAATGCTGTCCTTGATCTCCCGCTTGCTCTCGGGATAGGTCTCGAGGAGATGTTCGACGATCTCCGCCTCGACCTGATCCTGCCGCGTCTGCCGCTCGTTCCGGTCGAAGGTGTCGAGCGCCCAGTCGAGCTTCTCGCTGCCGTACGCGCGCACCGCCTCGTCGATCTCCTCGGGGATATGGTAAAGTTCGATCTCCTTCTTGGGCTTTCCGACGGCGGGGACGATGACGGTCTCGATATATTCGCAGATCTTGGAGATCTCCTTCTGTCCGAACATGATCGCGCCGACCATTTCGTCGTTCGTCACTTCGTCGGCGCCCGCCTCGATCATGAGGATGGCGTCCTTCGTGCCCGCAAGGTTGAGATGGATCGTGCTCTTTTCGCGCTGTTCAAAGTCGGGATTGATGACGTACTGCCCGTCCACGAGTCCCACGACGACCGAGCCCGTCGGTCCCGCCCACGGGATGTCGGAGATCGCAAGCGCGATCGAGGAGCCGATCATGGCGAGCGGCTCGGGGGCGACGTCCGGCTCGACGGAGAGCGCCGTCGCGATGACGACGACGTCGTTGAAGAGCCCCTTCGGGAAGAGCGGACGGAGCGGTCTGTCGATGAGACGGCTCGTCAAGATCGCCTTGTCGGCAGCTCTTCCCTCCCGGCGCTTGAAGCTGCCCGGGATCTTGCCGACCGAGTACATCTTCTCTTCATAGTCCACTTGCAGGGGGAAGAAATCCATGCCCTCCCGCGGTTCCTGCGACATGCAGACGTTGACCATGACGGCGGTCTCGCCGCAGCGGATCACGCAGGAGCCGTTTGCCTGCTCTGCGTATTTTCCGGTCTCGACGGTGACTTCTCTGCCGCCCACGGAAAATTTGAATTCTTTGTAATTTTGCGTCATTTCTTTTTAACTCCTTGTTCTTTTTTTGTTCTTGTGCCCGTCCGCCGCCCCGGCGGAGAGCTTGAAATACGAAAAGAGGGCGTAGAAAATACGCCGCTCTTCCGATTTACTTTCTCAGTTCCAAAGCCGCAACGACCGCTCTGTACCGCTCGATATCCTTCGCTTTCAGATAGTCCAGAAGTCTGCGGCGCTTGCCGACCATTTTCAAGAGTCCGCGGCGGGAATGGTTGTCCTGCTTATGCGCTTTGAGGTGCTCGTTGAGGTGGTTGATCCGCTCCGTGAGCAGCGCGATCTGGACCTCGGGCGAGCCGGTGTCCCCTTCATGCTGGGCGAACTTTTCGATGATCTCTTTCTTTTCCATTTGCGTTTAACCTCCTATGGAAGATTCGCGTGACGCCAAGAGATGCGTGGAGAGCGCAATTCCTCGCGTCCGTCCTTTTAAGAATACCATATTTTTCCCGTTCTGTCAAAGGATTTTCATCGGCAAGCGGCGAAGATTTTGTCCGATTTTCGGAAATTCTTCCCCCAGTCCCAAAATTTACGCGTTCGGAAGGGCGACGCTCGTCGTTCCGTAATCGGAAAGGGTGACTTCGACCTCGGCGTAATAGGCGTTGTCCTCCCAGAGCCCGCCGGTGATCGAAACAGTGTCGAGGAAGGAGTCGGCAAAGCGCACGATGAGCGAGCCCGTGCCGAGAGGCAAGTTATGATAGGCATATTCCCCGCGGACGCTCTCATAGGTGAAGGCGTCCATCTCCTGTCCGATGTCCAAATTTTCGAGCCCGAGGACCCCGAAAAGCCCCGCCGCCGAGACGACGATGTGCGAGGTGTACTCCTCTTCGGTGCAGCTCTCCTTTTTCCAGCTCTCGCTTCCCGAGCGGCGGTAAACGGAATAGGTCTCGTCGTTTTTCACGTACATTTCCTGCGTCTCGCTCGAAACTTCGCCGTCCGGCGCTGTCAGCTCCCGTTCGATGAAAAGGCAGACGTTGTTTGCCGCGTCCTGCCGGAATTCGATCTCCTTGAAGCTCTCCTCCGCCGTCACGTTGTCCGTCATGTGCCAGGAGGATTTCATGGTGAAATTGCTGAGCCTCTCCTCCCCGAAGGCCGCCTCCCACTCGTCGAGCGAGCGGATCTCCGTGACGGGCGGCATGGGCAAGATCTCCTCGCCGCCCCCGCCGCAGCCCGCAAAAAGGCAGACCGCGCCGCACAGTAAAAACGCCGCCGAAAGTTTTTTCTTGTTCATAACGTTTCCTCCTGTTTTGATTTTATCGCAAGCCGGTTTCAAACAGCTTTGCTCTCTTTTCGATCAGCTCGTCCGTCTTGGAGAGATAGGTCGGGATGTCCTTGGGCGAACCCAGCCGCTCGATCCGCTCCTCCCGCAAAAAGAGTTTTTTCCCGATCGCGTTCGCGCCGACGGCGAGATTGTCCGTCGTCTCCTCCATGACGTCGACGTTGTAGACCGAGGCATACCCTTTTTTCGTCCAGCCAACGTTCTCATGGGCGCCCGCCATATACTTCTGCCGATAGAGATAGTACGGGCCGTACCCCGCCGAGCGGAGAACTTCCCGCGAGAGGGCGATCATCTCGCCGAGTTCCCCCTCTTGGAGCCGCGCCGTCTCCTCCTTCAGCTTCGCCCCCTTTTTGAGGCAGAGGGTGTGGACGGTGATATTTTCGGGCGCCAGGGCGATCGCCTCGGACAGGCTGTTTGAAAATTCCGAGACGCCCTCGCCGGAAAGCCCTGCGATGAGGTCACAGTTGACGGTAAAGCCGTACGGCCTTGCCAGGTCGAACGCCTCGTAAAGCTGCCGCTTCGTATGTTTCCGCCCGATCGCTTCGAGCGTCCTGTCCGAGAACGACTGCGCGTTGATACAAATGCGCGTCACGCCATATTTCTTGCACAGATCGAGCTTTCCCCTCGTAAAGACGTCGGGCCGTCCCGCCTCCACCGTGTATTCGACCCCGTCTTTCAAAAACGGCGCGACCGCTTCGAAAACCCGTCCAAGCTCCTCTTCTTCGAGGGCGAACGGCGTGCCGCCGCCGATATAGATGGAGCGCAGGTTCCGAACGAGCCCCCTTGCGGCGGAAAGCTCCCGCTCCAGCGCACCGAGATAGGCGGGCACGTACTGCCGCGTCTTTCCGATGGGCGCGGTGATGAACGAGCAATAGTCGCACTTCGACGGACAGAACGGAAGGGAGACGTACAGATCGACGTTGCCCTCTTTTTTCTCATAGATCCCCCGCTGCCCTTCGATCACCTGTCCGACGAGCGCGGTGTTCTCCTCCGAAACGCGCAGCGTCCGGAAGAGCCCGTGAAAGTCCCGCCCCTTTTCCAGCTCCGCATAGGCGAGGCGGGTGGGACGGATCCCCGTCAGCGAGCCCCAGGGGAGCTCCTTTTGAAAGTGGGCAGAGAGCAGTTCATAGAGTCCGAGCTTTGCATAGCGCTTGATCAGGCTCTTTTCATTCCCCTCTGTTTCGTCGCGATAATCCTTCGTTTCCGTCTTGCCGTCGATCGTATATTCGCCCGTAAAGAGGCCGCCCTGCCGATCACAGCGCACGAAGATCTCGAGCGTCTCCGCACCCTCGAACAGGCGCACGACGTCCATGAGTTCGGGCGCAAGAAATTCGGGCTCCGCCGTCACCATTTCAAATACCCGTTGTGCGTTTTTTCGAAAAAGAGAGTGCTCTTCCCGCCGTGGCCGGGCAAGATGGTATAATCTTTTTCGAGAGCGCAGAGTTTTTTCAGGCTTTTTTGCAGTTCTTTTTCGCTGCCCGTCGGGCCGTCCGTCCTCCCGACGCTGCCGCAAAAGAGGGTATCGCCCGTGAACAGCACCCCCGGCGCATAGCGCGGATCCTCCGTCTCTACGAGGAAGCAGGCGCCCCCTCTCGAATGGCCGGGCGAGGCGATGACCTCAAAGGAGACGCCGCAAAGGTCCAGCCTGTCGCCGTCATGGAAGGTAAAGTCGATCGAAAAGGGCGGCACGGGCCCGTCGCCGTACACTTCCCCCAAATTGTGGAAAAGCGCGATCTCTTCCTCGCCCGCCATGCAGCCGATCTTCGCGCCCGCCGCCTGCAGAGCGGCGCAGCCGCGGATATGATCGAAATGCCCGTGCGTCAGAAGAACGTAGGGCACCTTCAAGCCCATCTTCTGAGCTTCGCTTGCAAAGCGGAGCTGTCCGGGATCGACGGCGACATAATTTTTGCCATCCCCCGTCAGAAAATAACAGTTGCAGGAAAAGCCCTGCGGTCTGAGTTTGCCGATCTCCAGCATCAGTTGGAAAGCCTCCTCACGTCCTCGATATTGGGCTGTGCCCCGATCTTTTTCATCAACACCTCCACGTCCTTCAGATTGGTGAGCGTGACGGTAAAATCAACGATCGCGCTGTCGTTTTTGTCATACCTGCCGTTGACGGAAGTGATCTTCAGTTTGAGATCGCTCACGCTCGCGGAGATCGCCGTGAGCGCGGCGCCCTGGTCGGACGCCTTGACGACAAAGCCCGCCTTGAACTGCTCGCCCTCGCCGCCCGAGACCCATTCCGCGGGTTGCAGCCGCTCCGGCTCGGCGTTACGAAGATTGGGACAGTCGCGCCGGTGCACGACGATCCCCCTGCCGCGCGTCACGAAGCCCACGATGTCGTCGCCGGGAACGGGCGAACAGCAGCCCGCAAAGCTGACGAGAAGGTCGCTCGTGCCGCCGATCGTGACCGCGCCGTGCGCCGCTTTCCGGTGAAATTCGGGATGGATGGCGACGCTCGGCTCCTCCTTCCGGAAATAGTCGATGAGTTTGAAGATCACCTGATTTGTCGTCACCGAACCGTATCCGACCGAGGCGAACATCTCGTCCATCGTCGAAAAAGACAGCCGTTCGGAGATCTTTTTGAAGCTCTCCTCCGTCAAAATGTCTGAAAGAAGAAAGCCCTTGTGCTTTGCCGCCTCTTCGAGCATGGATTTGCCGAGGCGGATATTTTCCTCCTTCATCTCTTTTTTGAAGAAGGACTTGATCTTGGCGCGCGCCGAGGAGGATTTGACGATCTTGAGCCAATCGCGGGAAGGGCCCTTTGCGCTCGGCGAGGTGATGATCTCCACGACGTCGCCGATCTCGAGTTTGGAACTGAGCGGAACGATCTTCCCGCCCACCTTCGCGCCCGTGCACTTGTTGCCGACCTCGGAGTGGATCGCATAGGCAAAGTCGATGGGCGTCGCCCCCTCGGGAAGGGAGATGACCTTCCCCTGCGGGGTAAAGACGAGCAGCTCGTCCGAATAGAGCTCGCTCTTCATCGTGTCGAGGAATTCCTTGCTGTCTTTGAGTTCTCCCTGCCATTCCATCGCCTCGCGGATCCAGGCGATCCGCTTGTCGAGGGAGGTCTCCTCGCTGCGCTGTTCCTTGTATTTCCAATGCGCCGCGATACCGTATTCCGCCGTGCGGTGCATCTCCTCGGTGCGGATCTGGATCTCGAAGGGCTGGCCGAAGTTGGTCACGACCGTCGTGTGCAGCGATTGGTAGAGATTGGGCTTGGGCATGGCGATATAGTCTTTGATCCGTCCCGGCATGGGCGTCCATTTCATGTGGATCTTGCCGAGCACTTCATAGCATTCGTTCACCGTGCCCACGATGACCCGCACCGCCGTCAAATCATAGATCTGGTCGAGCGTGCGATTCTTGGTTTTCATCTTTTTATAGATGGAATAGAAGTGTTTGGGCCGTCCGAATACTTCGCCGTGGATCTTGCTCTCCGTCAGAATGGCGTTGATCTCCTCCACGACGAAATCCACGAACTGCATGCGCTGTTCGAGCTTCTGATGGATGTTCGCGACCAGAAATTCGAACGCCTCGGGGTCGAGATATTTGAGGCAGAGATCTTCAAGCTCGCATTTGATCTGCGAAATACCCAGCCTGCCCGCGAGCGGCGCGTAGATATCGAGGGTCTCCTGCGCCATCTTCTGCTGCCGCTCCGCCGAAAGATAGTTGAGCGAGCGCATGTTGTGGAGCCGGTCGGCAAGTTTGATGATGATGACGCGGATATCCTTCGCCATCGCGACGAAGATCTTGCGGAAATTTTCCGCCTCTTCCTCCTCGCGCGACTTAAAGACGATCTTGTCGAGCTTGGTAACGCCCGAAACGAGGGAGAGGACCTCTTCGCCGAACTCGCGGCGGATCTCCTCCTCGGTGTGCGGCGTGTCCTCGATGACGTCGTGCAAGAGGGCGCCCGCGATCGTCGCCGTGTCGAGCCCGAGATCAACGAGGATCTCCGCGACCGCGCAGGGATGGATAAAGTACGGCTCGCCGGAGGCGCGCTTCTGATTTTCATGCGCGGCCTTTGCAAAGTCGTATGCGCGCAGGAGCATGTCGCGCCCCTCGCCCGAATAATATTCGTAGATCTTCATCAGGATCGGTTCCATAGGTCACTCCGTTTCCGTAAGTTTCAAGGCCGCGCTGTAGATCGCGGACTGCAAGAGGTCGGTCTTTTTGCCGCGCACGAGCCCGATCTTCCCGCCCGAGAAGCGCACGAGCCCCAGCTCTTCGAACACGGCGAGCGCAAACACCGTAAATTCGGGGGAAAATCCCTCAAACGCCGCGTTTTTCGCCGTCTCCGCAAGGCTTTCGCCCGCTCTTTTCCCCTCCGCGGCGCGCAGCGCCGTGAAGAGTTTTACCATCGACTCGCGCGAAAGATCCATCTGTTTCAGCGCCCGTCCCGCCAGGACGTCCCCGTTTTCATAGAGCTTCGCCCTTCCCGACGGGAAGGAAAACAGTGCGGGCGATTCCAAAAAGACGATGTCCCGATAGGCGGACAGATCGCACCCGTCCGACGGATAGAGCAGGACGGCGTTGCGCACGCTCCCCGAGGAGAGCCGGTACATTTCATGCGGCAATTTTTGGAGGGCTGGAAACTCTTTGAGGGTCTCCCGCTCGCGCGCCACGGCGCAGAGCCCCCAGGCGCAGCGTTCGTCGAGGGTCTTGATGAGTTCGTTCAGTTCCTTGGCGCTGTGCCGCTCCGCGGAGAGATTCTTCCCGCCGAGGGCGCGCACCGTCTCCTCGAATTCCTCGATCTTCCCGCTCTCATACCGGCTGCCGTCATAGACGATCGCCTTGAGATATCCCTTTGCGGTCTCCGTCCCGCGGAATTTCGAAAGAGCGCAGTCGAAAACCAGCTGTTTCCCGACCGGACTTTTAAGCAGTTTCAGATCCTTCGCGCCGCCGAAGTACATGAGCTCGGGTTTTCCTCCGATGAGCACATGCGGCGACGAAGGTTTCAGATAATTGGCGTTCATGGCGTCCGCCGTCATGCAAAAGAGAGGCTTCCGGTTCCCGACGCCGCAGGGTTCCAGAAGTTCGAGTTCGCGCGCGAGCTTCAAGGAGATCCCCCCTTCCAGGATCCCGCTGACCGTCAGAGACGGCTCGAAATCCTCCCGGCTGTAATGAGAAGAGACATAGGCTTCGAGCGCCTCTTTGAGCGGGGCGAAATTTTCCCGCCTGAGGTTGACACCCGCCGCCTGCGCATGTCCGCCGAATTCGACGATATACTCCGAGCAGGCTTTGAGTGCCTCGAAGATGTTGACCCCCTCGATACTTCTCGCACTGCCCCGGAGCATGTCTCCCCTTCCGACGAAGAGGAGGGCGGGACGGCAATATTCCTCCGTGATCCGCGCGGCGACGATGCCCAAAAGCCCGGCGTTCCAATTTTCGCCGGAGAGCATGATGACGGTGCCGTAGGCGCCCTCGGCGGCGATCTTTCGGCGCGCTTCCTCATAGAGTTCGTCGCACAGCCGCTGCCGCTCGAGGTTATAGGCGTTGAGTTTTTCGGAGAGCGCTTCGATCTCCTCTTCCCTTTCGGTGGTGAAGAGGGCGAGCGCGGCCTGCGCGTCCCCCATTCTGCCCGCCGCATTGACGCGCGGCGCGATCTGGAACGCCAAAGTCTGCGCGGTCGGGGGCTCGCTCTGTTTCGCCATGAGCGCCGTCAGCGCCGCCCGCGGCTTTTCCCGCAGCAGTTTCAGCCCCTCCGCCACGATGTCGCGATTCTCCCCCAGAAGGGGCACGCTGTCCGCCACCGTCGAGAGGGCGCAGAAGTCGAGCAGCGCATACGCCCGCTCCCCGATGAGCGCGCAGGCGAGCTTGAACGCCACGCCCGCGCCGCAGAGATTGTCATAGGGATAATCGTCCGAGAATTTCGGATTGATACAGATACAGTCGGGCAGCGTTTCGGGCAATTCATGATGGTCGGTCACGATGACCTGCGCCCCCTGTTCCTTGATATATTCGATCTCCGCCGCGTTGGAAATGCCGCAGTCCGCCGTCACGATGAGATCGGGCAGAAACTCGTCGAACAGAAAATCGGCGGCTTTGAGGCTCAGTCCGTACCCCTCCTCCCGCTCGGGAACATAGAGATAGGGCTCGATCCCGAACTCTTTGAACGCGCGGAAGAGGATCGCGCAGGCGCCGATCCCGTCGGCGTCGTAGTCGCCGAACACCGCGACCCGCCATTCCTCCTCTTTCGCCTGCCGCAGCAGTGCGACGGCCTCCGTCATCCCGCCCAACAGATCGGGCGGGAGAAAATTCTCCCGGGACGGACGGAGGAACTTTCTCATCTTTTCCTCGGTATCCTGTCCGCGCGCGAAGAGAATGCCCGCCGTCGTTTCGGTGATCCCGAGCCGTCCGGCCAGCGCTTCCACCCGGCTCTTCTCCTCGGGCGTAAACTCGCACTCGCAGATGATCTTCTTCACGCGATTTCCTCTTACATTGCAAAAAAACGGCGGGAACTCCGCCGTTTTCGTTCGATTTCTGTTATTCTTCGGCGGCAGCCTTTTCTTCGGCGCTTGCCTTCTGTTTTCCCGAATAGCGTTTTCTCGTCGCCTTGAAGCGATCGAACCTCGCTTTGATCGGCACGAGCACCGCCGGCGCAAGCAGCAGCGAAGAATACAGGCTGACCGCAAGCGGGATCAGAGCGGAGAGGAAGAACAACCTTGTCCCGGCCGCCGCGACGATCCCGAGGACGGCGAACGCCACCGCGATGGGAAGGGCAAGGAGCAAGACCTTCTTGAAGGAAGTCGCGCAGGATTGCGTCACCGCGTCCCCCGCCGAGAGCGTCCCGAAAGAAGGATCCTTGGAATTTTTCTTGAGCGCCGCGCACTGCACGATCCACATCATGACCGACAGCACCGCCGCAAGCCCCGCAAAGACGAGGGGCGCATAGGCATAGACGGGAAGGCGCACGATCGCAAACAGCCCGATCGTAAAGAGAGTGTCGTTGACGACCGCGACGAGCCCCGTGAGCGCGCAGGCGACGCCATAGCGGATCCCCACATAGACGAGCGCCACGATCGCCGCGACCGCAAGCGCGACCGCGCCGCGCCAGAGCGCTTCGGAAAAGCTCGACTGCGTATTCAGATGAACGCCGACACTCACGTCTGCGTCGGGATAGGCGCTCTTTGCGCGCTGGCGGATCGCCTCCGCCGCATTTTTGAGCGAATTTTCACTCTCGCCCGCGGAGAACCGGTAGACGATCAGCTTGACCCCGGTCTCGCCCAAGGACTGCGAATCGAGTTCCAGCCCCGTCTGCTTGTCCGAATAGTCGGCGCCGCTCTCTTTGAACGCTGCGTCGCACAGATCTTCGAGCTCCTTCTCCTTGTCCGCGATGGTAATGACCGCGTCATAGGAGACCTCGACCGTCCGCTCCTCCGCGGAAGCATAATTGAAGTTGAGAAGAATGCACAGGATCAGCCCCGCGATGATGACGACCGCGGAAATGACCGCATAAATGGGAAGTCCTTTCCCGAAACGGAGTTTACTCATCTTCGACGACCTCCTCTCTCTTGAAGTGGCAGAATTTTCCCGCGTTCTTCGCAAACGGCATCGTGATATACCACATGAACCGGCCGATCGCAAGCGTGGAGATACAGGAGAACAGCGCGCCGAGACAGAGCACCAGCCCGAACGCGGAGAACTCAGTGAGGGCGATGAGATAGATCAAAAGCCCCACGATCCCCGCTGCGGCATGCAGATCGAAGATCTCCCAGAAGCACTTTTTATACCCCGCCTTGACGGAGGAGGCGATCGTCTTGCCGAGCGCATATTCCTTTTTCGCGCCCTCGAACACCGCCGCGTTGGAAACGGAAAGCAGCACGCACATGAGCGCAAGCGCCGCGATCGTCCCCATGCCGACGCTCACCGTCGGGATCGCCCAGATACAGATCACCATGATGAGCAGGAAAATGAGCAGGCTGTAAAGGTGCGCAAAGCCCAGCCTTCTGTAACGGATGAAGAAATAGATGACGGAAGCCGCAAGCAATCCGCCGAACGCGGCATAAAGGAGCGTCAGGGCATTGTCGCCGAAGTTCGCGTAATTTTGATAGATCGCGCCCACTTCCATGCCGCCTAGCTCCTCGTCCGAGGCAAACTCGATCGACGTGTCGATGACCGCCGCGATCAGCCGCGCCGCGCCCTCCGTATAGCCGCCGCTGATATAGAGCGTCTTGTCGGTGATCCGGCTGGAGACCGAAAGCCCGATGACCTGGTCCCCGCCCACCGTGAAGAACAGGGTGCTCGGCGACGTATCCGCCGTCGCCGTCGTGTTCGAAATGATGTCGTTCCCCGCTTTCGTGAAATTCAGTCCCACATAGACCGTTCCCTCGATCGTGCGGGTCTCCGCGCCCGTGACGTACTCCGAAATCGGCTTTTCCTTGCGTCCCGTCTCGGGGATGATCCGTTCGGCGGTCTCGAGCGAAGAGCCGTACAAAACTTCCAGATTGCCCATATAGGCATTGTAGATGAACGCCGCGGCCGCCTCGTCCATATAGTCGGGCAGCGTCACCCGGACGGAATAGCCGTCCACCGTTTCGAGGCGCAGATCCTGCGCATGGAGCCGCTCGAACCGTTCTTTCAAAATCTCAACGCGCGTTTGGAAGGAGGTCTTGAACGCCTCACTCACGTTTGCGCCGCCGTCGCATACGACGTCCTTGTCCAAATAGAGCGCGCCGCCCGCATATTCGACGTACTGCTTTGCATAATCCTCACGCTCGTCCTCGGGAAGCATCTCCATGTTATCGGCATATTCCCTGCCGGAGACGACCCCCTCCGGATAGAGCATGACGCTCTGGCTGCCGCCGTTGTAATCCGAACCGCCGAAGTAGTTTCCTCCGAGATCCGCGCTCTTTTCCGCCCAGTTCACGAGCGGATTGAAGTACTCGATCCCGCCCCCCGTCGGAAACGGCACAAAACATACGACGCATAAAACGGCGACCGCAAGCGTGATCGCTATCAGACATATCGCCGATTTTATCTTTCCCATTTTAGCCTCCTGTCAGCTGAAACCTTCCGTAAAATACATGATCGGAAAATTCCGTCTTTTTTATTATATAGGTTTCGAGCCTATCCGTCAAGCCGAAATCGGCTCATTTTTTTTATTTTTCCCCCTTTCGGAGGCGATTTTATCGATTTCTTTCCTCAAACGCGCGTTTTTGCGCCAAGGCATACATCGCGCATTCGATCCGTTTTTTCATCATCGCGCAGGTCAGGGGATAGGGTTCGTTGAGATCTCCGCAGAAATGGAAGTTGTTCGCGCTGCACCCGCCCGAGCAAATAAACTTCGCAAAGCAGTCCCCGCATTTTTTGCGCGTGAAGAGACAGTTCTTTGCAAATTCCTCCCTTATCTCTCTCTTTTCGATCCCGTGAAAGACGTCGCCCATCTTCCATCTCTCCTCGCCCGCGAACTGGTGGCAGGGATAGAGATCGCCGTTCGGCACGACCGAAAAATACTCGTTCCCCGCGCCGCAGGCGGAGACCCGCTTTTCCAGGCACGGCCCGCCTTCGAGGTCGAGATTGAAGTGGAAGAAGTTGAAGCCCTCTCCCCGCTCGTACCGTTTGAGGTATTCCTCGCACAGCCTTTCGTACTCCTTTTCGATCGCGGGCAGATGTTCTTCCTTGATTTTGAGCTCCTCGATGTCGGTGACGACGGGCTCCATCGAGATGGAATCGAAGCCTTGGTCCGCGAGGAATAAAACGTCGTCTGCAAAGTCGAGATTTTTCGCGGTGAACGTCCCGCGGACGTAGTAGTGCTTGTCCCCGCGGCTCTTCACGAACTTTTTGATCTTTTTGATGACGGCCGCATAGGAGCCTTTGCCGTTGGGGGTCTTGCGCACGGCGTCGTGCACTTGCTCTCTCCCGTCGAGGGAGAGGACGACGTTCTCCATTTCCTCGTTGAAAAACTTGATCGTCTCGTCGTCGAGGAGCAGGCCGTTGGTCGTCGTTGTGAACAAAAACTTCTTGCCGCGCTTTGCCGCCTCTTCCTTGGCGTAATAGACGGTCTTTTTCAGAACATCGAAATTCATGAGCGGTTCGCCGCCGAAAAAGTCCACTTCGAGCACGGTTCTGTCGCCGCTCTCGCGGAGCAGAAAGTCGATCGCCGCCTTCGCCGTTTCGAGCGGCATTACCTCGCGCGTGGCATGGTACGCTCCCTCGTCCGCAAAGCAGTATTTGCAGCGCAGGTTACAGTCGTGCGAGATATGCAGGCAGAGCGCCTTCACCTTGTCGGATTTGGGCGGGCAGACGTCCGCCTCTTTCCCATACAAGAGCCCCTCTTCTTGGAGCGTTTCGAGCTCCAAAAGCTCCTCTTTTGAAAGGGAGACCTTCTCCCCCGAAAGGTAGCGGGCGGTCTTTTCGTCGCATTCATGCAAGGAGCCGCTGCCGACGTCATAGACAAAATGCTTGTCCCGATAGTTAAAAACGTGGATCATATTTGGAATAACGGAACAGGGGAGCCAGCGTTTGCTGCTCCCCGAATGAAGAATCGGTTTACTTTCTTTCGATCTTGCTCTCTCTGGTTACGCGTTCGCAGGATTGGTTCCCCACCGTGCAGCTGGTCTTGCAGGCAGATTGGCAGGTGCTCCTGCATTCGCCGCAGCCCGTGATTTTTCTCTGAACAGGTTTTGCAATCGTCTTGATCATGATCCGTCTCTCTCCGTATCTTTGTTATTTTTTTCCATTATACAACGAAACGGGGAAAAACGCAACTGTTTTTTCATTCTTTCCGCAACTTTCCGCCGCAAAGCGCGCCCAATGCCCCGAAGAGCGCCGAAAGGAGAATTTCGAGAAGGAAAAACGCCGTCAGGCGGAATCCGCCGATGAGCCCGAACACAAGCGTTCCGAGAAAGAGCGCCAGAACGCCCGCCGCCGCGCCCTTAAAGACCGCCCTGCCGCTTTTGATGAAGATCATCGAAAAGACGAAGATCCCCGCGCATTTCAGGATTTGCCCGATGAGGGTGATCGTCCCGCCCGAGGGCGCATAGGCGCGCACAAAGACGGCAAAGATCGCCGCCGAAAACAGAAAAAAGATCACCGCCGAGAGAGCGGCGAGCGCCGTTTCGATCGCAGCGCGTTTCCAGAATCCTTCCATGAAAAAAATACCTCCGCAGTTTCAAGCTATGCGGAGGGTAGTTCGATTATGTCTTTTTCTTTATTGCACTTTTTCCTGCGCGCTGACCGTGTTGACCCCATGGCTCATCGCGTCCGTCTGGGAAATGCAGTCCTTGTCCATCTTGACGTAAGATTTTCCGGCGTTTTCGCTGCCCGTCTCGATGATGAGGGTGTTGTCGTCGCAAACTTCCACGACGATCCCGCAGATCCCGCCGATCGTCTTGACTTTATTGCCCGGCTGGATGGCGGCAAGCTGTTCCGCATATTCCTTTTGACGTTTTTTGCTCTTTCGGTTGGAAATAATCAACCAGACGATCATCAGGACGATCAGGACCCCGAGGACCGCATAGAGGGTATAGGCGCTGGCGGGATTTACGTTTTCCTCTGCCAATAAATTCCAGATCATGTTTCCTTTTCTCCTTATCTTCTTTCTTCTATAATAGCAAGTTCCCCATGATTTTGCAAGCGTTTTCGGGAATCTTTTCCTCAAAAGTCTGATTTTCCCGGGCAAAACTTGTAAAATCAAGTCTGATTTTCCTGTTTTTCGTAAAAGGCCTTGACGAAATCTTTCACATATCCGCCGAGGATACTCTCCCGCAGCCCCTTCATGAGCCGGTGAAGATAGCGGATGTTGTGGAGGGACAGGAGCATGGCGCCCGTCATCTCCCCCACGTTGACAAGATGCCGGAGATAGGCCTTGGTATAATGCTTGCAGCAATAGCAGTCGCACTCGGGATCAAGCGGGGTGAAATCCTCCTTATACTTGCCGTTTCTCACGACGATCTTCCCGCGCGAGGTGAGCGCAGTGCCGTTGCGCGCGACGCGGGTCGCAAGCACGCAGTCGAACATGTCGATCCCCCGCAGCGTTCCCTCGACGAGGCAGTCGGGCGAGCCGACCCCCATGAGATAGCGCGGCACGTTTTCGGGAAGTTTGGGCTGCAAAAAGTCGAGAAGTTCGTACATGAGCGGTTTGGGCTCCCCGACGGACAGCCCGCCGATCGCGATCCCGTGTCTCACAAAGGGCAGGCAGCGGTTCAGGCTCTCCTCCCGCAGGTCTTTGTAAAAATTCCCCTGCACGATGGGAAAGAGCGCCTGCCTGGGATTTTCATGCGCCGCATAGCACCTTTCGAGCCAGCGCGCCGTCCGCTCCATCGCCTTTTCCGCCTCGTCATGGGTGTAGCCGTACTCGCTGCACTGGTCGAACGCCATGATGATATCCGAGCCCAAATTGTGCTGGATCTCCATTGCCTTTTCGGGGGTAAAAGTATGGTAGCTGCCGTCCACATGGGAGGAAAAGGTGACGCCCTCGTCGGTGATCTTGTTGAGCTTGGCAAGCGAAAAGACCTGAAAGCCGCCGCTGTCGGTGAGGATGGGACGGTCCCAATTCATGAAGGAATGGAGCCCCCCCGCCCGCGCGATGAGCTCGTCCCCGGGGCGCATATAGAGATGATAGGTGTTGGAGAGGATGATCTGAGAGCCGATCTCTTTGAGATCACACGGAAGGACCCCCTTGACGGTCGCCTGTGTGCCAACGGGCATATAGACGGGCGTCTCGATATCCCCGTGCGGGGTATGGAAGATCCCCGCCCGCGCGCCCGTCTCGGGATCGGTCTTTTGAAGTTCGAAAGAAAAATTTTGTTCGTTCATATTCATTTTCTCTTCAAAGGAAGAGGGATCCATGACTGCGGGTTGCCGCAGCGCAACAAAGAGCTGCGCCGCTTAAAGGAAGAGGCAGGCGTCTCCGAAGCTGAAAAATCTGTACTTTTCCCGCACTGCCGTTTGATAAATTTCCAGCACTTCCTCGCGGGAGCAGAGGCAGCTCACGAGCATTAAAAGGGTGCTGCCCGGAAGATGAAAATTGGTGAGCAAGGCGTCCACGCACTTCATCTTGTAGGGGGGATACAAAAAGATCTGCGTCTCGCCCTTGCCAGCGCGGACAGTCCCATCCGGCGCCGCCACCGTCTCGAGGGTGCGGACGCTCGTGGTGCCCACCGCGATCACACGCCGTCCCTCTCTTTTCGCGCGGTTGACCGCCTCCGCTGCCTCTTCGCTCACCTCGTAAAACTCCGAGTGCATGACATGTTCTTCGATGTTTTCCGCCTTCACGGGACGGAAGGTGCCGAGCCCGACATGGAGGAGAATTTCGACGATCTCCACCCCCTTTTGTCGCAGCCGATCGAGAAGTTCCTCCGTAAAATGCAGCCCCGCCGTAGGCGCCGCCGCCGAGCCGTTCTCCTTGCAGTAGACGGTCTGGTAGCGGTTGGGGTCCTTGAGCTTTTCATGGATATAGGGCGGCAGGGGCATGGTCCCCGCGCGGGACAGAACGTCCTCAAACGCCCCCCGATAGAAGAATTTCACCCGCCGCTCCCCCGTTTCGGTGACGGAAAGTACCTCGAGGGAAAGCTCGTCGCCCGCCGTCAGGCGGCTCCCCGGCCTGCATTTTTTCCCGGGACGGACGAGAACCTCCCATTCGTCGAGGGAAAGCCGCTTCAGAAGCAGCACTTCGACCGCGCCGCCGTGTTCGGTCTTTGCGAAAATCCGCGCGGGCAAGACCTTCGTGCGGTTGACGACGAGCACGTCCCCCGCTTTGAGATAATCCCCGATGTCGCGGAAGATCCTGTGCTCGATGAGTTTTTTGTCCCGATGATAGACCAAGAGCCGGGAAGAATCGCGCGGCTCGGCGGGGGTCTGGGCGATCAGTTCCTCGGGAAGATCGTAAAAAAAATCGCTCGTTTTCATTCGTCGAATACCGAAAGCTGTTTTTTGAGCGGCTCGGGCATGGTGGCGCCCATATGTTCATAGCCGCCTTTGAGGCACACCCGTCCGCGCGGCGTGCGCGCGAGGAAGCCAAGTTGCAGAAGATAGGGCTCGTAGACGTCCTCGATCGTGTTCACATCCTCGTTGATCGTCGCCGCCAGCGTATCGAGCCCGACGGGACCGCCCCCGAATTTTTCGATGATCGCATGGAGAATGCTCCGATCCGTGCCGTCCAGCCCGAGCTCGTCGATCTCCAGCTTTTCGAGCGCCCGCCTTGCGTCCCCGAGCGAAACGGAGCCGCTGCCCGACACCGCCGAAAAGTCGCGCACCCGTTTCAAGAGCCGGTTGGCGATCCGCGGGGTGCCGCGCGAACGCTTGGCGATCTCAAAACCGCCCTCCTCTTCGAGGGAGATCCCCAACGTCCGCGCCGAGCGAGCGACGATCCGTTTCAGTTCGTCCGGCGTGTACATGTCCAGCCGGCAAATGATCCCGAAGCGGTCGCGCAAGGGAGAAGAGAGCATTCCCGCGCGCGTGGTCGCCCCGATCAGTGTGAATTTTTTCAAAGAAAAGCGGATGTTCCGCGCTGAAGGGCCCTTGCCGACGATGATGTCGAGCGCATAGTCCTCCATGGCGGAGTACAGGATCTCCTCCACCGAGCGGTTGAGACGATGGATCTCGTCGATGAAAAGGATGTCCCCCTCGTTGAGATTGGTGAGGATGGCGGCAAGATCGCCCGAGCGCTCGATCGCGGGGCCGCTCGTCAGCTTGATCTGCGTGCCCATCGTGTTCGCGACGATGTGCGCGAGCGTCGTCTTTCCGAGCCCGGGCGGGCCGTATAAAAGAACGTGGTCGAGCGCCTCGCCACGGCGCTTTGCCGCCGCCATAAAGACGGACAGATTTTCCTTGACCTTGTCCTGCCCGATATATTCCTCCATGGTCTTGGGACGGAGCACGTTTTCCTCGAAATCATATTCCCCCTTCGTGCTCGAGATCAGTCTGTCGTCGCCGTAATCGTTATCAAACATTTCTTATCCTCACATATTGCGGAGCGCCGACGCGATGATCTCCTCGATCGTCGCCGCACCCGAACTTCTCGCCCGCTCGACCGAGCGCGCGCTCTCCTGTTTGGAAAAGCCGAGCCCCATGAGCGCGGCGATCGCGTCGTCGTCCTCGGAGACGGGCGAAGGGACCGTCCTGCCGCCCCCCGCGCCCTCCGCGCCGAGCAGTTCGTCCGCCGAAATTTTGCCGTGCAGTTCCAGAATAATGCGCTCCGCCGTCTTTTTCCCCACGCCCTTCACCGCCGAAAGCCGTTTGGAATCCGCCGTCGCGATCGCTTCGCCGACCTCGTTGGAGGTCATCGACGAGAGGATCGCGATCCCCATCTTCGCCCCCACGCCCTGCACGGAGGTGAGTTTGAGGAAGAGCGCCTTTTCCTTGGGATCGGCAAAGCCGTAGAGGGAGATCCCGTCCTCTTTGACCTGCAAATAGGTATAGACCTCGCCCTCCTCATCCTTCTTCACGCCCGAGAGCTTGGAAAACGCCGCGCCCGTGCAGATCACTTCGTAGCCCGTGCCGTTCACTTCGAGAAGAACGTACCCGGGATCGAGATATTTTACCTTTCCTTTGAGATAACCGATCATATCCAATCCTTCCGGTTGATTTATTTGACGCCGAAGAGCGACGAGAAGCGGCTCGTATAGGCATGGCAGAGCCCAACTGCGAGCGCGTCCGCCGCGTCGTCCGGGCGGGGGATTTGAGACAGGCGCAAGAGCGAAGCGACGACCCGCTGCATCTGTTGCTTGTCCGCGCCGCCGTAGCCGGTCAGCGCCTGTTTGATCTGGTTGGGGGTGTACTCGAACACTCTGCCGCACCGCTTGTTGCAGGTGAGCAGCATGACCCCGCGCGCATGGGCGACGGCGATCCCCGTCGTGACGTTCTTGGAGAAAAAGAGCTCCTCGAGCGCCGCCTCGTCGGGCGAAAACTTGTCGAAAAGACGGTTCACCCCCTCTTCGAGGACGCACAGCCGCACGCCGAAGTTTTCCTCTTTGGGCGTTTTGACGACGCCGTAATCGACGGCGCGGCAATTTCCGTTCCCGTCCTTTTCCACGACGCCGTAGCCCATGGTGCCGAAGCCCGGGTCAAGTCCCAGAATGATCATGATCCTATTGTATAATTTCTCCGCCCGTTTGTCAAGCAAGCTGCGGGAAAAGGTTGCTTTTTGCGCGATTTTCTTGTATAATGTCCCTATGATCGAAGAAAACGTCAAAAAACTGCTCGCCTCGCTCGAGGGAGGGAATTGCTTTCACGAGCCGGTGACTCTCGTCGCCGCGACCAAGACGCGCTCTCCCGAGGAGATCAACCGCGCGATCGCCGCGGGGCTTTCCGACATCGGCGAGAACAAAGTCCAGGAATTCTGCGAGAAATTCGACCTTGTCAAGGGCGGGAACCGTCATTTCATCGGGCATTTGCAGACCAACAAGGTCAAATATCTCATCGGCAAAACCTGTCTCATCCATTCGGTGGACCGAGACGAACTTGCCGAGGAGATCGCAAAACGTTCGCTTGCCGCGGGGACAATCACAAACATCCTCGTCCAGATCAACATCGGCTGCGAGGAGACGAAGGGCGGCTATCCTCTCGAAGAGGGGCTCGGCGTCGCGCTCGCTCTTGCAAAGACGCCGGGGCTCTGCCTCAACGGCTTCATGGCAATGCTCCCCATCTCCGAAGACGAGGGCTATCTCGGAGGTCTTTGCGAGAAAATGCGCCGTCTTTATGAAGAGGCGAAAGCGCAGATCCCGACGATCCGCTATCTTTCGATGGGCATGAGCGGGGACTATCGGCTCTGCCTCTCCCACGGCTCGAACATGATCCG
Organism: uncultured Clostridia bacterium; assembly: GCA_947630115.1. Classification (GTDB taxonomy): domain Bacteria; phylum Bacillota; class Clostridia; order Christensenellales; family Borkfalkiaceae; genus Gallimonas. Next base: position 45,236 of record CANRGG010000012.1, read on the forward strand.
CCTCGGAACGGCGATCTTCGGCGAGCGGGATTATTCCAGATAACGTTTGCTTTTTCCGGGAAACGGGCTATAATAAGCATTGAACGATCGCTTAAAACAAAAGGAGGGACGCGCGCGTGCCGTCGAGCATTACCCATCAGCTCATCGCAGAAGAGAGCGCAAGGCAGCTCCCGGAAGAGATCCGGACGCTCATCGGGAAAAATCCCGACGAGTTCTTTCTCGGCGCGCAGGGACCCGACGTGTTCTTCTTTTATCGGGTCCTGAGCCGCAGCGAGTACAATCTCGGAAAATTTCTGCACCGGTTCCGCGTCTTTGAGGTGTTCTCCTTCTTCCTCTCCGCACTTGGGGAGGGCGGGCCGCTTCGGCTCTCTTCCGCCGCGCGCGAAAAGGCGCTCTCCTATATTCTGGGCTATATCACCCATTACTGCGCCGACGCGACTTTCCACCCCTTCGTCTACAATTATCTCGGGGAGAATCACTGCGAAAAACGCGTCCATCAGCAGATGGAAAACGATTGGGACGTCTATTTCCTGCGTGAATTGCGGGATATGAGTGCCGAAAAATATGTCTATCCGTTCGATCCGAAGGAGATCGTGAAGGACGGCACGATCGCGAGGCTATATGCGGCGCTTGGCCGGAAGCTGGGACGGGAAGACATCGAAAAGAGCAAATTCGACGGCGCGGTGAAAACCTTCGGCAACTATCTGAAATTTTTCCACGGCAGCTGCTATTCCGCCCAGCGCGGCTTTGCGGGCGCGGAGAGATTTTTCCATGCGAAGCCCTTTTTGGGCGCCCTCTTCCCCCGCGAAAATCCCGAGCCCGATTTCCTCTCGAGCGAAACGTTCTTCACGCTTTCCGAAGAGCGCGGGAAAAATGCCGACGAACTCTTCGACCGTGCGGTCAGGGAGAGCGCAAGGCTCATGAAGCTCTTTCTCGGCTGTTTGCAGGACGGGGAGCCCCTCCCCAAAGAGGAATTCTCCAACGGACTTTTGACGGGAAAACCTCTGGAAGAATGAAAAAATGATAAAGAAACGATAAAGAACGGCGCGCCGCCTGCTTTGCAGGCGGCGCGCCTCTTTTCTGGGATTTACCTTTTGGAAAACCGGCAGCCGCAGTAGTTCTGCCGGTACAGCCCGTACTCTTTGGAGAGCTCGACGGAGCGCAGATACCCGCCCCGTTTTTTGAAATCGCTCGGCAGATAGCAGACGCCGTATTCCTCCTGCAGCGAAAAGCCGATCGAATTGATGAGCCGCACGTTTTTGAGGGGGGAAACGGTGAGGGTGGTCGCAAAAAAGTCGAACCCCCGCGCCTTGGCCTCCTTTGCCGTGCGGGAGAGCCGCAAGGAAAAACACCGCTCGCAGCGCGCGCCGCCCTCCCGCTCTTCCTCGAAGCCCTTTGCGACCGCTTCGAACTCCTCGGGGCAGTAGTCGCAGTCCAGAAAGTCCGCAAGCGCCGTCTCTTTCAAAAATCGGATCTGCTCCGCCTTGCGTCTTTCGTACTCCTCTCGTGTGTCGAGATTGGGGTTGAAGTAAAAGACCGTCGTTTTCAAAAAGGGCGAAAGCTCGAAAAGGCAATAGCTCGAACAGGGCGCGCAGCAGCTGTGAAGAAGGAGCGTTTTTCCCGCTCCTTCCCGTAACTTTTCCGACATTTCCTTGTCAAAATTTCGTTCGTTCAAATCTTTCCCCGTATGACGTCCGTAAAATATGCGTGGACGCGCAGATCGTCCGTGATCTCGGGATGGAAGGACGTCGCAAGCAGATGTTTCTGCCGTACGGCGACCACGTTCCCGTCCACGGAAGCCAGAACGTCCGCCTTCTTGCCGACCTCCTCCACATAGGGCCCGCGGATGAACACCGCCGGGATCCTGCCGATCCCCTTGAAATCGAGCTCCGTGCGGAAGGAGCCGAGTTGCCGTCCGTAGGCGTTGCGCTTCACCGTGACGTTCAGCGCCCCGAAGTAGACGTTTTGATCATTCGAGAGCTTTTCGGCAAGCAAGATCATGCCCGCGCAGGTCCCGAACACGGGAAGCCCGCCGTCGATCGCCTCTTTCACCGGCTCAAACAGCCCTTCCTCATGCAGGAGTTTCCCCTGCGTCGTCGACTCGCCGCCCGGCAGAATGATCCCGTCGAGCCCGTCCGTGAAATCGGTGCGCCGGCGGATCTCCCTCCATTCGACGCCGAGACGGGAGAGCGCCTGCTCATGCTCCAAAAACGCGCCTTGCAGGGCAAACACGCCGATCTTCATTATTTTCCGCGCTCCGCCATGAGCACTTCGATCTCATGCTCGTTGATCCCGACCATCGCCTCGCCGAGATCCTCCGAAAGTTCCGCCAAGATCTTGGGATTGTCGAAATTCGTGACTGCCTGCACGATCGCGCGCGCACGCTTTGCGGGATTGCCCGATTTGAAAATGCCGCTTCCGACGAACACGCCCTCCGCGCCGAGCTGCATCATGAGCGCCGCGTCCGCGGGAGTCGCCACGCCGCCCGCCGCGAAGTTGACGACGGGAAGTTTGCCGTTCTCATGCACGTATTTCACGAGTTCGTACGGCACTTTGAGTTCCTTCGCCTCCTCATAGAGTTCGTCCTTGCTCATGCCCTTGACCTTTCTGATCTCGCTCATCATCATGCGCATATGGCGGACCGCCTGCACGACGTCGCCCGTTCCGGGCTCGCCCTTGGTGCGGATCATGCTCGCGCCCTCGGCGATCCTTCTCAGCGCTTCGCCGAGATCCCGCGCGCCGCAGACGAAGGGCACCTTGAACTTTGTCTTGTCGATGTGATAGATATCGTCCGCGGGAGAGAGCACTTCGCTCTCGTCGATATAGTCGATCTCGATCGCCTCGAGGATCTGCGCCTCGACGAAATGCCCGATCCGGCACTTTGCCATGACGGGAATGGAGACCGCGTTCTGGATCCCCTTGATCATCTTGGGATCGGACATGCGGGAGACGCCGCCCGCCGCGCGGATATCCGCGGGAATGCGTTCGAGCGCCATGACGGCGCAGGCGCCCGCGTCCTCGGCGATCTTCGCCTGCTCGGGCGTGGTGACGTCCATGATCACGCCGCCTTTGAGCATTTGCGCAAGGTTTTTGTTGAGTTCGTAACGTTCGTTCATGTTTTCTTACCTCTCGATATTCGTTGATCTTTCTTTATTCCTCATCGGGGTCCGAGTCGTCCTCGGATTCCTCGTAGAGTTTGCAAAATTCGTCGAACACTTCGTCCAGAAGCTCTTCGTCCTCGATGATCTCGAGCTGTTCGTCGTCCTCTCCCCCGACCAAATGATAGATCGCGATCTCCTCGCCCTCATCGTCCTCTTCTTCCTCACGCTCCTCGGCGTTCCCGTAGGGCGCCAGCGCGACGTACCACTCGTCTTTGTATTCGAAGGTCATGAGGTGTTCGTAATGGGTTTTGACGCCGTCCTCGTCTACCAGCTCAACGAGGTTCTCGTCCTCTTCGTAATCGTTGAAATCCTCTTTCATGCTCACGGTCTTGTTCTCCTTTCCAAGATTTTCCAGATAATTTTCGAGAATGTATGCCGCCGCCAGCGAATCGACGCGCTTTTTCTGCTTGTCCCGTTTCGCGCTCACCCCCATCTGCACGAGATCGCCCCGCGCCATGTGCGTTGAGTAGCGTTCGTCCGCGGTGAGGACGGGAAGAGATGTCCCCCGTTCCAAAAGCCCGATG
>CANRGG010000013.1 GCA_947630115.1 uncultured Clostridia bacterium
TTTGGGCAAAAAACACCACTTTTTGGGTGATCTTCTGTGCCTCTGACTCCGTCATTCGTTGGTTCGAATCCAGCTACTCCAGCCACATTGGGATAATTCGAACTTTTTTGTAATTCGCAAAACGTTCGGATTATCTTTTTCTATGGAAGAGTTCAAAAACTTCAAAATATAAAGACAGGCGGGAGCAACTTGCTCCCGCCGATTTTCATTTTATCTGCACAAGATAGATTGCATAATGGAAATGTTCCATATTGATTTCGCAAACTTTACTGACATTAGGATATTGAAGTAATTCCAAATTATCTTCAATCAGCAGGAAATTGTCCTGTCCGACGATTGGTTCCAACTGCCCCATGGAGCGGCGAAAAGATTTCTTTTCATCATAAATGATGTCCTTAAAGTATCGGTTCAAATTGCACATGGACAACACGGCTTCGGCACGTTCTTTTCTTGCCCTTGTCCAAAGGAAGCAATTCTGTTTTCCGTTCTTCATGGCAACTTCCAGTAGATCGTCATTCAAAAGAATACGATATGGTAGCCACTCCTGCGCAAAATATTCCTGTTTGAGCCGAATGATCGCATCCGATACAGCGGGGGGAATACAGTTCAAATTTTCTCTTGTGATACGGTGAACTCCGTCAAGTCTTTGATAGCCCAAAGATTCAAGCGCATAATTATAAGCATCGCTATTGAGCTTTGATGATGCGATCAAAGTGTCATCTAAATCAAATACGAATTTCACGTTGAGAATGCTTCGAGCGTTTTTGCAGTTAAAACGGCCGCGCCATCCTGTAAAATTTGTCGGTTGAGACCGAATTGCGGGTCGTCATTATCCTCCTCTCGGTACATGACAAAACGTTCCCGCCCGTATGCCTTCGCCTTCTCCATGGCATGGCGGGAGCCGCTGTCGCCCTCACCCTTCAGATAGCTTGCAATCAAAATAATGCGGTTTGCAAACATCGCCTGCAATCCGTCACGGGCGATGAACCGACCGATCCCCTCCTGCCGCGTGTTGGGCTCAAGGATATATTCCGAGACGACAAGCCCGCCGCTCTCCACGATTTTCTCTGCGAGCGTCGCATTTTCCTTGGGATAAATGTCGGAAAGCGTCGTCGGGAGAAAGGCGACCGTCTTTCCGCCGCAGGCAAGACACTCCCGATGTGCGACTGTATCGCACCCCCGCGCAAGCCCACTGACGATCACAAAACCCTTTTGAGCGAGTGCAGCCACAACCCTTTTCTCGCGGGCAATAATCTCCTCCGACGGGTTCAAAACGCCGACGACGGCGACATTGTGATCAAGGTTTTTCAAAAGGGAAATATCTCCCCGATAGGCGAAGAGATATGGCTTTTCGCTTGCGCGGAGCGGAAGAGCGATGCGCGGGAAATCTTCATCGAATGCACAGTGAAGATTTATTCCGTTTTCATCCAGCTCGCGGGCATATCCTCGCGCCGCTTTGACATTTATTGTTCGATAAGATTACCTCCTTATAGATTTATGAAGTTGTCATTTTCCGTCTTTGCCGCTGTGATTGTTCTTGACGGCGTGTAGTACGCGGCGGGGTTGAGCTTCCGTCTGGAACGGTCAAGCAATTCCTTGAACTCGTCGGGATAGACTCGGCTCATTTCAAGAAGTGCTTCCCGCGCGCTCTCGTTCTCCTTGCTCCGCCTGTCTGCCGCCCGCCATTGCTCAAAGAGAGAATGAATTTCCTTATAGGCTCTCTCCTGCTCTATGCGATAGGCGGCATTGTCTGTGCGAAGGTCTTTGATCTCCTGTTCGGCATCCTTTCTTTTCCTCGGCGTGGGCTTGTCTGCTTCTCCACCGACCTGTTCATGGATCCCCGCAAGATACTCGCTCGCTTCCCGCTCGGCATTTTCTGCCGTTTCTGTCGCCTGCTTCTCTGCTGCTTCCATGATCTTCTTCGCTTTGTATTCTGCGGTAGAGAGGTGCTTCGCGCCGCTCCCTTCCTCGCCTCGCTGTAATCCCCACTTCTTCCCAACTTTCTCCCAAAACTCCGTTTGAAGCTGCGAGAGCTTCTTCCTGTCATAGAGGTCTTTGGAACAGAGCTTCCCATTGGTGATGGGAACGAGGTTCAGATGAAGATGCGGGTTCGTTTCGTCCATGTGGACGACCGCCGAGAGAATGTTTTCATAGCCGAATTTCTCCGAGAAGAAATCAAAGCAATCCCAAAAGAATTCCTTGCATTGCCATTCCGTCAACCCCTCGAAAAACTTCTCGTCCGAGCCGAGAACGAAGGAGTTCATATACACCGCGTCCGAGCGGATCTTCCGCTTCAAATTCAACGTTGCAATTCTTCCGTTGATCATCTCGATATTATGCCCTGCGCTGTTTTCTTGAAGCGACCAGATGTAAAAAATCTCCCCGCAAGGTTAATTTTGTATTCAAATCCATTGCATTTTATGCTCTCAATAGTAGGATAAAAACCTTGATACAGAAAAAACATAGACAGAATATCAAGTGCCAGATTTACTATTTTTTCGGCAGATTTTCTACCCTTAATTACTACTGCGATTTTTCCCGCCGAACTGCTGATTGCAACCAAGCAATTGCAAATCTTTGTATCAAAAGATTTTATAGAGAATTTATTGTCCGCAATTACCTCAATTACATTCATTATAAGTCGTTTACTCCATAGGTTTGATCATGGACGCGATGAAGAAGATTTCATCGGGGGTTAGGGCGTATTTTTTGTAGAGCTGGGCGTAATTTCCGCGCCCTTAAAATACTTTTTCGAGCGGTTGCCAATGGTCGTCTGCCATATCCATTGCAAAAACCGTATTGTTGATATAGAGCCGATTATCCTTATCGCGGACAAAGCCCCAATGCAGTCCTTTCTCCTGCGCATACTTCTTGAAAGCATTGAATTTGTTTTCAATTTGAATGTCAACGTTTTTATTCTCGCCTCTACTCTCGCCGCCTTTGGTTTCAATCACCCAAACCGTGCCGTCTTTCATCTTGATAATATAATCGGCATAGAAAAGCCATTGATGGCGGAGTGCGTCGATATAGACAATGGAGAAATATTGTTGTCCCGAATCGCCGTTTTTATAGACCCAATCAATATCTTCGCGCTTTTCGCAGTACTGCTCAAAGAGCATTTCCGAAGTACTGCGCACGACGCTCGTTGCAAACCCCGAAGTATAGCCCTCATAGGCGTTGCTCAAATAATCGACTTCGTTCTTAACGCCCGTATCAAACCATGCACATACCCATTTTAGCCTGCGTTTTGGACGTTTTCGCCACTGTTATCCGCTGCATTATCCACTCCGTCTGAAGCGTGGGTTAAGCGGGCGAAGAGCTTCTTAAGGAAAGTGAACTTGAACTTACGGAGTGCGATGTCGAGCAGGAAGAGGCAGAGCGCAATGGAGATAAGGATTGGGCGCGGATCGAAGGTATGGGTGCGGATTTCCACCCTGCCGAAGAGTTCGCCCGCCTTGGAAATAAGCTTCTCCTCGCCCTCGACGTCCGTCCTCGATGATATCGCGATGAGAAGCGTTCGACCATTCTCGAAGGGGTCGTTGGACGGGTCGTACTCGGCTGAATACGAGAAGACTCTGTAGGTATGGAGCGCCGAGAACACGTCGTCGTCAGGTACGTCGGACGCCTTACTTATCCCCGAAATGTTGAGCGAGCGGGGCACTTTCATCACAGTGATGTCGTAAACGCCCGCCGCGCGGTTCTCGAACTCGAAGCGATTGCCGTCCATCGAGATCTCGCTCAAGTCGAACTTTGCGACCTCGCCCCCACTCGGAGCCTTGACGAACGCGACGAGCTTTTTGTCGCTCTCGATTTCGCTGTCGAAGCCGTAAATGCTGCCACGTGTATGGTAATTGTCCTCGGTGAACTCGACATTGAGGTCGGGCGTAGTGGTGATACCGACGGGCATAAGCGACGAAGCGATATTTCCGATAATCTTCTTGCCGACGTCGCTCTTTATGAAATTATCCGACCAATAGCCGTAGAGGTCGCTCGTGAAGCTGCCCACTTTGCCCTCGCCGTACTTCCACTCTGCGTAAAGCGGAACGAGGTTGGCGCGTAAAACGACGGTCGCCGCTCCCTTCGCCATGGTGGAAAGCACGCCGTTCATAGAAATTCGTTCGAGCGCCTGTGTGTCGACGCCGTCGAGCGCGGACGAAGAAGTGCCGACACGGGGTGTGAATTTCTCGGTCAGAGCGCCGCTGTACTTGTCGACGCCAAGCTCGCTTTTGAGTATCCCCGACATAGAGCGAATGTCCGACTTGCCCATCTGGTGGCACTGATTGCCGCAAACGCCCGCGAGTCCCGAGGTAAGTTGCGAATTGACCGCGACCTCGGTGATGGTGATTTCGTCCTGCTGATAGGCATTGCGCATGATGTTAAGGTAGTCTCTCGTGCTGTCGTTGGGATTGCCGTTCGAGATGAAGAGGATGTGTTTGCGTTGGACGTCGGGCACTGCCGCGAGCGACATACAAACGTGCTGGAGCGTGTCGGCGTAGTTGGACGAGCCTGTGAAGCCCTCGGCAGCCGCGCAAATCGCGTCCTCGACCTTTCGGCGTTCGGTCATCGGGGTGAAGCCGAGCGTTTCGTCGAAGGTGTAGCGAAGCACGGTGACCGCCACGAGGTCGCGCGGCGTGAGTGCGGAAAGCGCCTCGAGAGCGAGCGGAATGGCGATGTCCATGTTGCAATCGCCGTCGTCATCCATCGCCTGCGAGCGGTCGATAACGATAGCGAGCGCAACGGGCGGGGTGAAGTCGGACGCTTGCACGGGCAGCATCTTCTGAAGGAGCGTGCCCTTCATGTCGAGGTCATATGAGTGCGGCTTGGGCACGGTTTCGCCCTTCTCGTCCTCGATCGTGACCACCTTGCCGCTGCTGTCCCGTTCGACGCCGCCCACGGTAAACAGTCCGCCGCCCTTCTCGTGTACGAAGTCGTTAAGGAGTTCGTCGAAGCCCTCGGGAAGGTCGCTCGGAGCGATGTTGACGAGGATCACCTCGTCGTAATTCTCAAGTTCGGTCGCGTCAAGGGGCGCTTCGTCCGCCGAAATGACCGTGATGTCGAGTCTGTCGGACGAACGCGACTTGAGGATATCGACGATCGTGTCCGATTCGCCCTTGTACTTTTCGATGACGAGGATTTTGTCGTAGCTTTCTATATTATAGTAGGTATAGTAGTCGTTGTTTTCGCCGATTTGGTCGTCCGCGCCACCAATCGTAAACTTCATTTCGTGGTGCCCGCCGCTTGCGAAGGCGTACTCAAATCCGATGGTCTGATCGCCTATTCGGACGGGGTTGTTCTTCGTCGAATAGATCTCCTTGCCGTTATCGGTGACGGTGAGATCGACCGCGCCCGTAAGCGAACTATATATGGACACGTCTATATGAAAACTCTCATCTACGGCGAGGCGTTTATCGGGGAAAGTGACCGCCGTTACGCGTGCGTCCGGCTCGAACTCAGTCGGAAAAAAGGTCGTGTCAATCCTTATGCCGTCGAGCGTAATGAGCTTCGCGACGTTGAGCGCCTCGCGGTCGGTCTGAAGTCCGTCGCTGATCAGCAAAATGCGCGCCGTGTCGGGTTGAGTGATGAGTCCCTCGGCGCTCGTGCCCGTGACGGGGTCCCACGCGAACGAAAGTGCGGAGTAAATGTCAGTCGCGCTGTCGTCGGGTTGCTCGCCGCTGATGTACCCTTGATAGGCTTCTTCGGCGGAGTAGCTGCCCATGGGGACGGCAATCTTCTGGTCGTAACCGAACTTGACGAGGGCGACGGAACAGCCTTCCTCGTCGTTGGCTTCAAGCACGTCCTTAATGAACTTGTCCGCTCTCTTCCTCGCATAGCCCGAGGTGTACGACGCATCGGCGAGAATGACAAGCTCGCTGTCGTAAATCTTCTCCTCCTGCTTGAACGTTATGCCGGTAAGCGCCGTCACGCAAAGTATGATGACAAGGCAATGAATAATGACCGAGGCGATCCTGTTCTTCATGGAGTAAAAGCGTTTGCCCGTCTTGAAGAACAGAATGAGGGTGAACGCGATGAGCGGGATTATGAGAAGAAACAGATACGGACTTACGGTAAAATCTACTGACTTCATACTCACCTCAATAACCCGACAAGAATTGCAGCAGCCACTCGAGCACGAGAAGCACGAGAAGCGCCGCTGCGACATAGACGAAGAGATCGGTCGTAACTTCGCCGTAAACCACCCTGTTAATTACAGCATTATAATCGGAAACGTTAAATATAGAGCTACATTCGCTCGGAACCTTGACGAAAAGCCTTCGCACCTCGTCGTCGCGCTTCATATCGAACTTGGTCGTCACCGTGTAACTCCCGTACCCTTTGAGCGCGAACTGCTCGGGGAAGGTATTGAGCACGGTGTCGTTCCCCTCGGGGTCGGTAACGGTGAGGTCGGAGCCTTTGCACATGATCTTTGCGCTCTCCCCCACTTCGTATAGACACCTGTCCGTCGTAACGGGCATGTAGTAGTTAAGGACGTTGTAGAGGAAGATGATGAAGTCCCAGGTGAAAAAGGACGAGCGATTGATGTTGAAAGGCATAACCACCGTTTTGTGCGTCGGAGTGTTGCGTGCGAGGATCATCGGACTCCCTTGGCAGAAGATGAGCGGAGTGTAAGCGTCCGAATAGTTGTTGACGGTCGTGTATGCGGTAACGCCGATTCGTGAGGCGTTCATTACGTCGGTGAGCGGGTGCGGGTCGCCGAGCGTCATCGACGTGAGTCCGTTAAGCTGCACCCTTTTCCCGAGCCGAACGTCCATTCCGCTGACCGTCATGTCGGGGTCGGAGATTATCACCAGTCCGTCGCTCGGAAGCCCGCTCTGAACAACGTCCTTCGGGAAGGAATGTTCGTATATGTATATATCATACCCCTTAAGTTCGGCGTCCTCGTCGTAACCCGCTTGCTCGAACGTGATGGTGCGGTTCATCTTCATTTCGTCCTTCATGATGTTGAAGGCAAGGAAGTAGAAGGAGTTGGGGTCGGAGCTGTAATATTGCACCTTAATTCTGTCCTTCTCGCCGCCGTAAACGGTGACCTCGTCGTCGCAATTAAGCGAATCGTTGAGGTCATCGAACCCTATCGTCACATGGTCGTAAATCGAGAAAATCCAGTTCACCGAGCCGCCGATGTCGGTGTCGGACGCGCGAATTTCAAACGACTTCTTGACTTCCATCGCGCCCATTTCGTCCGAAACGACGAACTCGACGGGAATGGCGAGCGAAAGGTCGCGCTCGTCCCCACCTATGCTCGCGCCGAAAATGCGGCAGTGCAGCGTCTCGGTGCGCGAAATCTTGCCGTAAGCCGCGACTTCAACATGAAAGACGTACTCGCTGCCCGCATACCCCACTTCGCAGTTCGTAACGCCGATGTTCCACTCGCGGTCATAGTCCGAGAGCCGAACAAGCTCGACGCCGTTGCCCGTGATGCCGTATTCGGTGCCCGTGAGGACGACGGTCTTCGCGAGCGGATTGGCGTCCATTCTCGAACGCGCAAGTTCCATCGCCGCGTCTATGTCGCACTTGCCAAACGAGCACTTGGCTTCGGCGAGCGCGGTAACGACGTCGGAGTAGTTGTCCTCGGTCGCGCTTTCGATGAGGTAGTGCGGCTCGTCGTCCGCGAGAATGACGGAAAGCTTGCCGTTGCCGTTCATGAGCACGTCGTCGATCCCGAGCCTTATTTCGTCGATCGCGCGATCGAAACGTGTTTCGTCATAGCCGACATAGGTCGCCTGCATCGCCGCTGACGCATCGACCAAGTAAACCATTTCGGTTACGGGCGTTTCGGCGTTCTCGAGGTAGGCGTTGGGCTGTGCGAGAATAAGCGCACACGCTGTGAGCGCGAGCGCTTGCGATAGAAAGAGCAAGATGCTTTTGAAGGAGTCAAAAGGCGTTTTTTTGCAAAGTTTCAACGCCTCTTTCCAAATGTAAGTGCTCGTTATGACCTTCTCTTTGTACTGCGGCTTAATGACGTAAATTACGATCAGCACGATAATTGCAGCGAGTCCGAGAAACCCTAACGGCACCAGCCACTTAAGCGCCATATTCTACCTCTCTTAAGGATCCAGTCCGTCGAGATACTTGTCAATGAGATCTTTGATTTCTGGCGGGATGGAGTCGTCGTCTTGAAGATTTTCCTTGGAACTCTCGCCCATGCCGTCTTTATAGTCCGTCTTTCCGTCGATTACGGAATTGTTGTTCTTGCTGCCGCCTTCTACGGGACCGCCCGTACTGCCCATGCCGCCCGTGCCGCCATCTTGCGCGTCGCCGCCCGTGATGAACTCGTTGTCGAGCTTTTCGTCGCCGATCGGAGGCTCGCCTTCGCCCATGCCGCCCTGACCTTCGCCGTCGCCCGCAGAACCCGAGCCTGGACCGCCCTGACCTTGACCGCCGCCGCCTGCGCCGCCCTGACCGCCTTCGCTTTCACCGCCCTGACCGCTCGAACCTTCACTGCCCTCGCCGTCTCCGCCTTCACCATGGCCGCCAATGCCTTCGCCGTCTCCGCCGCCACCATCGACTTCGGGTCCTTCGCCCTCGCCGAGATTGCCTTGGTTCTCGCCTTCACCGCCGAAACCGCCCATACCGCCTTGACCGGGCTGACCGCCCTCGCCGGTTTGACCGCCGATCTGACCATGACCGCCGTAGCCGCCACCCTGTTGCGGGAAATTGCCTTCGCCCATGCCGCCTTGACCTTCGCCGCCCATGCCACCTTCGCCTGGCTTGCTGTTTCCGCCGATGCCGTCGCCTTTCTCGCCCTCTTCGCCCTCATCGGGGTTCTCCGCGGGCACAAAAATAGCTTCGACCGTCAAATCCTCGGTAACTTCCCAGTCGTAGCGCTCCGAATAAATATAGTCGTCGCTCCAGGCGTAAAATTCGTAGCCTTCAAACGCAACGGCTTTCACCGTCTCCGCGTCCTCACCCTTCTTTATCCTCTGAACCGTTTCGCCGTCGATGTAGCCGCCGACCTCGTCGCGAACGAGGTAGGTGACCGTAACGTACTCCGCTTCGGGATCCTCTTCGTCCGCATTGTCGGGATCCTCGAGATCCTCGTCGTCGTCCTTGTCCCCCTTATCTTCGTGGTTCGGGTCGTGATCGTCAATCGAACTACTCGGTTTTTCGGGTAACGTGGCGGCATATACGCTGACCGCCGTCATGGACGAACTGAGCAAAAAGCTGACCGCGAGCAAAATGATTGCCATGCGCGAAAAGTTGAATTTGAGGCTCTTGGCGCTTACTCTACTCAACTTGTTCTTCGCGTCCTCGCGCTGAGCCATCGCAATGTACGACTGATCCTTTTCTAACTCGCACATCGTGACTATGCGTTCCTCGAGTCCGAGCCTATCTATAAGCCGCGCCATCGTCGCCGTCGTCGGTCTATAGAGCGTAAAGTAGTATATGGGTGCGGAAAAAACGAACGCTGCCGCGAGCGTGCACCCGCAGACCGTTAGGACTAAAACGAGCTTCGCGTGTAAAATAAGCACGACGATCGCCGCGGCAAACACCGCAATGAACGCCGTAATAAGCGCCGTTATCGCCGCCTTTGCGCACCCGATCAGCGCGAGTCTTCTGTAATACTTTTTAAATAGTTCATTTTTTCTCATATCTTTTTCCTCCTCCTTTTAGTTGAGACACGGTATATCATGAATTAGGGGTTAACTGTTTTAACTCCCGCTAAACGTGACATTGACCGAAGGCATAAGGTAGTTCCAATCGTACTTCTTCTCGATCGCGTCCCACTGGGTTATGGTGCCGCGGTATGTAACGGTTTCCAAAGAGATGCACCGCGAGAAAATTTCGCTGCTTATCGAGGTCACGCCGCGCCCGATGGAGACGGTGCGGAGGTTGTCGCAGTCCATGAACATTCGGTATCCTATGGTCTGCAGCGCGGACGGAAGATAAATGTCGGTCAGCGCGTCGCAGTCGTAGAAGGTCATCATGCCGACGTTCTCGAACGTGCTGGGGAGCTTGACGCTCTTGAGGTTCTTGCAGCCCGAAAAGCAGTCGTCACCCGCCGTTCTGACGCCTTCGGACAAGGTGACCGAAACGAGGTCGTCTATCCTATAGAAGGCTTTGCGTGCAATGTTCTCGACTTCCGCGGGCACGACGAGATCGGTAACGAGACTGTTCGAGCTCATGTCAAAGATGTGGTGCGCGTACTCCGCGGGCAGCGTTTTTCCGTACTCATACGTCATGATCGAGCAATAGCTCGTGAGGTCTGCAATGCGGATCGTGCTTAACGCCGTGCAGTTGTAGAAGGCTTGGCGCAAAATTAACTTGATGCCCTTGCCGAGCGTGACCGTTTTCATGCCCGTGCAGTTCTCAAACGCCTTGCGATGAAGTTCCTCGACGCTGTCCGAAAGGATCACGGTCTCAAGCGCCGTGCAACCGCTGAAAGTCTTGTACCTTATCTGCGTCACTTCGTTCGGAATGGTGACATGGGTGAGCGAAACGCAGTCCTTGAAGCACTCCGCGCCCATCTCGGTAAGGATGTCGGGAAGCTCGATCGAGGTCAGATTTCGGCACCCTTCGAACGCCATGTAGCCAAACTCGCGCACTGTCTTGGGAATGGTTATCCTGCTCGCCTTGCTGCCGCTGAAGCCCATGTTCGCGATTTTGACGACGGGGTAGCCTTTGAACGCGAGCGGAATATCTATGGTCGAGTCGCCGAGGTGGTCGCCCGCTGCAACCGAATAGCCTTCGATGTCGCCGTCTCCGCCGAAAATCTCGGTAATCTCGTACCCGTTCGACTTCATCGTCTTCCCCTCGTTGTTTACCGAAGGCGTTTCTTCCTTGTCGGGTTTCGCCTGCTCTTCGGTCGGATCGTCGGGGTCAATCGGTTCGTTCGGGTCCTTTTCGGGCTGTTTCGGGTCTTCGTCCGTCTTCGGCGGCTCGTAGTTCGGGTCGGGATAGTGGCAGAGCGTGCACTCACCCTTGTAGAAGTTGTGAATGGACTTGCCCTTCGGCTCATCAGTGTCGCGACAGGTCGGCTCGCGCCAGTGATAGGTCGCGTCGTAGCTCCACTTGTCCGCGTAGGTATGCTCGTGAACCGTATTTCCATTGCACCCGTCAAGCGCGAAAATGCCAATGAGAGCCGTTATTAAGCAACCTATCTTAATTTTTACGCTCATTTTCCCTCCTTATGGTTTTTCGCTATACGTGTATGGAATGAGAGCAGTTACTTTACCACGCCCGTCTGCAACAATTTGCCAAACAGCACGCGCTCGATGGGTGTGTCGCACGAAACGCTGATGTAGGTCGCGCCCCGCCGCTTGCAGAAGTCGTCGATGTCCGTGAGGAAGTTGCGTAGCGCCTCTGCATAAGCCGCGAGCAGCTTCCTTCCGATACGCACCTTCATGTTGCGCGGATCGTCGAAAACGGTCGTTTCGGTGTCGATGAGGTGCATCCTGCCGTCGTACGAGGGGTCGAGTTCCTCGGGCATCATCACCTGCAGGAGCAGCACGTCGCGGTGCTTGAATGTCAGGTAGTCGACCGCCTTCTTCCAACTGCTTTCGGTCAGAAAATCGGAGATTATCACCGTCAGTCCACTCCCACTGCCCGTGTCGGGACAGCGCGTAACGCACCTTTCGATGTCGACGTCACCGTCGAAGTCGCACTCCGTGAGGCTACCCATCGCCCTGTAAAACGCGTTCTTCCCGACGATCGTGCCAAACGGGTTCTGTGCCTTGTCCCCTCGCATGAAGTTAAGCGACAGCCTATCCATGTTGTGCACCGTCAGGAACCCGAACGCCGCCGCAGCCACGATCGCGTACCGCGCCTTTTGCTCTTGGTCCTTGCCCATCGAACCCGAGCAGTCGAGAAAAATCTGCGTCTGCATCTGCCGCTCGTCCGTGAACAGGCGAAGGAAATGCTTTTCGAACCTGCCGTACAAATTCCAGTCGATCCTGCGGATGTCGTCGCCGAACTGGTATTCGCGGAAGTCCGCAAATTCCACCGTCTGTCCGTACGCCCGCACAACGTTCTTGCCACCGAAATAGCCGTTCTGCGAGACGTTGAGCATCAGCGAAAGGGACTCGAGCCTGTTGAAAAACTCATCGTTAAGGGCAATTTTCATACCCGTCTACCCCCTTTCTCTGAATTTCTCACCGCCGAACCCCTTTGTATAGTAATCCGCTTATACTTAAATTGTATCATATATGAATAGCATTTTTAGAAGTCGAGGTAGGGTCCGGGGTCTTCTACGTCTTCGGTGTGCTTGATTTCCTTGAACTGTTTGAAGTCATCGGGGATGGTAACTTTGTAGGAGCCGACGAGGAATTCGAGAACGGTTTCTTGCGCGTTGCCATTTTCATCGGTGTTGGTTATTGTAGCGCTTGCGCCGCAGAGCATACCTGCGGAATCGAAGGCATAGTAAACGGTAAATTCGGTTGAATTGGGTTCGTTCTCTTTGCTGCCGTCGGACTTGTTGCTGAACTTGATCAGGTAGATGGTATAATCGCCCGAGACCTTCTTAAAAAGTTCGAAATTCTTTGCAGGCAAGTATGAGCCGCTGCCGTCATAGTTCAGATGTTCGCTGACGGCTTCGCAATAGCCCGAAAGTAGCATCATGATGTTCTCGGTGATGTCGTAGGTCAGCACGTTCGAGTAGTAATCGCTATAGCCTTCATTCAGGTACTTCCCCTCGGTCGCCTTGCCGTCGTCGGTTTTCGTTCCGCGCTTAATACGTTGGTAAATGTACTTTCCGTCAAGATATTGTTCGCAGTCGACCGTCTTTTTGTCCGCACCTTCGCCGGTTGCTTCGAAGTCCCTGCCCTTGGTCGTCTTGTGGATGAGGTAGCCGTCGGCGCTGTACTTGTCGAAGGTGATTTCAGTCTCGGAGTAAGCGTTCTTGGTCTTGAGCTGAACGTCGCCGCGCGGTGCGATGTAGTCGAAGCCATAGCCCGCCTGCGAAACGCTGTTCCCGAAGACGTTGTACGCATCAAACGCATCGTCCTCAGTTGTCACTTGCTGCATATCCGTCTCGGTGAAGTCCTTACCGGGATCGAGGTTCTTATGCGGAATGGGGACCCAGGAGGGAGCGCCCGAGGTCGGCGTATAGGTCTCTTGGGGGCGGGCAATGCTATCCTTGATTTCGGTAACAAGAATATAAGCGTCACTGCTCATGTCGACCCCATCAATCAGGTACTTCATATTGTGTCTGAATGCGACTAAATATCCCTTATAATAAGCGGCTTGCATCGTGGTGTTGATCGGAAGAGCGATACCCGACGAGCTGTCCTCTACCTCTCTCAGAACCTGGATATAGTAGTAGTCGCCGCTACGGGCGTACTTTTTCGTGACTTTTTCGGTCGCGCCGATGCAGTATTGGAACTCGCCGAGGTGATATCTGAAGCTGTCGAAGATGTCCTGCGCGACATAAGCTGCCGCCTTTTCTATTCTGTATGATTTCGGCGTCTGACCGTCGATCATCTCGTACGCGCCATGCATATTGGCGTAGTAGGTAGAATTTTCGGAAGGCGCGTAGTACTGCGTGGTCTGGAGTACTTCCTTTACGTTGAGCTTGGTCGCGTTATTGATACTGCCGTTCAAGCCCTTGAACTGCCATATGGCGATTGCCGAGTAGAAGGCTTGGTGCCTGCTCTCGTCGATGAGGATGTCGCCGAACGCGAAGCCCTTGCCGAGCTCGATGTTGCGAAGCGTTTGGGTGATTGTCGCCCAAGCCTTATCGACCTCGGACTGCGTCTGCGCTCCTTTCACGTCCGCAGCGCCGTCGGTCATGTCTTGGAACTCTACGTCTTTGAAAACGTCTTCTATATTGGTATAATATTGATCGGGTTTTACGGTCTTATCGGGCAGAGCTTCGATATCGACGTTCTCGTCGGGCTCTTCATATTCGCCGTCGCCGGTATCGGGAAGTTCTTCTTCACCGCCGGGGTTTTGTTCTTCGCCAGGAGTTTGCTCGCCACCTGGATTCTCGCCTTCGCCGGGAGTTTGCTCGCCACCGGGGTTTTCACCTTCTCCGGGAGTTTGCTCGCCACCGGGGGTTTCGCCCTCGCCGGGAGTTTGCTCACCGCCGGGGTTCTCGCCTTCGCCGGGAGTTTGCTCGCCGCCGGGATTTTCGCCTTCGCCGGGAGTTTGCTCGCCACCGGGGTTTTCGCCTTCGCCGGGTTTCACGGACGATTCGCGCTCGTAGCCGCAAACGATACATTTGTCCTCGTTAAAAGTGTGCTTCTCCTTGGTCGGTTCCGCGTCGTCGCAGAGAGGCTGATGCCAATGGTAGGTTTCGTCACTCGACCAACTCTCGGAGTATAGGTGCTCATGGGGCTTTGCGCACGCCTCAAGTCCGATAGCCAGGATTAACGTAATTACGGTAAGGAATAAGAATTTCCGTTTCATATTATCCTCCCTTTATATGGCTACAAACACTTATACATGTTTAATTATAGCATACACAACCTATATAGTCAATATGGATAAAAAATTTTGAAGGGATAAAGTTTACATAATTTAGGGGGAGTGGATAAGGAGTAAATTTATGAATGAACAGATACCAAAACTCCCCATGCAATCGACATAGGGGAAACAAACAACTTTGTTGCCAGATTGTATGGATTTCGTCAAAAAAGAGCGGTTGAACCCGCCCTTTTTTCTATTCGGTGCTCACTTGGGATTTATTTTTCTTCTGCGCAAACAATTCGTGGAGCCACTTGAATCTAAACTTGCGTACCGCAACGCCGAGCAGCAACAGAATGATCGCCGCGGTAAACAGATAAATTCTCGGGTCGACATCTTTGACAAGCAGCTGGAAGTTATCCATGATGATGGCAGCGTCATAGACAAACTTCTCTTCCCCCTCAACGTCATCACGGGATGAGAGCGCAATCATGAGATTTTTGCCGTTTGTGAATGTTTCGCTCTCGGTGAGATACTCCTTTGAATAGGAGAACGCCCTGTATGTTTTGAGGGTGGCGCTGCCCGCACGCTCCGCCGCCGCGATGTCTTGCGCAAACGCGTTAAAAGAACGCGGCACTTTGACAATGGTTATGGTATAGATCCCTTCGGCTTTATTTTCAAAGGTAAACCGGTTGCCGCCGGGCGATAGCTCGGACAAATCAAAACGCGCTATCATACCGCCCGTCGAGCCTTTGGGGTGCTCGACATATGCCACAAGCTTTTTGTCGGGCTCCTCCTCGCTGTCAAAGTTGAACACGCTCATTTGCGTTCGATAGTTGTCCTCTATCATCCTCGCTTCCAGTGTTTTCATGGCGATGTCCGATGTCGATATCAGTCCGAACACAATGTTCTCGACGAGCTTTTTCCCGCTTCCTTTTTCAAGCAGCGGTTTGCCCCACTCTCCGCTTAAATCGCACATATAGCTGCCAACCTTTCCCTTGCCGTATTTCCACTCGGCATATAGGGGCACATACTCGGCGATCAGCGGGTTTTTGACATCGTTATAGCCCTTGAGCGCGGTGGTGAAGTAGCCTCCGAGCTTTATGTTTTCAAGCTCACTCTCGTTTACGCCGGCAAACGCGTCTGTATGCTCATTGATGGTAATATTGTACTCTTCTTTGATCGCGCCCGAGAGTTCCTCGTCGAAGTCGAGGTCCTCCCAGAAAAGATCGGGAAGTTCCTCGGTTGAGCCGAGGAAGTTGTGACACTTTGCGTTCAAATGCTGCTGATCCCGTTCGTTAATATGTCCGTTGCCCAATATCGCAACGGTCGTCGTGATATGCAAGTCTTGAACGCCGAGACTCCAAGGATAATAGGCGTCGTAACCATCGCCGAGGGCGGCGTCGGTTATGATAAGCATATGATGGCGACGGACATTTTTCGGAAGCGTTCTGAACGAACGCGCTGCCTCATAAAGCGAGTTGCGCAAATTGGTATTGCCGCCGTACATGTTGGCGATATCTCTGATTTTTTTCAGCACCGTGGGCTTCTTGGACATCGGCGTCATTTCAAGAGGCGTCTCGTACGTGTCGCCGATGATGGTTGCTCCCACATAATCTCTCGGCGAAAGTTTTTCCACACAGCTGAGGGCAGCATTCACCGCCTTGTCGATGAGCGAGCCGTTCTCATCCTCCTTTTCGGCCATGGAACCGGAGCAGTCGATGATGATCATCAGTCCCAGCGGAGGCTTATAGTCAATGACGTTGACGGGGAGCATTTCTTGCAGGATGGTGCCCTCCATATCCGCTTGATCATAGGCGTGTGGCTTTCCGTGCAAAAGACCCGTCGAATCCTCGGTGTAAGTGTATTCGCCGTTCTCGTCTTTTTCGAGCCCCCCTACGGTGAACAGACCTCCGCCGTAGACGTCGACATAGTCTTTCAGGTTCTGCCAAAAGCTATTGTCAAAATCGCCGCTCGCGATATTGACGAGAATGATCTCGTCGTATTCCTGCATTTGGGGCAGCGTTTGGGGAATGTCGTCCCCTTTCTGCTTTGTCCGGATGTCAAGCGTCATTTTTCCCGAGGCAATTTTTTCTTGAAACAGTTCTTCCATGCCCGCCGACTCGCCCTCATACTGCTCGATCACGAGGATCTTGCTTTCCTCTTCGAGGTCGAAATAGGTGTAATACACGTTGTTTTGAACGAGATGGTCCTCATCGCTTGTGAGGGTGAATTTCATCTCGTGGTGACCTGCCGAAGAAAAGACGTAATCATAGCTGATTGTAGTCACGCCGATCGGCAGCGTGCTCTGGATGGGAACGGGCGTGATGACCGTCTCTTCCTTCGTGTCAGTGAGAGAAAGGGTGACATTCCCCTGGATCGCGCTTCTCAGCTCGACCTGGAAGTTGACGTGGTCCCCGACATTAAAGCTGCGTTCGGGATACTTTACGCCCGAGATCCACATATCGGGCACCTGTTCGCTGCCGAAAAAGGTGGAGTCAATTCTCACGCCGTCCATCATGATCCTGCGGACGACCGACTGCGCCTGCTGGTCTGTCTCGATCCCGTCGCTGATGACGACGATCCTCGCCGACTCGGGGTTGGTGATGACGGGGATGTCGTCGCCGCTCGTCTCGTTTACCGGGTCCCAGCAGAAGGTGAGTGCGGCACAGATATCGGTGGCGGTGGTATCGTTGGGCGCGGGCGCATGAAGATAGGTCTCAAACGCCTCCTCCGCGTCGTACATGCCGGGCTCCAAAGCGACTTTTTGGTCATAGCCGAAGGTCACGACAGAGGTCTTGCACCTTCCGTCGTTTGCGTCCAGAAGTTCGTATACGAATTTGTCGGCGCGCTCTTTAAGAGAGCCCGCGGAGAAGGAGGAGTCAACCAAAATGACCAACTCGTTGCGCTCATTGGGGAGCTCCCAGGAAAAATAGATCCCGGCGAGGGCGAAGATAGAAAGGGTGAGCGCCACGCAGTGCAAGACGAGTGCGGTAATGCGGTTGCGCGTGCGCCGGTACTCCTTTTTCAGTCTGAAATGGAGAATAAAGGGCACGGCAAGTGCGGGAATGAGCAACAGCAACAGCCATGGACTTACAGAAAATCTGATTGCGAATTCCGACATATGATCCTCCTTTCCGTTATCTCCCCACGATATCGCGGTGTTGCAGCCAATACTCGACAAAGAGCAGTACGACGACGGAAACGGCGAACCAGAAGAAGATATCCTTCCCCATCTCTTTGACGTATTCGGAGTTCATGATCCTGAAATTAAGGTCCTCCATTCTGAACAAACTCGACTCGATGACGGGCGTCCTGACATAGGCCTTTCTCACCTCGTCCTCTTTGTTCAACGAAAAACGGGTCGTGAAAGTATAGGTGCCGATCTCGTCGAGGGGCACCTCGCCGGGGAACTCGGTGAGAAGAGAAACCGTTTCCCCGCGCATATTCTGGACGAGCAGCGAGGAACCCTTGCAGTTTACCGTCGCCTTTTCGCCGATCTCAAAGCAATACTGCGAAAGGGTGACCGGCATGTAGAAGTCTATCATGTTGCACATGAGAAAGAGGAAATCCTGCGGTCTTGTGGTGAGATTGGACATGTTTACGCTGAACGCCATGACGACGATCTTTGAACTGTGCCAATTTCTCGCGAACAAGACGGGGTCGTCGCCGCAGTACATGACGGGCACAAATCCCGATTCGGGCGTCGCCTCGTACAGATCATAGGCGGAGACGCCCAACTCCTCCACCGAGACCCGGTTGGTGAGCATATGCGGCGAACCGTATGTGAGATTGGTAAACTTTCCGAGCGCTTTGTGCTCCTTGAATTCGAGGCCGAGCGCGGGACCGATCTCCCTCATCGCCTCCTCATCCGGGTCGAGCAATACGGTGATGCCGTCGTCCGGCAAACCTCTTTGCCCCATTTCCGCGATTTTCGAGGGAACCGTGTGCTCATACAGGTAAATGTCGCTGCCGCTGCTCTTGGCGGCCTCCTCTCTGATGGTGGAGGTGAAGGTGACGTCGCGCGTGGCGGCAAATCGCTGCCCGACGGAGCTTATGCCGGAGGAAAAGAAGATATTTCTGTCCGATGTGTAGTGTTCGATGGCGACGCGGTCCCGAATGCCGCCGTAAACCATCATCGTGTCGTCGTCGGGCAGCGAGTCGTTCAGCCCTCTGAACTGCACGAGCACTTCCTCGAAATTTCCCACGACATTGTCAAGACTGCCGCCGATCGCCTCGTTTGTCGGGTCGACGACGAGATTGACATGCTGGATCAGCTCCTCGCCGTTGTCGTCCACGTTAAAACTGATGGGAATTTCGAGGGGATCCAGATCAAAAGCCCCGTCGCCGTTGTCGATCCCCTTGATTTCAAAATGGAGAACCGTGTCCATAGAGACCTTGCCGTAAGCTGCCACGTCCAAATAAAAGACATATTGGTTTTGCTCGTAAGAAGCGACGCAGTTATAAATTCCGACATTCCACTCTTTTTCCGGATCGGCGAGGTTGACAAACGTCACCGCGTCGCCCATATATCCGAGCTCCGTTCCCGAAAAGACGGTCACTTTCGCCGCAGGATTGTGCAGCACTCGATCCTCCGCCATCAGCATGGCGGCTTCGAGATCGGAACTGCCGTAGGTGCATTCCGCTTGTTCGAGAATGTCTATGACGTCCGAATAGCTGTGCCTGTCCGCGTCATCGACGATAAATTCGGGAGTCCTGCCCGCCAGAATGACGGAGATACTGCCGCCCTGCCGGATCAACACCTCGTCAACGAGCAGTTTCGTCTGATCGATTGCCCGTTTGAAGCGCGTTTCGCCCGTCGTCTTGACGAGTTTGCTGCGCATGCTCGCGGACGCGTCTATCACGACAACGCGTTCGTTGCTCTCTTTGATGGTCTCTTCGGTCACAAGGTGAGGAGAGGCGATGATCAGGGCGCAGGCTGTGATCGCAAGCGCCTGCAAGAGAAAGATAAGCCAATCCCGGAACGGCTCGATGGGCATTCTTTTGCGGCGGTATTTTTGACTCCGGATCCACATAAAGGTGCTCGGCAAAAGCCGCCTTGTGTACTTCGGCCGTATAATGTAGATCACAACAAGAACGCCGATTCCTATCAACCCCAAAAAACCGAGGGGTACCAGCCATTGAAGTATCACGTCACCCTCCTGTACAGCCCGATGTCGAGCAGTCTCTTGAACAGCATATCCTCTATGGGCACGCCTGTCGATACGGTGAGATAATCTATGCCGAGTTTTCGCGAAAAGGTCTTGATCTCTTCCTGATATTCGTCCATCGCCTGAGAATACGCCGAGATCATCTGCTTGCTGATCCTGAGCCGCAAATGCCTGCCGTCGACAAGATGTTCGGTCTCCGAGTCAATGAGCTCCGATCTGCCGGTGAACGAGGGATGGATCTCGTCGGGCAGAAGCGTCTGAACGAGCAGCACCTGATGAGCTTTGAAAGTTAAATAATTGACCGCCTTTTGCCAATCGTTGTCCGTGAAGAAATCGGAAATAATGACGCTGATCCCGTCGTTGCCGCCGAGCGCGGACATGGAGAGAATGGCGTCGCTTATTTTGGCGTCGCCATCGAATTTGATTTTCGCGAGGTTTTCGATCACCGAAAAAAAGGCGTTCTTCCCGACCAAATAGCCGAACGGATTTTCACACTTGTCCTCGTTGATCAGATAAAAACTGACCTTATCCATATTCCGTACGGCAAGATACCCGAATGCCGCGGCAACGCTGATTGCGTATTCCGCTTTTTCCCGGACCGCCCCCATCGAGCGGGAGCAGTCGAGAAAGATCCTGATGTGCATGCGGCGTTCATCGGTGAAGAGTTTGATGAAGTATTTCCCGAAACGGGCGAAAAGGTTCCAATCGATTTTTCTTATGTCGTCCCCGAGAAGGTATTCTCTGAAATCCGCAAACTCAACCGTCTGGCCGTAGGACTTTATTCTGTGCGTACCGCCGAAAATCCCCATCAGACTCGATTTGAAATTGAGCGACAGCACTTCAAGCCGATCGAAAAATTCATCGTTGAGAAAATTTTTCATTGATTGTTTTTCGAGTCCTCCATGAGCGTTTCGAGATATTTCAGAAGCATATCCTTCTCTTCTTGCGCAAGAGTATCGTCTTTTAAGATGGCGTCCTTCGCGGCCTCATAGTCGATCTCGTTATGGTAATCGGTGTTTCCGTCGATCACGGTGTTGTTGTCCTTTGCGGTCGAGCCGCTTGCGCCACCGCCGCCTTCCCCTTCGCCGTCTTGACCTTCGCCTTCACCGCCGCCTTCCCCTTCTTGGCCGTCGCCTGCGCCGCCGCTCTGCTGGCCGCCGCCCTGTTGGCCGCTGCCCGCGTTGCCGCCCTCTTGTCCGCCCCCTTCTTCCCCGGGACCGACAACAATTTCCTTGGCAAAGATCGCCGTCACGGAAAAGCTGGACATGACGTTTTGATCCTGCCGCTCGGCAGTGAAGACACCGTCCGACCAAAAGCTGAACACATAGCCCTCTTCGGGGATCGCGACGACCGCCTTGGCGCTGCCGCCTTTTTCAAACTCCTGAAAAAGCTCGCCTTCCACCCTGCCGTGCTCGCCCGCCTCGTAGAGTACGCTGACCTTCTCCTCTTCCTCATCGGGTTCCTCCGGATTTTCGGGGTCTTCTGGTTCTTCCTGTTCGACATCTTGGTGAGGCATTTGGATGATGTCTGCGGCAGAGAGCGTTGACAACGTCGTCATGGATACGCCGAGGATCGTCGCCACCGAAATCAACACGACCGCGATCGTGGGCAGGACAAACCGTAAACTCTTGGGATTGACGCCTTCGAGCTTTTTTACGGCGTTTTCCCGCTGCATTTGCGCAATGTTCGAGTCGTCGTTTTCAAGCTCCACCATCGTGACCATGCGCTCTTCGAGCCCCTGCCTGTCGAGCGCCGATGCCATACTTTTTATGGTTGGCTTAAACTTAAAGTGATACAGGAGCGGTGCGGCACATCCAATTGCGAGGACGACCGAACCGATCGAAATCCCGAGCACAACTCCCACGCTTAAATCGAGAAACAGCATGATGAGCGCCACGAAAAAGTTTACGCCGAAACCGAAAATGACAGAAAGACAGATGGATTTCAAAATCGCGATTCGTTTTAACCGTTTGTAATATTTTTTGAAGATATCTTCCATCTTGCTCCTCCTTTAATTGAATTTGCAAATGTTATCCTTTATAGACCGCGCCTTCTTCCTCGATCGTTATGTTGTCTTTCAGATGGACGTTGTACTTGCCTAAACCGTAGTTCCAACAATCGCCCGCCCCCGTATTGCCGAGCATGCCGAACTTCCCAATGCTATCCCATTCCTCCTGAGTGCCGTCGAAATAGATATCTTTGAGCGCGGTTTCGACAAAGCAGCGCTGTCCGATGCTGTGAAGCCCCGCGCCCAAGTGAACTTCTTTGAGGTTGGAACACATGAAAAACACCTCGCGCTCCAGCGTCTCCGCCCCCATTAGAGAGACCGTTTCAAGACCTTTCATGCTTTGAAAGGTCTGATCTTCGACAACCTTCACGCCGTTTGCTTTTATTTCTTTCAACTTATCGCACCCCTCAAAGGCGCGGATCCCGATTTCGGTGACCGAGTCGGGGATCGTCACACTTTCGAGTGAACTGCAGTTATTGAATACAAATTTTTTGATCCTTTCCGTGCCTTCGGGTAAATCTACCTTGGTAAGGAGCACTTCTTCTCCGGTCTCATTGAAGTACAGATCTCCGCCCTTTATTAAGGGGGATCCCGAAAAGTCTATGGCCATCCAATCTTTTAAGTTATGCGCCACGACCTTTGTGATCGGGCAATGGAAGAACGCTTCGCCGTCCAACGATTTGATCGTGGAGGAAACATACAGGGTTTTCAGCGAAAGGCATTGCGAGAAGCAGCTCTTCGCCACATACTCGAGCCCCTCGGGAAATTTGACCTCTTCGAGGGCGCACCGATAAAAGGTTCTTGCGTACAAGTTTTTGAGCTGATTGGAGAGGGTCACCTTTTTTAGGCTCGAGCACTCCAAAAACGCCCTGTGATCCATGAAAGTGACCGAGTTTGGTATGACGATTTCCTGAAGCGAGGTGCAGTGGGCAAACGCCTCGTAGCCAATGACCTTGACAGACTCCGGGATATGAACGGTCGTCAAAGACTTCTCGTTTTTGAAACCGTAATCGTCTATCGCGGTGACGGCTACTCCTTTGAAGGTTGCGGGAATATCCAATGTTGTCAAACCTTTATGATTGCCGATCCCGATGGAATAGGTTGCCGAAGAGTCGTTTCCAAAGACCACAGTATACGAGAACCCATCCTCCCCGACGACCGTCTCGCCGATTCCGAATTCGTCATGCATCGGCTTACTGTCGTCAATGTCCGGCTCGCCTTCGCCAGACGATGAGCCCGTGCCATCCGACGGCTTTGTCGCACCCGGGTCTACTGTACCCGTCTTTCTCGAATACCCGCACAGATGGCAGACGTCGTTTACAAAATTGTGTTTGTCTTTCCAATTGTCGCCGTTCTCGTCAGGGTCGCGCCAATGATATTCGGAGTCGTAATACCAAACTCCGTTATATCCCTCCGCTTCCGACTCTTTTTCGTTGCAAGAGGAGGCCGAGAACACCATGAGCGCTGCAATGAAGAGAAGTAAAATTTTTTTTGCCTTCATATTCGATCCCTCCTTTTAATTTAAGCTGATAAATTATTTTTATTTGAGAACAGCCCCCTCTTCTTTCAGCCTCTTGCGAAGGTGAGGCAGCGGGAGCCGTCAGTGTTGACGGAGCGGCCGCAGAAGCATTCCGCCCCATATTTTTCTTCTTCAGATACGATACCACTTATATGATATCACATTCTCGGGAAATTGCAAGTACTTCTCGATATTTTTAATTGTCGTCCCGACGATTATTTGCCTCCCTTTTCGCCCATTTGTAGAAACTTTTTGAATGTCAAGAAGATTGCAACTCTATGACTTCAGACAACGAATTAAAGATCTTTGAATTTTCCGTAACAGGTAAAAACTTTTTCACAACCATTTTTCAACTTTTTTTGATTTTCGAAATTTTCTTTGAGATTGCTTGATGACTGACACCTTTTGAAGCCGCTATATCTTTTTGAAGCAATCCCAAAATGACGTATTTTGTCAATATCTGTAACTCATCTGACGTTAAGCGTTTGAGTGCGTAATACAGCTTTTTGTCGGCAATTTGCTCGGTCCATTCGAGGTCATCTTCGAAATCTTTTTGGGAAACCATGTTTCTAAAAAATTTTTTATAGAGCGGGCTGTCTTCTTGATCTCATTATCATCACTCGTATAAAAGTCTATAAAACTTTCTTCTGAGATACTGTACCTGATATTAGAAGGCTCCGCTATTAGAAGGCTCCGCAGAGATCTGCGAAGCCTTCTAATAGTTTACGTCTTTAATCGATTTAAGGCACTTCTTCCCCCTTCTTCATTTCCGCTCCTTTTCTTCATGAGGCAGACGGCGGGATTTTCGCCTTTTGAGCGCAAGTCGGACGATCAGATAAATCAAAACTCCAACGATCACAATCGCCAAGCAAAAAATTGTCCAAAAAATAAATTCAGGAGAAAAATACCAAGAAGAACCGACCGCAAATGATAAATGATCTCCTTGATCCAAGGGAAATACACCTGTTCCAAGAATGATAAGCAGCAGAGTAAATATTAAGATTGCCACAAGCAAAATCACGGAAAGAAGAATGATCTTTCCCCAGTGGGAAACGCTCGAAACGCTTTGATCGGATCTTCTGTCCGCTTCCTTCGGAACTTCTTCCGAAGGCGGCTCCGATAAGGCATGCTCGTCCTCGAAAAAAACCGACATGGGGACCTGAAAAAGTTTGCTGATCTCCACCAGTTTTTCCATGGTCGGGCATGCCCGATCGGTTTCCCATTTATAGACCGTTTGCCGCGATACGTCTAACTTTTCGGCGAGTTTTTCCTGCGTCAGCCCTCTTTCTCTCCGAAGCCGATAAATTTTTTCTCCAAAGGGACCCATATCTTTTGATTTCACCCATTTTTTTGTATTCTATCATAGATCACAACACAAGTCAAGGCCTCTGCGGAAAAAAATTTTCTAATTTCATTTTTTTGCTTTTACGATTGTTCTTCCAGGTCCAAGAACTTCACATTTGAGAACATTTTTCTGTCATATACGACCTTTTGATCCAGCTTCACCATGCCGTCCTTCTTTTCATAATGAACGTTCACGGTTTCTTGGTCTCCGGCGCCGCCGTTGAACCAGCGATCTCCATTGCTATCGCCCATCCCCATCGGCACCGAATAAATGAAAGCCAGTTCCCCTTCTTCCTCAAAGAGATCTTCCGGAAGTTTGACATGCTTGGAATAGAGAAACTTCAAAGTCAAAAGCTCTCCCGTTTCTTTGTTATAGGTCTCATCGAGACCATATTTGTTCGATACATATCCTTCCTTTCCCCGCTCGCCGTGGACAACGCACACCGGCTTCGACAATGCGCTGACGGTAGACATTTCCTCGAACGGCCTTGAGATGATCTCATCAAAAATAGAAACGCCTGTATCGTACTCCCGCCAAAAATATCCCATGTCGCGCACGAAATCCTCCGTTGACTCTCCGATAAAAAAGGCATAGGAATATGCGTCGATGTGAGCCTCCCAAACCCTCGGATCATCCAAGAAACTCGAGCCAAAATACACCGTGGCATAAGCGTTATCAGGTGAAAATTCCTGCTCGTCAAAGATGATCAGGCTCTTCGATAGGCTTTTGGTATAGCCCATCGACGCGCTCTCGCCCCAATTTTTCTCTTCCGTGCAGGCACTCAGACCGGTCGCCATACAGATCGCCGCGACCGCAATCGCAAAGCAAGCAGTTTTTTTCATCATACACCTCCTGATTTTTTCCTCATTTTATTCCGAAACTTCTTCCTTGTCCATAAACTATCGGTTTGCATTTGGTTTGCATTCGGTTTACATTTTTGATAGATTTCTCCGAGGAACATTTCCGCTTTTCCCGCGCTTGACAAGCGGGAAATAATCTGGTATACTTTTCCAAAAAGGAGGCAGATCGAATATGAATATCACGGCAGACATTCGCTATATCGGCGTCAACGATCATGAGATCGACCTGTTCGAGGGACAATATAAGGTCCCGAACGGCGTCGCGTACAACTCCTACGTCATTTTCGACGAGGAGATCGCCGTCATGGACACGGTGGACGCCCGCTTTACGCACGTTTGGCTCAAAAATTTGAAGGACGTCTTAAACGGCAAAACGCCCGACTATCTCATCGTCCAGCACATGGAGCCCGACCATTCGGGCAGTATCCTCGCCTTCATGACGGCTTTCCCGAAGGCCACGATCGTCTCGTCCGCCAAGGCGTTCAAGATGATGGAACAGTTCCTCGGCACCGATTTTTCGGACCGGCGGATCGTGATCGCAGAGGGTAACGCTTTGCCGCTTGGGAAACACAAGCTCGAATTCATCGCGGCGCCCATGGTCCACTGGCCCGAGGTCATGCTCACCTACGACGCGACGGACAAGGTCCTCTTCTCGGCGGACGCGTTCGGAAAATTCGGCGCTCTGGACATCGAGGAGGATTGGGCCTGCGAGGCGCGGCGGTATTATTTCGGCATCGTCGGAAAATACGGCGCGCAGGTGCAGGCGCTCCTCAAAAAAGCCGCCGCGATCGAGATCGAAAAGATCTGTCCCCTTCACGGCCCCGTTCTCCATGAAAATTTGGGGTATTATCTCAATCTTTATCAGCTCTGGTCGTCCTACGGGATCGAGAGCGACGGCATTTTCATCGCCTATACGTCGGTCTACGGGCATACCGAGGCTGCGGTCGAGCTCTTGAAGGAAAAACTCGAGGAAAAAGGCTGCCCGAAGGTGGCGATCGCCGACCTTGCGCGGGACGACATGGCGGAAGCCGTCGAGGACGCTTTCCGCTACGGCAAGATCATCCTCGCAACGACGACCTATAACTCCGAGATCTTCCCGCCCATGCGCGATTTTCTCCATCATCTTGTCGAGCGCAACTTCCAGAGCCGGCACGTCGCGTTCATCGAGAACGGAAGCTGGGCGCCGACTGCCGCAAAGGTCATGCGTTCCATGCTCGAACCGTGCAAGAACCTCACCTTCTCCGAAAACAATGTGCGGATCCTCTCCGCGCTGAACGCCGAATCGACGGCGCAGCTCGAGGCGCTCGCCGAAGAATTTTGCAGGGACTATATCGCCCGCTCCGATCATGCCGACAAGAACGATCTTTCCGCGCTCTTCAAAATCGGCTACGGGCTGTACGTCGTCACCTGCCGCGACGGGGAACGGGACAACGGCTTTATCGTCAATGCCGTGACCCAGCTGACAAGCTCCCCCAACCGGATCGGCGTCGCGATCAACAAAGCGAATTTTTCCCACGATCTCATCAAAAAGACGGGCGTGCTCAACGTGAACTGCCTGTCGGTGGACGCCCCCTTCCGCGTGTTCGAGCGCTTCGGCTTCCACAGCGGCAGAGATGTCGATAAATTCGCCGATCTCGACGAGCGGCTGCGCTCGGAAAACGGGCTGCTCTTCCTGCCCCGCTATATCAATGCGTTCATGTCCCTCAAAGTCGAGCGCTATATCGACTTCGAGACGCATGGGATGTTCGTTTGCACGGTCACGGAGTCGCGGGTGATCTCCGACGCCGAGACGATGAGCTACACCTATTATCAGGAGAACGTCAAGCCGCGCCCCGAGACGGAAGGCAAAAAGGGCTGGGTCTGCAAAGTCTGCGGCTATGTGTACGAGGGAGAAAATCTGCCCGAAGATTTTGTCTGTCCCCTCTGCAAACACGGCGCGTCCGACTTCGAAAAGCTCGAATAAACCGAAAAAACTCGCCGCTTACGCAGAAAAATCTCGAAAAAAGCGGCGGAAAAACGTCGCTGTCCGAAAAAATGTTCGGCAAAATCTGAGTAAAAAATTTTCCGCATAAAAATACGGCAAAAATGATTAAAAAGGTATAAAAAAACGGCTCCGCTTCCTTGCGGAGCCGCTTTTCATCTTAAAATCATCTGATAAAATTGGTATTTGCCCCGAACTCGCTCTTTGGCGGCTCGACGCCCGCCCGTTTGCCCGCCTCGACGCATTTGAGGAGCCATGCCAAATTCCGGGAAAGATTCCGCATGGTTTGCAGGCCCTCTTCGTCCCGCATGACTTCCTCGGGCGAATTGCCGTGGACCATGTTCCAATACGAGGACGAGACGATCGGCATTTCCGAGATCCCGAGATGTTTCGCGACGGCGTCGAGCGAGGCGGTCGTGCCCGCCCTTCTTGCCGAGGCGATCACCGCACCCGGTTTCTTTTCGAAATTCTCCCTGCCCGCAAAGAACATCCGGTCCATCGCGGAAAGGAGCCGCCCCGACGGATGTGCATAGTAGACGGGCGTGCCGAACACGAACCCGTCCGCCTCCTTCGCCTTTTCGAGCCAGCCGTTCACGCAATCGTCTGCAAAGATGCATTTCCTTGTCTTTGCACAGCTGCGGCAGCCGATACAATCCTGCACGGGAGTGTTCCCGATCTGCAAGATCTCGGTGTCGATCCCCTCTTCGTTCAAAAGAGAAGCGATGACCGAGAGCGCGGTGAACGTGCAGCCGTGCGCCCGCGGGCTCCCGTTAAAGAGCAAAACTTTCATCTTTTACCTCGCAAGCTCGATCCCGCGGCGGATCGCCAGCTTGTTGAGCTCCAAAAACTGCGGCTTGACGTTCTCCGAAAGGATGGTGTCCCAATCGATCTCGGTCAAATGCATGGAGCCGATGATCGTTCCAAGCAGGATCATGTTCATGACCTTGCTGTTTCCGATCTTCTCCGCCTCTTTGTCGGCTTCGATGACCGTGGTGTCCGCACAGCGCTTGAGCTCTTCGAGGATCCCCTTCGGATATTCGGTCTGTCCCGAAGTGATCGGGATACCGGGGATCTCAAAATCGTTGACAAAGACCTTGCCGCCCTCTTTGAGATAGTCAAGATAGCGCAGAGCCTCCATCTTTTCGAACGCGACGAGCACGTCCGCCTGCCCGAGCTCGATGACGGGAGAAAAGACCTTCTCCTTCGAATAGCGGATATGCGACGTGACCGAGCCGCCGCGCTGGCTCATACCGTGGATCTCGCTCATCTTCACGTCGTAATTTGCCTTCTGGAGCCCGAGCGTTAAAATTTTGCTCGCGAGGATCGTGCCCTGTCCGCCGACGCCCACGAGAAGAATGTTTTTCGTCATACCTGACCTCCTTTGATCGCCGCTTTCGGGCAGATCTGCTTGCAGACCGTGCAGCCTACGCACATCGTCTTGTCGATGAACGCCTTTTTATCCTTGACCGAGATCGCAGGGCAGCCGCTTTTCAGGCAAGCCTTGCAGCCGATACACTTCTCCGTCTCCACTTCGCACTTCTCCTTATAGGCGTCGGGCCACTCGTTCTTGTCGTACAGGCTCATCTTTTTGAGCACGCAAGGATAGCGGGTGATGATGACGCTCGGCTCCTTCAAAGAGACCGCCCAGTCGAGGGTCTCGCGCACGAGTTTCAGATCGTTGGGGTCGATGACCCGGACGTGCTCGATCCCGAGCGCCCGGACGATCCCCTCGATGTTCACGATCTTCGTCTCCTCTCCCTGCGCCGTGAAGCCGGTGCCGGGGTTCTGCTGGTGACCCGTCATGCCGGTAATCCGGTTGTCGAGGATGACCGTGATCGCATTGCCCTTGTTGTAAACGATGTCGAGCAGCGACGTCATGCCGCTGTGGAAGAAGGTGGAATCTCCCAAGACACCAACGACGCGCTTCGTGTTCCCCTCGACCATATCGAGCGCCTTCTGGATCCCATTCGCGCCGCTGACCGAAGCACCCATGCAGCAGTTGCAGTCCATGGCGTTATAGGGTGCGGCATAGCCGAGCGTATAGCAACCGATGTCGCCCGAGACGATGAGATCTTTCCGCTTTCCGAGTTCAAAGAAGAATCCCCGGTGCGGGCAGCCCGCGCAGAGTGCGGGGGGACGCGCGACGATCTTCGTGCGGTCGAAGTCCCTTGCGGGGATCTCTTTGCCCGTGACGGCTTTCCGCAGCACGTCCGAAGTGAGTTCGCCGAATGCGGGGAAGAATCTCGTTCCGTCGGGAGCATATTTTCCGTACAAAATGTCCCCTGCGCCGAGCATTCTCACCGCCTCTTCGAGGATCGGGTCGTTCTCCTCGACCACATACACCTTTTCAAGCCCCTGCAGGAATTTCTTCATGAGCCCCATGGGCAGCGGAAAGCTGAAACCGATCTTGAGATAGTTCGCCTCGCCGCCGAATACTTCCTTTGCATAGTTGATCGCCATGCCGCTTGCGATGACTCCCACCTTTGCGCCGTTGTCCTCGATGTAGTTCCAGGGGCAGTTATCCGAATAAATTTTGAGTGCGTCGAGCCGTTTTTCGACTTCGGCGCGGCAGACCCGCGCGTTCGCGGGCACGCAGACGTACTTTTGCGCGTTCTTGACGTAAGGGACGATCGGACGCTCCGCCCTCTCTTCGAGCTCGACAAGGCTCTTGGAATGGCAGACGCGGGTCGTCACGCGGATGAGCACGGGCGTCTCGTACGTTTCGCTCATTTCAAAGGCGAACTTCGTCATCGCCTTGCATTCCGAAGAATCGGAAGGCTCAAACATGGGCACCTTTGCATGGCGCGCATAGTTCCGGTTGTCCTGTTCGTTCTGGGACGAATGCTGTCCCGGCTCGTCTGCCGTGACGACGACGAGCCCCGCGTTCCCGCCCGTGTAGGCGACCGTGAAGAACGGATCGGCCGCAACGTTGAGCCCAACGTGTTTCATGCTCGCGAAGCTGCGCACGCCGCCGACGGACGCCCCGTAAGCCGCCTCCAGAGCGACTTTTTCGTTCGGCGACCATTGCGCGGAAATTTCCCGGTACGAAGAGATGTTTTCCAGGATCTCCGTGCTGGGTGTTCCGGGATACGCAGCGGCAAAACGGACGCCGGCTTCAAAGACGCCGCGCGCGATCGCTTCGTTCCCCGTCATAAGCTGTTTTTTAGACATTCTGACCTCCACTTCATTTTTTATCGACGAAACCTGCGGCTTTTCGCCGCAATTTGTATTGTAACATAAAAAGATACGCCTGTCAACGAATTCGCATTCGTTTCGTTTTTTCTTTGCGCAACCGATCTTCCCTTAAACGCTTCAAAGGAGCGGCCGCTTCAAAAAAGAGCGGCGCTTCGCCACGGCCCGATCAAAACGAAAACGGCAGAGGCAAAAACGCTCCTGCTTACGGACCGGACGGCGCGGAAAAAATTCGGTTGACTTCCGAAAAATGCCAAAACCGCTTTGCGCAGCCGATCTTTCTCGAAACCTTTGAAAAATGAAAAAAGCGGCCATTTTGCCATGGCTCGAGTAAACGAAAACGGCAAAGGCAAAAATATTCCTACTTTTTCAGCATTCGAATGGTCTGGACAGTAGATCTTCTGCTTTTTTGACACTCAAACGGCCCGGACAGTAGAGCTTCCTGCTTTTTTCGCCTTTCAAACGGAAAAGACGCGCGCAAAAGTTCGGATTGCTCCCGCAAAATGTCAAAGCCGCTTTGCGCAGCCGACCTTTCCTCGAAACCTTCAGTAGAAAAGAGCGGCGCTCCGCTCAGCCCGATCAAAGAGACAAAAGCGCTCCCTGCTTTTTTGCCTTTCAAACGGCCCGGACAGTAGAACATCCTGCTTTTTTCGCTTGAAAGGCGAAAAAAAGTGTGCGAAAGTTCGAAGTCTCCCGCAAAATGCCAAAGCAACTATGCGCAGCTGATCTTTCCTCGAAACATTTGAAAAAAGAGCGGCGTTCCGCTGCGGCCCGGGCTTATCAAAATTCCGAACCCATGCGAAACGCCGCTCCCCATTTCTCGATCGTTATTTCTCGGTGCAGAATTTGACTTCCTTGCCCTCGAGGATCATGTTCGTCGTGCGAACCGCACACATCTTGCCGCACATCGAACAAGTATGCCGCTCCGCAGGCGGCGTGCTCTCATAATACCGCTTTGCCTTCTCGGGATCAAGCGCCAGCGAAAACATCTTCTCCCAATCGAGCGCATGGCGGGCGTCGGACATTTCGTTGTCCCGCTCCCGCGCGTGCGGGATCCCCTTCGCAATGTCCGCGGCATGCGCAGCGATCCTGCTTGCGATGATCCCTTCCTTCACGTCGTTAAGATCGGGCAGCCGCAAGTGCTCCGCCGGCGTCACATAGCACAAAAAGTCCGCACCGCTCGCCGCCGCGATCGCCCCGCCGATCGCAGAAGTGATATGGTCATACCCCGGCGCGATGTCCGTAACGAGCGGGCCGAGCACATAAAACGGCGCATTATGACAGATCCGCTTTTGCAGCTTCATGTTCGCCTCGATCTCGTTCATCGCCATGTGCCCGGGGCCTTCGACGAGCACCTGAACGTTCCGCGCCCAAGCCCGCTCGGTGAGCGCGCCCAGCTCGATGAGCTCCGCAATCTGCCCGCCGTCCGTGCTGTCGTCGATACAGCCGGGACGAAGTGCGTCACCCAAACTGATCGTCACATCATATTCATTCAAAATATCGAGCACTTGATCGTAATATTCATAGAAGGGATTCTCATTGCCCGTCATCATCATCCAGGCAAAGAGCAAAGAGCCGCCGCGGGAGACGATGTTCATTCTGCGCTTATCACGGCGGAACGCTTCGATCGCCCGGCGATTGATCCCGGCATGGATCGTCATGAAATCGACGCCCTCCTCCGCATGGGCGCGGACGACGCGGAGAAAATCCTCCGCCTTGATCTCGAGAAGATCCTTTTCAAGATAGCCGATCGCGTCATACATGGGCACGGTCCCGATCATCGCAGGCGATTTCTTGATAAGTTCGCGGCGGAAGGTGTTGGTCTTGCCGTAGTTGCTCAGATCCATGATCGCCTCGGCGCCGAACGAGATCGCAGCGTCCACCTTCTGCATTTCCACATCGTAATTTTTGCAGTCGCCCGAGATCCCGAGGTTGACATTGATCTTTGTTTTCAGCCCCATGCCGATCCCTTCAGGCGAAAGCGACTTATGATTGACGTTACAGGGGATCGCGACAACGCCTTCGGCGACCCGTTCACGGATGGTCTCCGCGCTTAAAAATTCCTTTTTTGCGACGATCTCCATTTCGGGCGTTACGATCCCATTTTTCGCCGCTTCCATCTGGGTTTTATAGTTTCTCATGATTATCTCCTTAAAATTTTTACTTTATTTTGTGTACTGTGTCTGAAATAGTACACCATATATTGTTCTTTAATTGGCAAATTCCGATTTCAAATCAAACAGGTGGTTAAGAAGTAAACTCCCCTTACCCAACTCGATCCCCGACGCCAGCGCTCCGGAAAGATAGCGTTTTGCACGCTTCACCGATTCCGGAAGCGGATAGCCCTTTGCAAGGTTCGCAGCGATCGCGGCGGAAAGCGTACACCCCGTGCCGTGCGCGTCTCGGTTTCCGATCCGAACGCCCGGGATCCATTCGACTGCTCCATCAAAATACAGGCAGTCATTCGCGTCTCCGACTGTATGCCCACCTTTTACGAGCACGGCGCAGCCGAAATTTTCCGCAATCTTCTTCGCCGCCCACTCCATATCCGCGGCACTTTCAATGTGCAGCCCCGCTAAAATTTCTGCTTCGGGCAAATTCGGCGTCAAAAGATCCGCAATCGAAAACAATTTTTCCTCAAGTGCCGTCAAAGCGTCCTCTTTTAGAAGCCTCGTCCCCGAACTCGAGACCATGACCGGGTCCACAACGATGTTTTGCGCCTGAAAAAAACTCAGTCTTTCCGCGATCGTTTCGATCAGCTCCTTCGAACTTACCATGCCGACCTTCACGGCGCCGGGCGGGAGATCCTCGAACACCGCGTCGATCTGCTCCCGCAGAAAATGCGGCGTTACCTCCGAGACATCCAAAACCCCCATGGTGTTCTGCGCTGTCAGCGCGGTGATCGCGCTCATCGAAAAAACCCCATTCATCGTCATCGTTTTGATGTCTGCCTGAATGCCAGCGCCTCCGCAGGAATCGCTTCCGGCGATCGATAATACAGCTTTCATACCATCTCCTTGTATTATTTTTATTGAGCGGCGGAAGGTGGTGCCCCCGATACGCCGCTGAAAACGCCCTTTGGGCAATTTTCTCAAATTTTACTATATTTTGTGTACTATGTCTGACACACTACACTTTATATTGTTAATTTTCTCTTTTGATCAGTCGCTCTGCTTCCTCTTTCAGCTTTTTTGTCTCAGCAACAATGTCTTTTACCCCGAAAATCGCCGAAACGAGCGCAAATCCGCTCATCCCGCACCCCTTCAATGTCCCAATATTGGCAAGCGTGAGGCCGCCGATCGCAACCGTCGGGATCTTTACCGCGTCTCCGATCTGTTTGAGTTCCTCTTTCGTGACGCGGACGGCATTCGGCTTTGTCGGCGAAGGAAAAATCGCGCCGACGCCGAGATAATCCGCCCCCGCGTGCTCGGCGGCCAGCGCCTGCTGCACCGTTTTCGCCGTCGCGCCGACGATAAAATCCCTCGAGACAGCCTTGCGGATCTCCCCGACGGGCCGGTCCTCGATCCCGACATGCACCCCGTCCGCGCCGCAGCGCAGCGCCAGATCCACATCGTCATTGAGGATGAACGGCACTCCGAACGCCCGACAAAGCGCCCCGATCTCGACCGCTTCGCGCAAAAGTTCCTCCCCGCGCAGCTCCTTTTCCCGGAGCTGAATGATCGTCGCGCCGCCTTCGAGTGCCTGCCGAACTTGTTCCAAAAGTGGAACCGACGGAGCGCATTTTCGGTCCGTTATCGCGTATAAAAGCAGTTGTTCTCGCTGAAATTTCATATATTTCTCAATTTATTAATATATTCCTGCACATTTTCGCAGGTCATCGCGCTGCTCATGACACAAACGCCGCGCGCGCCCGCGGCTTTCACCGCCCCAGCGTTTTCCGCCGTAATCCCCCCGATCGCAAAGACGGGGATCCTCACCCGCTCGCAGACGCCGCGAAGAAACTCCAGCCCCCTGCCCGGAAGGCCTTTTTTGCAGTCTGTATCGAAAATGTGCCCCGCGACAATGTAATCGCAGCCGAGCGCCTCGCATTGGAGCGCCTCCGCGACGCTGTGGCAGGACGCGCCCAAAACCCGGAACGTCCGCCGCACGCTCGCAAACTGCTCCTCCAAAACGGGGAGCGGCAGCTGGACCGCCTCCGCGCCAAGCAACTCCGCTTCCTCAAAAAAATTGTGAAGGATTACGGGTGTCCCATAGCGCGCGCAAATGCCCATCGTCTCCCGCGCCAGCGACAAATACTCCTCTTTTGTCAGGTCTTTTTCGCGCAAAATGAGCGCGGACGGCTTCGCCCGGGCGATCTTTTCGATCCGGGATAGAAAATCTTCTCGGCAAAGCCGACGATCGGTCACGCAGAGAACGTCAAACATACAGATAATCGTTCAGAACGGGCTGCAGACCCTCGTCCTCGATGTCGCGGTACGCCCTTTCGAGGCTTCTGCCGTCGGCGATCTCGAACTGTTCATCCCCCTGCTCCGCTGTCTGCGCGCCGCTGTACTTCTTTTCATGGTCGCCGACCCCCGTCGAAACGCCCGCCGAGATCTTCGTCGCGGCGATCCGGACGATCCCGTTGCGGAATTTCGCGCTCTCGCGCGAGGAGACGGTGATCCCCGCATACGGCAGAAAAATCCGGTAGGCGCAGAGGATCTGGCAGAGCTGTTTTTCATGCACGTCCATCGGGTTGATCTTGTCGTTGTTGATGATGGGACGAAGGCGCGGACAGGAGAGAGAGATCTCCGCATGCGGGTATTTGCGCTGCAAAAAGTAGGCATGCAGGGCGGTCGCAAGGGCGTCCTTCCGGAAATCGGAGAGCCCCAACAGCGCCGCAAAGGCGACGCCGCGCATGCCGCCGAGCAGCGCCCGTTCCTGCGCCTCGAACCGGTACGGAAAGACCCGCTTGTGCCCCAAAAGATGGAGCGTCTCATACTTTGCAGGGTCATACGTCTCCTGAAAGACGGTGACGTAGTCCGCGCCGCATTCATGGAGATAGCGATATTCGTCGGTGTTGACGGGATAGATCTCGAGCCCGACCATGCGGAAATACTTCCGCGCGAGCTTGCACGCCTGCCCGATGTATTCAAGGCTGCTCATCGAGCGGCTCTCCCCCGTCAGAAGGAGCACTTCTTCCATGCCGCTCTCCGCAATGATCTTCATCTCGCGCTCGATCTGCTCCTCGTTCATCTTCATCCGCTTGATATGGTTGTAGCAGTTGAAGCCGCAATAAATGCAATAATTTTCGCAATAATTTGCGATATAGAGCGGCGTGAAGAGGTAGACGGTGTTGCCGAAATGCTTGCCCGTTTCGAGGCGGGCGCGCTGCGCCATCCGCTCCAGAAAGGGCTCCGCCGCGGGCGAAAGAAGGGCTTTGAGGTCCTCAATCGAACAGCGGTCGCGCCCGAGCGCCGCCAGAACGTCCTTTTCGGTGTATTTTGCGGCGTCGAAGGAGTTCACCTCGCCCATGACTTTCTCATAGATCCCGGAGTCGATCTTCTCCATGCCGGGAAGATAGGCGGAAGGGTCGGTCCGCGACGACGGATCGTTTTCGAGGCGGTGTTTTTTCCGGAGCGCCTCTTCGGACAAGAATTCCGAATCCACAAAAAAATTATTTTCCATGATCAATCCTGTAAAAAGCCGGTGAGCGGATCGGACGCGGACGCGCCGCGCGAGAGCACCCTGCCAAGCCCCGAACAATATGCCTGCCGTCCCGCTTCGATCGCCTTTCTGAACGCCGAAGCCATGAGCGGAAGATCCCCCGCCGTCGCCAGCGCCGTGTTTGCCATGATCGCCGCCGCCCCCATCTCCATCGCCTCGCAAGCCTGGGAGGGTCTGCCGATCCCCGCGTCCACGATGACGGGAAGATCGATCTCCTCAACGAGGATCCGAATGAATTCGCGGGTTTCAAGTCCCTTATTGGAGCCGATCGGCGCCGCCAGCGGCATGACCGCCGCCGCCCCCGCATTGACAAGATCCCGCGCCGCATAGAGGTCGGGATACATGTAGGGAAGGACGACAAATCCCTCCTTGGCGAGGATCTCGCAGGCGCGGACGGTCTCGTTGTTGTCGGGAAGGAGATATTTCGAATCCCGCATGATCTCGATCTTGACGAAATCGCCGCAGCCGAGCTCTCTCGCGAGCCGCGCGATCCGCACCGCTTCCTCGGCGTTCCTCGCCCCGCTTGTGTTGGGGAGCAGGGTCACCCCCTTCGGGATATAGTCGAGGATGTTCTCCTTTTCCTTCGTGTTCGCCCGCCGGACCGCCAGGGTGATGATCTCCGCACCGGCGTCCTTGACCGCCGCCTCGATCAGCCGGAGCGAATACTTCCCCGAGCCGAGGATGAAACGCGAGGAAAATTCCCTTCCGCCGATCACAAGTTTATCGTTCATACCATTCCTCCGAAACAGTTTTCAATTACAATCTTCATATTCCGCCGCATTTTCGCAAAGAGAGACGATCGAGGGCGTCTCGGAACAGACCGCACAGGCGGGATCGCGCCCGCAAAACTCCGCCGTCCGCGCCGTCATCGAGAGCCCGTCGAAATAAAACACCCTGCCCGTGAGCAGTTCCCCCGCCCCGAGCAAGTATTTGATCGTTTCAAGCGCCTGTACGCCCCCCAGAACCGCCGCAGCGGCTCCCACGATCCCGACAGAGGCGCAGGTCGCGCCGTGCGGCACAGAGCCGATCAGACACCTTAAACAGGGTCCTTGACCGGGGACGTAGGTCAACGCCTGTCCCGAAAAGCGCACGACCCCCGCATGGGAATAGGGCTTCTTGCCGAGCACGCAGGCGTCGTTGATGAGAAATTTGGTCCCGAACCGGTCCACGCAGTCAAGGACGAAGTCATACGGCTCGATCAGCGCGGCGATATTGGCGGCGTTGACGCGGCCGGGATGAAGTTCCACCTTCACGTCCGGGTTGAGTTCCCCGACGAATTTCCGGGCGGAGTCGGCCTTTGCCTCCCCCACGCGCGCCGTCGTATGCAGGATCTGCCGCTGGAGGTTGGAAAGTTCCACCCGGTCGCAGTCGGCGATCCCGATTGTGCCGATCCCCGCCGCCGCCAGATAGGAGATGGCCGCCGAGCCGAGCCCGCCCGCCCCGATGACGAGGACTTTGGCGGACAAAAGTTTTTCCTGCCCCTTCCCGCCGATCTCCTTCAGGATGAGCTGGCGAGCATAGCGCAGTTTCTGATCGTCTTGAAGCGGCATCTCAGCCCCCTCCGACGAAGGAGACGATCTCGACCGTATCGCCGTCGCGAAGGACGACAGAGCCGATCTGAGACTTTGGCACGATCTGCCCGTTGATCTCCACCGCGATGAAGGCCATGGAATAGTTCGCCGAAGCGAGATAATCGGAAAGAGTCTCTCCCGCAAGATCGTATTCTTCTCCGTTGATTTTTACCATAAAAACTCCAAAAACGGGCTTCCTTTCGGAAACCCGCGACTTCTGTATTGCTTCCTTACGTTGGGATTATCCAAATCAAGTTTCAGGTCGAAGGTCGCACCTTCCTCTCAGCCTGTGATACAAGCTCCCCTGCAATGTTCTGTTGTTGTTTGTATTATAACAGGGCGGAAGAAAAAAAGCAAGTCTTTTTCGGAACTTGCGAAAAAATATTCCGCTTCCCCGCCGCCCGTCCGCGATTTCCTTGACTTTTTTCCCGCTTTGTCGTATCATGATCGCAAGGGAGGCAAAGCATGGAAAACCGAATGCGCGCGAGCCTGAAACTTTTTCTGACCGTTCTTTTCCTCAGTTGTCTGCTCGGAGGAGCCGCCGCCGCGCTCTGCCTGTTCCTGCTTCCGGAGCGCGATACGGCGGAGCGGACCGTCGCGATCGTTTTCATCGCGCTGTACGCCTTCTTTCTCCTGCCCGATCTCATGCTTGCGGTCGAATATTTCGCGTCGCGGGCGGATCGGATCCCGGCGCAGAGAAGTTTTTGGATCGGTTATTACTTCGGCGATCTGATCGCGATCGTCCTCTTTCTCCTTGCGCCCATCTCGGGCACGATCTGGTTTCTTCTCACTTTTGCCAAATTGATCGGGAACCGCAAACGGGATAAGAGCGACACTTTTGAAGATCTTTGAAAAAAATTTAGATAAAGGAGCATAAACATGATTGATTTCAGCAAAATCGAAGAGGAAAAAATCCCGAACATGCGCGGCGGCGAAGGTGTGGCGCGCGTCAAGAGATATGCGGATGATCTCGTGAAGGTCATGCAGATCACGCTCGAGAAGGGCTGCTCGATCGGGCTGCACCGGCATGAGAGCGATCTGGAAGTGATCTATGCGATCTCCGGCGAGGCGGTCTGCACGC
Organism: uncultured Clostridia bacterium; assembly: GCA_947630115.1. Lineage (GTDB taxonomy): Bacteria > Bacillota > Clostridia > Christensenellales > Borkfalkiaceae > Gallimonas. The sequence goes on from CANRGG010000013.1 coordinate 38,754, forward strand.
TGGACGGGAAAGACGAGTACATCCGTGCGGGGCAGTGCCATTATTGTCCCCGCGGGAGCGCGCATATGGAGAAAAACATTTCGGACGAGCCGTTCGTGATGTTGGCCGTCGTCCCGAAAATTTCCTGACGCCACGTCATTGCGCTGAACTGCGGTCAAATAGATTCATTTCGCCAACCGTCGGTCAAAATGATCCGCCCGACCGTCCATTTCAACGCCTTACCAGCCAAAATGATCAGCTCATTAAAGAAAGTCGATCGGATTACGAACCAAAGGGCCGCCGCGCCTTGCAAGCAAGGCGCGGCGGCCCTTCCATTTGGCCCTTCCATTTGACCATTCCATTTGGCCCTTCTTTGACCATTCGTTTCGTTCGTGACGCATTTCACGGCGCCCCAAAATCCATTTCACGGCGTCCAAACTTCGTTGCCGCCCGCAGCACGTCGCAGCGGCCGCTCAGTCCTCTTTCGATTCTTGCAAATCAGCCAAAACGCGGTCGGAAACTTCGATCAAGTCCGCGATCGCATAGATCAGCCCCGTCAAATGCGCCAAAAGTTCATTCAATGGTTCCATTTGTGTTTCCCCCCTTATTTTTTCTTTTGTATGAAAAACTGCCCGACCTTCCTCAGCTCACACCTGAAAAACGGAGGCGCGGGGTTGAAAAAAACGGCAGACAAAGAAATCGTTGCGATCCCCGTCAGCCGTTTTTCCTCGCCGCATGGCGAAATCAGAGCCCACAGCCGCCGAAATTCAAAAAATCAACGCAGTTTCCGATGTTTCGATCGGAAGATTTACGCGTTCATTCTAACATGGACGCCCTCATCCGTCTGTATCATCGTAGTAATTTTTTGTGTCGAATTTTATATCATTTCGGCGAATTTTGTTGCAATTTGTAATTTTTGCGTCAATTCTCCTTAATAATCATAGATAAAATTGCCGTTCGCGTCAAACAAAACGATGTCGGAGAGAATTTCTTGCCACTCGCTGTCATCCATTTTGAAATGCACCCTGCCGCGCCAGAACCGCTGCTCTCCATTGATCGGATAACCGGCCTCCAAAGCATGAAATTGATCGAGATCATAAATATAATTATGAGCAACTTCAGTCATATCTTTGTAATTTTCCTCTAATTCCGTAGATGAATAGAGAAAAACATGCAAAGAGATCGTTGCGGGAAAGAGTGTAAATTCATTTGTAGCCACCGCTTTGATGACCCCGTTCTCACTTCTCAATACAATAGAAATCTTTGTAAGCAATCCCATCGGTTCAACTTCCGAGTTTTCCGATTCAAGCGGGATCTCAGCTTCTTTCACTTCTTCTGCTTCTGCCGCGTGAGCGACATTGTGAGGCAATCCGACGCAGAGAAACGCCAACATAAGCGCAAACGCCGTGCAAAGGACCGCCAAAAGTGCTTTCTTTGTTTTTGTCATAAGTGTGACCTCCTAAAAATTTTGCCTAAATTCTACCTGGGAAGCCATATAAATTCTGTTTCAAATTGAATTATTTTGTGTCATTTCGGTGCCGTCTGATACATTTTTTCGCTTATTCCTAATTTTCCTGATCACGAAAAAAAGAACCAAACCCAATATGAAAAGAGAAAGGATAAACAGAAAAAGAAGCCAAAAAAGAGTTTTACTATTTATGTGCAAATAAAATAAGTTTTTATATCCATATCCCCTCGCTGTCAAAACAATGACTACTATTACAAAAAGCCCCGCCGCAACCGAAATCGTATAAGGTAAAATCCTTTTGCTGCGTTTTGGGACGGGTTTTCTGGGCGGATAGCGATCCATCAATCCAAACGTGTTTGAAAAAAGACTCTCATCCTGAAAAAACGCTGCCCCAGAATAAATCGCCGCCTCGGATTTCCCTCTTTCCAGCGAGATCTCCGAGGCGGCAATCGCTATGTCATTTTCATCTTGTTCAATTTCTTCTGTATTTTCCTCGGTAGGCAGTCCGTATTTTGAAATCAAAATCTCCATTTGCCGAGGCTTCGGATTGCTCGTGCCTTTTTCCCAACGGCACACAGTGGAGCGAGAAATATCAAGTTTTTCCGCGAATTTCTCCTGAGAAAGATGATGCTCCCGCCGCACTTGCTTTATCTTTTCGCTCAACATGCTTCGCGTTTTCCTTTTCAACAATAAAAATATTGTAAGAAAATATATCACGAAACTTCGTGATTGTCAAGATACAGATAAAAGGCGCAATGTTTTCTCCTACATTTTAGAATAAATTTGTCTAAAATGCCTCTTCTTTGTTCAATATTTAACGATTTTTCGGCAAATCCCGTCATTTTTCGGAGCTTTTCGCCCCTTTGCAAGCGCCATTTCAACTCTGTTTTTTGACCGTATTTTGTTTCAAAATTTGCTTCTCTGCGCCAATTTGCTTCCAGGCGCGCCGTTGCAAGCTTTGGTGGCTGTCTATACTTTCTTGTACATTCAAAGCCGCATTGCCCATTTGCAAGAAACGCGACTTCATCCGCTTAAAGCCTCGATGGCCTGTTCGCAAGCCCGACGATTGCCCTTACCGTTTCACTTTTGATCCTTGGCTTTCTTGACGCTTCCACGGCCGCTCGAAACTCTCGACAATTTCGGGGCGCTTCTCGGACACCTGCCCGCCTCCTAAACTCCTCAAATCCAAGCTCGGTTCGTCCGTTCAAAGCCCTGTTGCCCGTTCGCGAGCCCGACGATTACCCTTGCCTTCTCGCTTTGGATCCTTGGCTTTCTCGACATTCCTACGACCGCTCGGAACTATCGACTACTTCGGCGCTCCCTACGGCCGCTTGCCCACCTCCTGAACTCCTCAAATCCAAGCTGGATTTTTTGTCCGCACAATGCGCTGTTGCCAATTCGCGAGTTCAGCGGTTGCCCTTACCTTCTCGCTTTAGATACTTGGCGATCTCGACGTTTCCACAGTCCCTCAAACGCGCGGCCATTTCGGCGCATTCTCGGACACCTGCCCGCCTCTTGAACGCCTCGGAAAAGTCTGAGTCATTCGTCCGTTCAAAGCCCCGGCGCGCACCACTCCTTTTCTATCAGCCCAATTTCGTTCACCTTACAAATTTATTCGACCCGCGGACCGGCTCGGCGATAATGCCCCTTGTCCGCCTCTTGAAGGCTTTGACGCGACCGCTTTTTCTGCAACAGGCGCAACTCAAGCCCCGGGACCGTTATGAAAAAGAGGGACGGAAATTCTTCATTTCCGTCCCTCTTTTTGGCAGGGGAGACGCGACTCGAACACGCAACAGACGGTTTTGGAGACCGTTGCTCTACCATTGAACTACTCCCCTAAAAGACGCTATCATTATATAATATTCTTCGGAATTCGTCAACGATTTTTCGGGTTTTTCCTCGATCTTCCGCGGAAAATTTTTCTTCCTTCCATCGTCGAAAACCGCCCCAAATCGAATATTATGTCACGCATAGTACTATGCAAAACTCGAAAAAATCAAATTTCGATTTCAAAATCGGGCACTTCCACGAACCAACGCAGCCTTTCCGGCTCAAAATACACATACCGCTTCTCGCCGCGGATCAGGCAGGTATAGCGAATCGGCAAGCGCGCGCCGCTGCGGGATGGAGCGCGCTCTGACGCCAATATTCTCTCCACTTCGAACTCTCTGCCGTCCCGCCAGTGAACGGAGAGCGGAATTACGCCGCCCTCCGCACCGAATCTCGCTGTAACTCCGACATCGATCCTCTTGCCCCTCACGCAGACAGTATGCCCGCTTTCCGAAATTTCAACGAGACGGTCAAACGATTTTTTCCCAGCTTGTCCATGAACCGGAAGAAAAGGTCCGAATGTGCACCGAGGCGTCGGAGCGCTCCGAAAACGCGACCTGCACCGCCAAATTCTCCTCCTCTTGCGCCAGCACCATAATACACCAGCGCATGTCGTTGTCCAAAACGTTCTCCCGCGACATGGGCGCGTTGAGAAGCGGCGCATTCGACAGGCCGCGGACATGGAAAAATCCCATTTTTTTCATCGAATTCAAGTCAACGCCGTCCATGAGATTGGTCCCGATCGGCATTTGCGGATCGTTCGTCAAAAGCCCGAGCCCGAGATCGCTCTTCGTGAACATGATGTCGCCCGTTTTGCCGTTGATCGACCGGACCCCCGCCGACTCAAGCGAAGGCTTATCGGTCAGGTCGTTATAGCTGCCCGTGAGCGCAACTTGCGCAAGCCCGAGATCATTCTTCGAGACGATTACGTCCCCCTTTTTACCATTGACGGACGTGACGATCGCATTAAAATCAGGCGCGTCAACAAGATCATCAAAACTGCCGCTGATTGCAACTTTCGCGAGCCCCAAATCGTTTTTCGAGACGATCACATCACCTTTTTTCCCGTTAACGGACGTAACAATCGCATTAAAATCGGGTGCGTCAACAAGATCTTCAAAACTGCCGCTGATCGCAACTTCGGCAAGCCCCAAATCGTTTTTTGAGACAATCACATCGCCCTTTTTCCCGTTAACGGACGTGACGATCGCCTTGAAATCGGGTGCGTCGGTCAAATCGTTGAAGCTGCCCGTGAGCGCAACTTCGGCAAGTCCGAGATCGTGCTTCGAAATGATGACCTCGCCCGTCTTGCCGTTGACGGAAGTCACGCCGCCCCCGGCACCGCCCGCACCGCCCGCCGGTTTGTCGGTCAGATCATTGTAGCTCCCCGAAACCGCAACCCGCGCGAGCCCAAGATCGTCCGCCTCGACCGTGACGTCGCGGCTGCCATCGTAAGATTTGTCCCCGATCGTGAGCGTGCCGTCATTCTTTCCGCCCCCGCCTCCGGCGCTTCCCCCGCCCTTGTTGAGAAGATCGAGGATCTGTTCATGCAGAGACTCGACGGGTTTTGTCTGCGGCGCGCCGAATGTGCCCGCGCGGCAGCGGAGCCGGACAAAGGACGACGCGATCCGCTTCGAATCGCTGACGCTGTAAACACCCAAAAAGACGTACTCGGAATGCGCGGAATCGATTGCGGGCATGTCGCATTCATCGCCCGTAAAAAGTTTTTCCGCCGCGCCGCCCTCCCATGCGACAACGGCAACGCGGTTGGGAAACTCCGCCCACTCTTCATCCAACATGAATTTGAGTCGGTAGACGCTGTTAAAGGATACGATCTCGTCAAAATCGGTCTTGGCGATCTTATCCTTCACGCTGATTTCAATGGTTTTAGACATAATGACCTCCGAAAAATGTTCTTGCCTACAGCTTAAAACAATTTTCGGCGCAACGGGAAACTGACTGACAAAAAATCCGCAGTCATTTCTGCGGATTTACATATCTTGTGTATACTATGTCAGACATAGTACTATCTCTGGTTTTTACATTCGCACTGTCGATCGCCGCGCTCCGATCCTCTCGCGCCCCGCTTTGGCTTTCGATCTCTGCCGGCGCGTGGCGCTCAGGCTTGCGATTGGCGCGCTTCCATGCTCTTAATCAACGGAAAAAACGAAAAACTGCTTTTCAAAAAAGAACGGGAGCTTTGCGACGCCCATTTCAATACTGTTTATTTTTTGTATCCATCGGGATTTCGGCTCTGCCAATTCCAGGCGTCGCGGCACATTTTGTCAAGATCTCGCTCCGCATGCCAACCAAGCTCCTCTTCCGCCCGCTTTGCCGAAGCATAACAAGCGGCAACATCACCTTCCCGCCGAGGCGCAAACTCATAGGGAATCTTTTTGCCCGACGCGCGCGAAAACGCTTCGATGACTTCCAAAACGCTGCTCCCCTTTCCTGTCCCAAGATTATACGTATATACGCCACTTTTTAATATTTTCATCGCAGCAAGATGACCTTTCGCAAGATCGGTGACGTGGATATAGTCGCGAATCCCCGTGCCGTCGGGGGTCGGATAGTCGTTCCCGAACACGCGAACCTTGTCGAGCTTCCCCGCGGCAACCCGAGCGACATACGGCAGCAGATTGTTGGGTGTCCCCTTCGGATCCTCGCCGATCAACCCGCTTTCATCTGCCCCGATCGGGTTGAAATAACGCAAAAGTACGACCGTCCAGCTTTCGTCCGACACATACAGATCGCGCAGGATCCGCTCTTGCATGAGCTTCGTCGCACCATATGGATTTGTCGCGGAAACAGCACAATCCTCATCGAGCGGAAGGCGCTCCGGAACCCCGTAAACGGTCGCCGAAGAGGAAAAAACCAGCCGTTTTACGGAAAACTTTTGCATAATTTCGAGCAAATTCAGGGTGGCGCCCAAATTATTTTGATAATAGGTAAGCGGCATACGCACACTCTCGCCGACCGCTTTGAAGCCCGCAAAGTGGATGACCCAATCGAAATCATGCGTCGAAAAGATCCGCTCCATCGCGGCGCGGTCACAGATATTTTCGCAATAGAAAATCAGCTTTTTGCCCGCGATCTCTTCTACGCGCTTGAGCGATTCGGCGCTCGAATTGCTGAGATCGTCGACGACAACGACGTCCTCACCGCTTTTCAAAAGTTCCAAAACGGTGTGCGAGCCGATAAAGCCTGCTCCCCCCGTAACCAGAACGCGCATAGCCTTCTCCTTTATGCAAATTTTGAATTTTATACACGAACTACGCCGCTTTCGCCGAGCAGCGCCTTATGCTTTCTGAGGATCGGATCGATCTCGCTGCGAAGGAACTCCTTGGTCTGCTCGGGCGCCCTGCCGATAAATTTTTTCGTGTCAAGGATCTCGGAAAGCCGTCCATGAACGGCAGAAAAAAGCGGATCTTTTTCAATTCTTTTTAACAAATCGTTCTCTTTTCCGCCCTGTTTGACCGCTTTGGCCGCCTCTTGCGACAGCACGCGGATCCGTTCGTGCAGCTCCTGCCTGTCTCCTCCCGCCTTGACGCACTCCATGATGATGTTCTCGGTCGCCATGAACGGAAGTTCGGCGGCGACGTGCTTGGCAATCGTCTTTTTGTAGACCACGAGCCCCTCCGTAACATTCAGATAGAGGTTCAAAACGGCGTCCACTGTCAAAAACGCCTGCGCGTTGACGATCCTGCGGTTGGCGGAGTCGTCCAACGAGCGCTCAAACCACTGCGTCGAAGCGGTCACCGCGCTGTTCATCGGGAGCGAAAGCATATAGCGGCAAAGCGAGCCCATCCGCTCGCAGCGCATTGGATTGCGCTTGTACGCCATCGCGGAAGAACCGATCTGGCTCTTCTCGAAGGGCTCCTCGATCTCCTTCATGTTCTGCAAAATGCGGATATCATTGCTGAATTTATACGCACTCTGAGCGATCTGCGAGAGCACGCAGAGCACGTTATAGTCGAATTTCCGGGGATAAGTCTGCCCCGTCACACCGTAAACCTTGGTGCAGCCCATTTTTTCGGCGACTTTTCGCTCAAGTTCTTTGACTTTTTCTCCGTCTCCATCGAAAAGTTCCAGAAAACTCGCCTGGGTGCCCGTCGTGCCTTTGACGCCGCGCAGTTTGAAATGCGCGAATAAATTTTGCATATTCTCATAATCCATCATGAGATCCTGCAGCCAAAGCGTCGCGCGTTTACCGACCGTTGTCAGCTGCGCCGGCTGTAAATGGGTGAAACCGAGCGTCGGAACGTCCTGATAGGCGAGTGCAAATTTTTTAAGTTTATCCATGACGTTGACGAGCTTTTTGAGCAAAATCTCCAGCCCGTCGCGCAGGATCAGAAGCTCGGAATTGCAGTCGACGAAGCAGCTCGTCGCACCGAGATGAATGATCCCCTTCGCCTTCGGAGCGACGTCGCCATAGGCGCGGACATGCGCCATCACATCGTGCCGCACCTCGCGTTCATAGCGCTCCGCCCTTTCATAGTCGATATCTTCGGCATGCGCTTTGAGCTCCTCGATCTGCTCCCGCGTGATCGGAAGCCCCAGCTCCATTTCGCTCTCGGCGAGCGCGATCCAAAGTTTGCGCCAGAGGCGGAACCGCTTCTGATCGCCGAAATTTTCCTGCATTTCTTTGCTCGCATAGCGGGTGTTCAAGGGGTTTTCATACAATACTTTGTCAGACATAGTACTATGCAAATCTCCGTTTTTTTGATTTTCGGTTTGAATTTCAGTCGTTTTTTTGCCCTTTACACGTGTTTCGGCTCGGGATATTCGACGCCGAAGGTCTCCGCGGTCACCTTTTTCATCCGTTGCGCTTCAAGCGGTCTGTCGCGCTCGTCGGTCGGACAGGAGGCGATCTCATCCACCGTTTCCATGCCCTCCGTCACCTTGCCGAAAGCGGCATAGAGGCCGTCGAGATGAGGCGCGTTCTTGTGCATGATGAAGAACTGCGAGCCAGCGGAGTCGGGCACGTTCGTGCGCGCCATGGAAAGAACTCCCCTCGTGTGTTTCAGGCTGTTGGGAAAGCCGTTCGAGGAAAACTCGCCCTTGATCATATAGCCGGGCCCGCCGGCGCCCGTGCCCGTGGGGTCTCCCCCCTGGATCATAAATCCCTCGATGATGCGGTGAAAGATCACGCCGTCATAGAAGCCCTTTCGGACGAGCGATAAAAAATTATTCACCGTGTTGGGCGCGATCTCGGGATAGAGCTCCGCGCGGACCTTTTTGCCGTTTTCCATTTCGATCGTGACGACCGGATTCTGACTCATGGTTTTCTCTCCTTATAAATGAATATTTTATTCCGTTTGGAATTTTTCGATCTTCGTGCCCGCCTCTTGGAAGAGACGCAGCGAAAACTCGTCGGGATAGCCCTCCTTATAGACGACGCGCTTGATCCCCGCATTGATGATCATCTTCGCACAGATCACGCAGGGCTGATGGGTGCAATAGAGGGTCGCCCCGTCAATGTTCACGCCGTATTTCGCCGCCTGAATGATGGCGTTCTGCTCGGCGTGGGCGGCAAAGCACAGCTCTGCGCGGGTGCCGCTCTCGACGTTCATTTTATCGCGCAGACATTCGCCGCGCTCGACACAGGACATGATCCCCGAAGGCGCGCCGTTATAGCCCGTCGTCATGACGCGCTTGTCACGGACAATGACCGCCCCCACCTTGCGGCGCAGGCAGCTCGCCCAGGAGCCGACCTCTTCGGTCAATTCCATAAATCGCCGATCCCATTTCTCCATTTTTTCCTCCTTGGAAAATTATAGCACAACCGCGCCGAAAACGCAAGGGTTTTCCCGCCCTTCCCCGCCGCAACAAAAATTTTACGGCTTTCAAAAAATTCTTGCGGCTTTCAAAATCGGAGAAAATCCCCTATCTACGCCGCCTTGCTTTGATCTTCGGAACTTTTTCCCAAAATCCCCGAAAAAAATATCATTTTCTGTTTGACAGGCATTTCAACTCGGTTATAATAGAAAAGAACAAACGCAGGAAACTGCAAAGTAAAGAAATCTCAGGAGGTTATGTTATGAATATCAAACCCTTATTCGACAAGGTCGTGGTAGAAGCGGTCTCCGTCGAAGAAAAGACGAAGAGCGGCTTCATTCTCCCCTCTTCCGCGCAGGAAAAGCCCCAAACTTGCGTCGTGGTCGCGGTCGGTCCCGGCGGCATCGTGGACGGCAAGGAGACCGTCATGCAGGTCAAAGTGGGCGACAAGGTGCTCTGCTCCAAATATGCGGGCTCCGACTTCAAAGTGGACGGCAAGGAGTTCACGATCATCAAGCAAAGCGATATTCTGGCAATCGTAGAATAAAAGGAGATAAATCATTATGG
>CANRGG010000014.1 GCA_947630115.1 uncultured Clostridia bacterium
ACGCACGAAATGAATACGCCGCTCACTTCCATTCGCGGCTATGCCGAACTTTTGGGCGCGGGCGGTATGACGGACGAACAGAAAGACGTTGCGTACTCCACGATCTTAACACAGAGCGAGCGGCTTTCGAGCCTGATTGCCTGCATTATCAATTACAGTAAACTCGACAGCGACGACTTGCCCGCCTATGAAGTGGACTTTTCGGCACTTGCGCGGGAAATGATCTTCGCCTTGAAGCCTGAAGCGGACAAACGGAATATCACGATCATCGAACACATCGACGACAATGTAATGATTATGAGCCGTCATGAGAGGCTTACAGAGATCTTCGGGAATTTGGTGCGGAACGCAATCAAATACAATAAAGACGGCGGGAGCATTACGATCACGCTGAACTACCGCGGGCTGAAAGTGGAAGATACGGGCATCGGCATTGCCGAGGAAAACATGAGCAAGGTTTTCTCACGCTTCTTTACGGTGGATAAATCGCATGGCGGCAAAAACGGCGGCTTTGGCCTGGGGCTTGCCGTCGCCAAGAAAATCTGCCAAAAATCGGGCTGGAAGATCGGCGTCACAAGCACCCTCGGCGTTGGCAGCACCTTTAGCGTGGAGTTTTGAAAGTCTTAAAAATTTTGCCGACCGTTTTTCAAAATTCCGTTTGTAAATTTCCCAATGAAATTGTGCCGCGTCGTGGAAGAACGCTTCCTGCACGCCCTCGCTCAACGTCGAGAAAAAAGTACGATCCAACAGCATGGCGGGCAGAAATTTTTGTCCGCTTTTTATTTCGGTGTATTTTTCTGTTTTCCCCCCAGTCAAAATTTGAACTTTTAGTAAATCAGATTAAGAATTTACCCGAAGATTTACAATTCTTTTGTCAAACTTCTTGATAATTTCCCCTCGAAGTGCTATAATAACCGTATGAAAAAATGTAGAGGGGTATCCTTCCCAAGTTGTCAACATAAAATTGTTTTGATTAGGAGATGATATGGCAATTATTGAATTAAACAATGAAGAAATCAATAAATATTTGGATGAACTCTACGCTTGTTTCCCAACGGGCAGAGAATTTGAAGTTTTTTTGAATTCATTTTTAAGTGCGCTTGGCTTTGAGGAGGTTGTTACGACTCAATACGTAGGGGATAGAGGAATTGACCTTACTTGCATGAAACCCGGGCTGGATTTGAATGGTACAGATACGATCAACTATTATGTGCAGGCAAAACGTTATGCTCGAAACAATAAAGTGCAAGCCAAAGAAGTCCGTGATCTGAAAGGCACCACAAAGCGGGATCGAAATGGAAACATTTTAAGCAGTAACTACATAAACATTTTGATTACGACCTCATCATTCACCAAAGGCGCGTTGGACGAGGCATCGGACAATCCCAATATGCCGGTTATTACGATAGACGGAACGCAGCTCTTACAGTACTGTATTGAAAAGGGCATTGGCTTTTATTTCAAGCCTGTATTTTCAAAAAACAGTATCATCGCATTGACGCATCCAGAGCAACAGGTTTCTTCAGCGATGGCGACAAACGGAGAATATCTGGTCGAACGTGAGATTACGGCTAACGATATTCGCGCAAAAATTTTAGTCATACCGCAAATTATTAAGAGCATGCTCGATGAATCCGCAGATCAATTTCCGGTTGTTTTTTGCGGGATAGAGAAAATGCTGAACATCGACAAACAACGGCGCTATTTCGGTGGCATCACAGAGTTTTATAGAAAATTCGGACTTTTAACAGAGGATGGAGCTTTTATAAGTAAAAAAGCGAAATGGAAAATTTCAGACGCGAAGATCATTGTTGATATCATGCAAGGGGAGTAACGTGCAACGAAATTTTTCGATTGGATAACGAGTTTTCAGAAACAGCAACGTAAAAATTAGAGTCACAAATTTTTTGAAAAGGTCTATTTGGAACCGAACCTAAAATATATCTCTTCTTGCATCACCAGAAATTGATAAATCCGAACGCCTCTGCTGTTTGGGTTTATTTTTTACCCTTTGAGAGACCTGCCCGAAATTTCGGGCAGGATGTGCTCCGCCGGCAAAGAGTGCGGGAAAAAGTCAAAACTTGGCGCGTTTCTCTTTACAAATCCGAAAAAATTTTCTATAATGATAGCGTTATGATTCCTTTGATCGCGATCGTCGGCAGACCCAATGTCGGCAAAAGTACTTTTTTCAATAAGGTCGCAGGCAGAAAAATCTCCATCACCGAGGACCGTCCGGGCGTGACGCGCGATCGGATCTATGTCCGCGCGGAATGGCGCGGCAAGCCCTTCATGCTCGTCGATACGGGAGGGATCGAGCTCAAAAGCGAGGATATGATGCGCCGCGAGATCGCCCTCCAAGTGCAGCTCGCCGTCGAAACCGCCGACGTCATCCTCTTTTTCACCGACGGAAGAGAGGGACTGACTTCCTCCGATTACGACGTTGCCGACTATCTCCGCAAAAGCAAGAAGCCGGTGATCCTTGTCGTCAACAAGATCGACGACTATTCGCCCGAAAAATTGTTCGAGTTCTATGCGCTGGGGCTCGGGGAGCCCTTCGCCGTCTCCTCCGAACATTCGCGCGGCGTCGGCGATGTGCTCGATCGGGCCGTCGAATGCTTCGAGGCGGGGGAGAGCGAAGAGGACGATTCCCTGAAGATCGCCGTCGTCGGAAAGCCTAACGCCGGGAAAAGCTCGCTCGTCAACAGAATTCTCGGCGAGGAGCGTACGATCGTCACCTCCGTCCCCGGCACGACGCGCGATGCGATCGACACCCCCTTTGAACGGAACGGCAAAAAGTACACGATCATCGACACCGCGGGGATCCGGCGGAAACGCTCGGTCTCGGACGACGTGGAATATTACTCCGTCTTGCGCGCGTTCGACGCGGTGAGGCGCGCGGACGTCGTGTGTCTCGTCGTGGACTGCACCGAGGGGATCACCGAGCAGGACGTTCGGATCATCGGACAGGTCCATGAGGAGGGGAAGCCCTCCGTTGTCGTCATGAACAAGTGGGACGCGGTCGAAAAGGACGCCTATACCATTCAAAAATTCGAGGACAAGCTCAAAGAGGACCTCAAATTCATGGACTATTTCAAGTCGGTCTATCTTTCGGCCAAGACGGGGCAGCGCGTTGAAAAGCTGCTCGCGCTCTGCGACGAGGTCTATGCCCATGCCTCCTTCCGCATTCCGACGGGCGCGCTCAACGACCTTTTATCGGACGCCGTTCGCATTTCGGAGCCGCCGAGCTATCAGGGAAGGCGCATGAAACTCTATTATGCCTCGCAGGTCTCGATCAAGCCGCCGCAGTTCGTTTTGATGGTGAACGACGAGACGCTGCTCCACTTTTCCTATGAGAGATATCTCGAAAACGTCATTCGCGGCGCGTACGATTTCTCGGGCACGCCGATCAAAATTCGGGTGAGGAGCAAGAAGGACGAATGAAACCGTTTTCTTTTGCCGATGGCTGGTATTGGTTCGTGCTCATGGCCGTCGTTTGCTATCTGATCGGCTGTTTTAACTTCGCCGTGCTCATTGCAAAGCTCAAGCATAAGGACGTCCGCAAGATCGGCAGCGGAAATCCCGGCACGATGAACATTTCGCGGGAATTCGGGCTGAAAGTGGGGCTTGTGAACTTCCTGCTCGACGCCTGCAAGGGCGGCGTTCCCGCGCTCGTCAGTTTTTTCATCTTTCAGGATTACGTCTTTGAGGGGAGCGGCGTGCTCGTTTCCGACTTCACCCGCTATTTCTGCGGGCTGTTCGTCATTCTCGGGCACATTTTCCCCGTGACGATGAGGTTCAAGGGCGGCAAGGGGATCGCCTCCACCCTGGGCATGTTCTGGTTCTGTCTGTCCTGCGAAACATGGTGGTACTTTTTCGTCATGCTCGGCTTGCTTCTCTTCGGCGTCGTCGGCTATATCGCCTACACCGAATGGGGCTCGATGGGCTCCCTTCTCGGCGTCGCCTCCTTCTCCGTCTTTCAGGGGCTGATCTTTTTCGAGCGCTACACTGCGGCGGGGGAAAAGACTTCGCCCTATCTTGTTGCGCTCTTCCTGCTGCTGCTTGCCATCAATTTTTTCACCTGGTTTGCGCACCGAAAAAATCTGGTGCGGCTGTTTGCGGGCGAGGAGCACCGCACTTCGGTGAGAAAACTTTCGAAAGGCAAGCGCGGCATGAAAAACATGTGAGTTTACCGATCTATTCGATGGGGCGATCTTTTGCCTCAGCGAAAAAATGCTTGGGCGGCGCACTTGCCCGGGGCGGCCACATTGGGCCCGGGCGGCGCGCAGTTCGGATCTTCAAAGACGGCGCCGGGAGCTTTTTGTCTTTGAGGGAGCGGTGAAAAAGCCGCTTACAAAGTTTTATTTTCCCTTTTGGCACGATATACTATAAGGATATGAGTTCGAATATGGACGGGACCGAACAAAAACAGAATCAACTGCTCGTCTTTCTCGGCGATGTGCTGCGCGGCGCGGCGATCGGCGTCGCGTTTATCATTCCGGGATTTTCGGGCGGGACCGTCGCGGCGATCCTTGGGATCTATGAAAAACTCGTCGGCGCAATCGCCGATCTTTTCAAACATTTTCTGAAAAGTTTCCTGACCCTCCTTCCCATCGCGATCGGCATGCTGCTCGGCATTGCGGCGCTCATTCTGCCCATCCAATGGGGTCTCGAACGGTTCCCGATCCCAACGGTTTCGCTCTTTGTGGGGCTGGCGCTCGGGGGGCTGCCGTCCGTTTTGGAAAAATGCCGCGGCGGAAAACCGAAAGGAGGGCATTTTGCGGCGCTCTTTTTTGCGCTTGCGGTGGCGGCCTCGCTTTGCTTTTTGCCGCATGCGGGCGAGGTCGATCTCTTTTCGCTGAATTTCGGCGGATATCTTCTCCTCATTCTTGTCGGGATCGTCGGCTCCTGCGCCCTTGTCGTGCCCGGGATCTCCGGCTCCATGCTCCTGCTCATCTTCGGCTATTATAACCCGATCGTGCGGCTCGTGACCGAAAATCTCCTGCGGGGGACGCAGGTGGGGAGTTGCCTGCTCGTTCTTGCCTGTCTGGCGGCCGGGATTGTCGTCGGGTTTTTCGCGATCTCGATCCTCATGAAATATCTGCTCAAAAAATTTCCCCGCGGAACCTTCTTTGCGATCGTCGGCTTTATCGTGGGTTCGGTGCCCGCCGTCTATACCTCCGTCATCCGCGCGACAGGGGAGATCCTGTTCCAAAATCCTTGGTATTGGGTCGTCTCCGCCATGATGCTTCTCGTCGGCGCGGCGCTCGCCTTGGGACTTTATATCTTTTCCAGACGGACGGAAAAATCAGCATAAGAGCTTGAAAAAGAGGGGAAGCTGCCAAAAATTTGAGTTCAAATCTCATTTTTTTGCATTTTGCATAGTACTATGTCAGACATAATATAAGGATTTTTTCAAGAAATTATAAAAATGGCGCGCCTTCCGAAATCCGGAAGGCGCGCCGCATCAGTTACGAGTTGTCTTATTTTGCAAGGGAGCGCTTTGCCTTTTCGACGATGTTTTCGACGGTGAAGCCGAATTTTTCAAAGAGCTGGGGCGCGGGACCGCTGACGCCGAAGCCGTTCATCGAAATGATCTCGCCCTTTTCGCCCGCATATTTGTACCAGCTGTAGGGGCTTGCCGCCTCCACGCAGACGCGCGCTTTGACGGAGGAGGGCAGGACGCTCTCCTTGTATTTTTCGCTCTGTTTTTCGAATTCTTCGAGGCAGGGCATCGAGATGACGCGCGCTTTGATCTTCTCCTTTTCGAGCGCCTCCTTTGCCTTGACGCAGGGTTCGACCTCGGAGCCCGTTGCGATCAGAAGAACGTCGGGCGTGCCCTTGCAATCGTCGAGAACGTATCCGCCTTTGAGGGCGTTCAAGCCGCTTCCCTCGTATTGGGGAAGGTTTTGGCGGGACAAAACGAGCGCCGTCGGCCCCTTGCCGGTGAGCGCAGAGATCCAGGCTGCCGCAGTCTCTTTCCCGTCCGCGGGGCGGAACACTTTCAGGTTCGGAATGGAGCGGAGCCCGATGAGCTGTTCGACGGGCTCGTGGGTGGGGCCGTCCTCGCCGACGCCGATCGAGTCGTGCGTGAAGAGGTAGAGGACGGGAAGATCCATGAGCGCCGACATGCGGATGGAATTTTTGCAGTAGTCGGAGAAGGCGAAGAAGGTGGAGCAGTACACTCTGAGTCCCCCGTGCAGGGCAATGCCGTTTGCGATCGCCGCCATCGCGTGTTCGCGGATCCCGTAGTGGATGTTTCTGCCCGCGTAATTTTCGGGCGAAAAGTCGCCGAATTTCATCTTGTCGGTGTCCTTCATGGCGGTCAGGTTCGAGGGAGCAAGGTCCGCACTGCCGCCGACGAGATCGGGAACGAGACTTGCGACCCGCTGCAAAATCTTTTCCGAGGTCTGGCGCGTCGCCATAGGCTTTTCAAACTCGAAGAGCGCCTGATCGTTCTTGACGTCATAAAGCTCGCCGCGCATGGCCGCCTTGTATTCTCCCGCAAGGGCGGGGAATTTCTTTTCGTATTCCGCGAACATCGCCTTCCATTCCCGCTCGCGCTTTGCGCCTCTTCTTCCCGCCGTCGCCGTGTGACGAAGCACTTCCTCCGGGACTTCGAAGGGCGGATAGTTCCAGCCGAGTTTCTCCCGGGTCTTTTGCAGGTTCTCTTCGCCGAGCGGGGAGCCGTGGCACTTCTGGCTGCCTTCGAGCGGGGAGCCGTAGCCGATCTTCGTCTTGCAGATGATGAGGGAGGGCTTTTTCGCCTCCCGCTGCGCCTTGCGGATCGCGCCCGCGATGAGCGCCACGTTGTCGGGATCCTGCACGAGATCGACGGTGAGCACCTGCCAGCCCTGCGCCTTGAAGCGCGCCGCGACATCCTCCTTAAAGGTGATGTTGATGTTGCCTTCGATCGTGATGTCGTTCTTGTCGTAAAAGACGATGAGCTTTCCGAGCTCGTTCGCGCCCGCAAACGAGCAGGCTTCATAGGAGATTCCCTCTTCGAGACAGCCGTCGCCGACGAGCGCATAGGTGAAATGATCGACCACGGGGAAGCCCTCGCGGTTGAATTTTGCGGCAAGATGGGCCTCTGCCGCCGCCATGCCGACCGCCGTCGCAATTCCCTGTCCGAGCGGGCCGGTAGAGGTCTCGATCCCCGGCGTGTGGCCGTATTCGGGATGTCCCGGGGTCTTGCTGTCGAGCTGGCGGAAATTCTTGAGATCGTCGATCCTGAGCCCCAGCCCGTAGAGGTAGAGCAGCGAATAATTGAGCGCGGAGCCGTGTCCCGCCGAGAGGACGAAACGGTCCCGGTTGTTCCATTTCAGATCCTTGTTGTTGAACTTCAAAAAGTTCTGCCAAAGGGTGTAGGCAATGGGCGCCGCGCCGAGCGGAAGCCCGGGATGTCCCGAGTTCGCCTTCTGGATCGCCTCGCAGGACAGGATCCGGATGGCATTGATGGTTGTCTGTTTCATAAAATCTCCTTCTTATTTTTTATGCTTTCGCATTGGATTCGGACAAATCTTTCAAGAGGATCTCCGGGCTGAGGAAATCATATTCCTTCATCATGTCATAGAGGATCCTTCGCATGGCCTCAACGCCGCCCGGCTCGTCGCTCTCGAAGTTGACGGGCATGACCGGATCATGCAGACTCATCCGCACGAGCGTCCAGCCGCCGCCATGCGGTCTGTCGAAGTCGATACGCACCCCTTCGGCGTTGTCGGGCGTGAGGGAAAGCCCCGGCTTCGTCTGCGCTTTTTGGGAAAGTTCTTGCAAAACTTTTTCCCCGAGCGAGGCAAAATCCGTCCCCGGCCGGAAGGAAAGACGGATCTCCGCCGCCTCTTTGGGCTCCTCGAGATCATTTATGAGCGCCGTGAGTTCCTCGCCCCGCTTTTTTGCCTCGGCAAGCTCGATGAGGAGCCGCGTGACGAGATATGCTCCGTCGTCGAGGAAATAATTTTCGCGCAGGGCGGCATGTCCGCTCGTTTCGATCGCAAGCGGCGCGTCCTTGCCCTCGGCGCAGAGCCGTTTCGCCTCGTTGATGACGTTTTTATAGCCCCGCTTGAAACGGTGGTGCACTCCGCCGTGCGATTGGATAAACTTTTTGAGCCCGTCGCTCGTCAGAGAGTCGGTCACGATGTGCGCGCCCTTCTTTTCTTTCAGAAGGATCGCCGAAATGAGCGCGATGAGACGGTTGCGGTTGATCTCCTCGCCGTCTTTCGAGACGGCGCCCGCGCGATCGACGTCGGTATCGAAGATGATCCCGAAATCGGCATGGTTTTTTTTCACCGCCTCCGAGACCGAGCGCATGGCCTCCTCGTTCTCGGGGTTGGGGACGTGATGGGGGAAGGAGCCGTCGGGATCGAGGAACTGCGAGCCCGCCGTGTCCGCCCCGAGCGGCTTTAAGACCAGACTTTCATAGAAACCGCCCGCGCCGTTTCCCGCGTCGAGGACGATCTTCATGCCCTCGAGGGGACGTTCCTCCTTGGTGCCGCGGCGGACGAGCCCGACGAGATCGGACGCGTATTTTTCCATGTAGGAGAAGCGCTCGATCTTGCCTTTTTGTGCCGCGCAGGGAAAATTTCCTTCGCCCGCCCGTTTGAGAAGGGATTTGATCTCCTCGCTCTCGAGCCCGCCCTCTTTGAGAAAGAATTTCATACCATTTTTGCGGTAGGGAAGATGGCTCGCCGTGACCATGACCGAGCCGTCCGCCAACCCGTCCTGAAGAAGCATGAACATGGAGGGGGTGGAGGAGAGCCCTGTCAAAAGGACGTTCCCGCCGAGGGAGACGACCGCCTCCGCCGCCGCCGAGCAGATCCGCTCCGCCGAAAGACGGGAATCATGCCCGATCGCGATCCGAAGGGGCCTTTTGTCCGTGATTTTTTCACGGACCAGCGCGTAAAATGCTTGTAAGATCGCAAAGACCGCCTCGTCCGTGAGGGTGACAGGGTCGTTTTCCCCCCCGATCGCCGTGCCGCGCACGTCGCTGCCGTTCCGCAAAAAGGAATAATCCGCCATAGTTTCCTCCGTCATCGGATGTCGAAATCTATTATAGCGTTTTTCCGGATTTTTTTCAAGAACTTTCCCGCCATTTTCGGCGATTTTCACCCCGAGTTGGGAAATTTTGCGGATTGTACGGTCAATTTGATAAAATTCCCTTGCAAGCCGCGGGAAAATATGATATACTGTCCGTATCTTGAAAATGGGGGAGTTTGAATGCAGCGCTTCACGGTTTCGACCGATTCCACCTGCGATCTCTATCAGAGCTATATCGACGCGCACGATGTCAAGCTCGTGCGGCACGTCTTTACGGTGGAGAAGGACGGCCGCATGGAGGAACGCCTCGACGATTTCCGCAGCGAGGAGGAGTACGTCGCCTTCTATGACGAACTGCGCGCGGGCGCGTATTCACGCACTTCCATGCTCAACTATGAAAGGCATCTCAAACACTTCATGAAGCTCGCCGAGGAGGGCGCGGAGGAGACGGTGCATTTTACGATCTCTTCGGGGCTCTCGCCCACCAAGGACGTCGCCGCCCGCGCCGCCGCCGAAGTCTCCGAAAAATATCCGAAATTCAAGGTTTTCGTCGTCGATCCGCTCACCGCGACGGTCGGACAGGGGGCGCTCGTCATGCTCGCCGTCCGCTGCCGGGATGAGGGAAAATCCGCGCAGGAGACCTTCGACTATGTCAATTCGCAGCGGCTGCACATCCAGCATTTCATCGTCGCGGACGATCTGCAATACCTCAAAAAGGGGGGCAGGATCTCCGCCGCCGCAGCTGCCGTCGGCGGGGTGCTCGGGATCAAGCCGATCATCTCGTTCGACAACGAGGGCAAACTCTTCGTCCTCGACAAGGTGCGCGGCGTCAAGAAGGCGATCTCTTTCATCAAGAAAAAACTCGAGACGGAGGGGCCCGACGAACTCCATTATCTCTTCGTCATTCATACCGGGAATTTCCCCGCGGCGGAGGAGCTTCGCGACTATTGCGTGAAGAAATTCGGCTATGAGCCCTTCTATTCGGTCATGGGCCCCATCATCGGCTCCCATCTGGGGCCCGGGGCGTTTGCGCTCGGCTATATTTCCAAGAGCCTCCGCAATACTTTCTGACTTTTCGGCGTTTCGCCCGAAAACGGCGCCGCAAAGATAACTTTTTTTCATGGAGAGGATAAAAATGTACAAATTCACCCTATCGACCGATTCGACCTGCGACCTTTACCGCAGCGAGTATGACGAGAACGACATCAAGCATGCGCCGCTCACTTTCACGGTGGAGAAAAACGGAAAGATGACCGACTATCTCGACGATTTCACCGAATATTCGCAGTATGTGTACTTTTATAAAGAGCTGCGCGGCGGCGCCTTTTCCAAGACGTCCATGCTCAACTACGAGGCGCACCTCGCCCACTTCACCAAGCTCGCCGAGGAGGGCGCCGAGGACGTTCTGCATTTTACGATTTCCTCGGGACTTGCGAGGACCCGCGAAGTCGCCGCCCAAGCGGCCGCCGACGTCAAGGCGAAATATCCCAAGTTCAACGTCTATGTCTGCGACCCGCTCACCGCGACCGTCGGACAGGGCTGTCTCGTTCGGCTCGCCCTCGAATGCCGCAACAAGGGCATGACCGCCAAGGAGACCTTCGACTATGTGATGGCGCTGCGCCTTCATATCCAGCATTTCATCGTCGCGGACGATCTGCAATACCTCAAAAAGGGGGGCAGGATCTCGCCCGCTGTCGCGGCGATCGGCAGCGTTCTCAACGTCAAGCCCATTCTCTCCTTCAACAAGGAGGGCAAGCTCGAGCCCATCGCCAAAGTTCGCGGCGCGAAGAAGGCGATCGCATTTATCAAGGAAAAGCTCGAGACGGAGGGCCCCGACGAACATCAGTACGTTTTCATCGTACATACCGACAACGAGCCCGCGGCGCAGGAACTTGCCGAGTTCGTGCGCGAACGGTTCCATATCGAGCCCCATCTTCAAATTATGGGCCCTGTCATCGGCTCGCACGTCGGCCCCGGCGCGTTTGCGCTCGGCTATATCTCCAAGAGCGAACGCAACGAGTTCTGAGAAAACAACGAAATCTCGATCAAAAGGGACGTTTGGGTTCAAAAAATTGAATTTTCCTGACAAATCTCAAATGGAAGAGTACAATATTTCATATACAGTTTGAGAAAATTCGAAGTTTGGGAGGCCAAAAAATGAAACACATGCTGTGGGCGTTGAAACGTCTGCTCTTTGGGATCGTGCTCGTATTGATCGGCATTGTCTTTGCCGTTTTGACGGTTGTCTGTAACGGTTCCGTATTCTTTTTCCCTGCCCTCATTCTCGCTCTGGTTTTTTCGATGTTCGGACTTGCGGTGGCGATTTTTGGTCTGATTTCGAATAAATCGGAATTGGATCTCGCGGAGGAAATGTTCGAGGATGCGAAAAAATCCGCCAAGGACCGGGAATATCGGGAAAAGATGGGACTTAAGGCGGAAGCCGCGGAAACGGAGAAACCCTGAACGCCGCAAGAGGGGCACGCCCGAAAGGATCGGCAGAAGAATTTTGCGATCTTGAAAAAAATCACCCTGCAATCAATCGACAAAATCAAAAAGATATGGTATAATGTTCCATATCTTTTTGTAATATTCGGAGAATGTTATGGCAAAGGACAATCAATTCGTTTCACAGATCGCGGATATCGAGACCGATTTCCCGCAGTGGTATACCGACGTCGTCGTCAAGACCAAGCTCGTCGATTACGGACCCGTCAAGGGGACGATGGTCATCCGTCCCTACGGCTATGCGATCTGGGAGATCATCCAGAACGAAATGGACAGACGGTTCAAGGCGGCGGGCGTGGAGAATGCCTACTTCCCGCTGCTCATTCCCATGAGCTTTATGACGAAAGAGGCGGAACATGTCGAGGGGTTCGCCCCCGAAGTTGCCGTCGTCACCCATGCGGGCGGGGAAAAATTGCAGGAGCCGTTGGCGATCCGCCCCACGTCCGAGACGATCATCGGGCATATGTACGGCAAATGGGTGGAATCCTGGCGGGATCTGCCACTGCGCTATAACCAGTGGTGCAACGTCATGCGCTGGGAAAAAACCACCCGTCCCTTCCTCCGCACGAGCGAATTTTTGTGGCAGGAAGGGCACTCCGTCTTTGCCTCCGCGGAGGAAGCCGAGAAGGAGACCCTCGATATGCTCCGGTTTTACGAGGAGTTCGCGGTGAACGTCCTTTGCATGCCCGTTCTGACGGGGAAAAAGACCGAAAAAGAAAAGTTTGCGGGCGCGCTCGCAACCTACGGCATGGAGGCGATGATGCACGACGGCAAGTCTTTGCAGTCGGGCACGACCCATTACATGGGCCAGAACTTTGCGAAGGCGTTCGACATTCAATTTACCGACAAAAACGGCACGCTGCAATACGGCTACACGATGAGCTACGGCGCTTCGACCCGTCTCATCGGCGCGCTCATCATGACGCACGGCGATCAGAGAGGGCTCGTCCTTCCGCCGCCCGTCGCGCCCGTGCAGGTCGTCATTGTTCCCGTCGCTCAGAAAAAAGAGGGGGTCCTCGACGCGTGCGGCGAGCTCTTGAAACGGCTTCAAAGGGCGGGCTTCCGCGTGAAGCTGGACGATACGGACAACTCTCCCGGCTGGAAGTTCAACGAATGGGAAATGAAGGGGGTGCCGCTCCGGATCGAGCTCGGGCCCCGTGACATCGAGAGCGGAAAACTCACCGTGTTCCGCCGCGATACCTTGGAAAAAACGGACGGATATTCGCTTTCTGAGGCGGAGACGGTCGTTTCCAAGCTGCTCCAAGAGATCGGCGAAAATCTCTATGCAAAAGCGGAAAAACGGATGAAGGAGCGCATTGTTGACGCCGAGACCCTCGACGAACTGTTGGAAGGGGTGAGCAAGGGCAACTTCGTCCGCGCGGGATGGTGCGGCTGCCGGGCGTGCGAGGACAGGGTGAAGGAGTTCGCCCAAGCCACGGCGCGCGTGCTCGACAAAAACCATACCGCCAAGATCTGCGTCGTCTGCGGAAAGAAAGCGGAACACACCGTGTTCTTCGCAAGAGCCTATTAAAAGCCGGAGAAAAGGAGAAATTTGAATGAAACATCTCGATATTTGTGATATTCTGAAGGATCCCGCCTATGTTGGGAAGGAAGTTGTCGTCTGCGGCTGGGTCAAGACTTTCCGGGACTCCGCGAAAGTCGCCTTTCTGGAACTTTTCGACGGGACGAGCTTTGCCCGCCTTCAGGTCGTGCTCGACAAGGACGCGATCTCGTTCGATCCTGAATGCACCCGTCTTGGAGCGAGCGTGGCGGTAAAGGGCGTCGTCGTCAAGGCGTTCAAGGGGGAGGGGAACGAGCTCAACGCCCAGCAGCTCACCCTGCTCGGCAAATGCCCGGGCGATTTTCCCATCCAGAAAAAGCGCACTACGCTTGAATTTCTGCGCACGATCCCACACCTTCGTCTCCGGACCAATACCTTTGCCGCCGTGTTCCGCGTGCGTTCGGTCGCGGCGCAGGCGATCCACCGCTATTTTGCGGAGCGCAGATACTACTATATGAATACGCCGCTCATCACGGCGAGCGACTGCGAGGGGGCGGGCGAGATGTTCCGCGTCACCACCCACCCGTGGAAAACCGACTGCAAGAGCGAAGAAGAGTACTATAAAAATGACTTTTTCGGCGTGAAAGCGGGGCTTTCCGTCTCGGGGCAGCTCGAAGGAGAGGTCGCGGCGACGGCGCTCGGCAGGATCTACACCTTCGGACCGTCTTTCCGCGCCGAAAATTCCAACACGACCCGCCATCTTGCCGAATTCTGGCACGTCGAGCCGGAGATCGCCTTCGCGGAGCTTCCCGATGTTCTGGAAGTTGCCGAAGAAATGCTCAAATATTTGATCCGCGCCGTCCTGAACGAGTGCCCCGAGGAGATCAAATTTTTCGATTCCTTTGTTGAAAAGGGGTTGATCGAGAAGCTCGAACACGTCGCGACCAGCGATTTTGCGGTCCTCGAATACACCGAGGCGGTCAAGATCCTCGAAAAAGAGAACAAACGGTTCGAGTTCCCCGTCTCCTGGGGCTGTGACCTGCAGACCGAACACGAGCGGTATCTCACCGAAGAGGTCTGCAAACGTCCCGTATTCGTCATCAACTATCCGAAGGGGATCAAGTCTTTCTATATGAAGCAGAACGCGGACGGCAAGACGGTGGCGGCGGCGGACCTGCTTGTGCCGGGGATCGGCGAGATCATCGGCGGCAGCGAGCGCGAGGCGGACAAAGAGAAACTTCTTGCCGCCATGCGGGAGCGGGGCATGGATCTTTCCGCCTATAAGCAATATCTTGATCTTCGCACTTTCGGCACGGTGCCGCACGGCGGCTTCGGGCTGGGCTTCGAGCGGTTTTTGATGTACGTCACCGGCATGGAGAATATCCGCGACGTCATTCTATTCCCTCGAAGCGTCAAAAATATTATGTAATATTTTGCTGAATTCTTTGCTGGCGTAAAGAATTCCGCGAGGAGTCCTTCCTTTTGCATAAATTAGGTAGTTTCTCGAAAGCGCTTTGCAGAACAATGTTCGTGCGGCGGCGCGCCGACAGGGTGGAGCGAAGCCATTTCTGTTCAACAGCCCGGTGGGCTCTGAACGGCGGAGCAATAGACGCGCCATTCTATCGCATATCAAAGCGCGGCGCACGAGCATTAGTCGAGTACAGACGAGCTGGTGGCGAGGCGAGCTTTGCGGCGGTTCCTGCCGCCCAAAGCGCTTATGGAAAAGTATGATTTTCCAACGCGCAGGGGGATTTATATTTCGCTGAATTCTTTGCTGGCGTAAAGAATTCCGCGAGGGAATCTTCCTTTTGCATAAATCGGATGGTTTCTCGGAAGCGCTTTGTAGGACAATTTGCGTGCGGTGGCGCGCCGACAAGGTGGAGCGGAGCCATTTCTGTTCAACAGCCCGGTGGGCTCTGAACGGCGGAGCAATAGACGCGCCATTCTATCGCATATCAAAGCGCGGCGCACGAGCATTAGTCGAGTACAGACGAGCTGGTGGCGAGGCGAGCTTTGCGGCGGTTCCTGCCGCCCAAAGCGCTTATGGAAAAGTATGATTTTCCAACGCGCAGGGGGATTTATATTTCGCTGAATTCTTTGCTGGCGTAAAGAATTCCGCGAGGGAATCTTCCTTTTGCATAAATCGGATGGTTTCTCGGAAGCGCTTTGTAGGACAATTTGCGTGCGGTGGCGCGCCGACAAGGTGGAGCGGAGCCATTTCTGTTCAACAGCCCGGTGGGCTGTGAACGGCGGAGCAGTAGACGCGCCATTCTATCGTATATCAAAGCGCGGCGCACGAGCGATGTCGAATACATCTGAGCTGGTGGCGAGGCGAGCTTTGCGGCGGTTCCTGCCGCCCAAAGCGCTTATGGAAAAGTGTGATTTTCCGACGCGCAGTGAGATTGAAATTGCCTTTGCGAGAAGATTGGGCGGCGGGTAATTCGCCGAAAAAAGGTTTTTTATGAAACTCGTGTTGTTTTGTGACTATGGACTGGACGACGCGGCAGCAACGACGGACGCGCTCTTCCATGCGGCGGAGGACGGCTATTCCTCCGTCGATCTGGTCGCGGTCGGCGGGAACGTCCCCGCGGAGATCGCCCTGAAAAATGCAAGAAAATTGCTCGCGGCACTCGATTTTCCGCACCCCGCGGTGAGGATCGTCGATACCTCCGCGCTGCCCCAGCCCGCCGAATTCTTGAAAGTCATCCATGGCGGCGACGGCATGGGGGATCTCTTCGAGGAGAAGGAGGTTCCCGCAGACGTCGTGCCGTTTGAAACATGGCTCGGCAGCCTCAAAGGGGATTTCCGACTCCTGAGCCTGGGCCCCATGACCCTTGTCCCGTATGCACTTGAAAAAAAGCCCGAAAAATTCATCTTTATGGGCGGAAATATCGCCGAAGAGCCCAATTTCCGGGGCTATGAGTTCAATCATGGCGTGAACCGCGCGGCGTTTGCGGCATGCGTCAAGGCGGCGCATGTCGCGATCACCATGGATACCTGCCGCCATCCGCTCTTCAACGTGCAGGAAAAGGGAGTGCCGGAGAAAAACCTTCTCGGGCGGATCGTGAACTGCGCGCGCGAGCGGACCTTCGTCTCGGGCGAGAAGGGCAGCTACATCTGGGATGACATCGCCGTGAAATATCTGCGCCATCCCGATTGGTTCTCCCTCTATGAGGCGCGCGACCGCGACGGCAATCTTCTCACCGTCGCCCGCTACATCCACGGCGAGCCGTTTGCTCAGATCATGGATCGCTAAATCCCGCTTTTGGCGCAAAAAGAGCGAAATGATTGCAAAAGCCGCTCGGAAACGTTCGAAAAAGGCGGAATTATAATGGTATAGTATGAATGATAGCGCGGCGCGCCCCGACGAAAGTCGGGGCGCGCCTCTTTTTTTGAAATTGAGCGTTTTTCGGGGCCAAGATCCCGTACGTCGCGAGAATATCCACCACTTTTGAAACGAGCGGCGGATCAAACTTTTCCTTTCTTTTCATGCAACCGGCGGATCAAAGTTTTCCGCCGAATTTTTTTATGTGCGCTTTTTCTTCGGGACCAGGATCACATACGCCGCGAGAATGCCCACCGCAAGCACGCAGAGGAAAATGATGAGGCTCATCCGAAGCGCGTTGGGATTGCCGCTCTCGATCATGCTCCGCGTCACCTGCCCCGTGTAGGTCACGCCGTCGCGGTCGAACCGGACGAAACAGCGCCCGTCGCCCGAATCGTAAATGCGCACCCGCGTGCGCTCCGTCACGGTGATCGTCTCGCCGCTCTCCGCGCGGAAGGTCACACCGTCCGCGTTCGCTTTCAGATATCCCAGCGTGTAGCTCTCGGGATCGCCCGGCGCGGGCACGTACTCCGAAAGGTATCCGAGCGGCACATAGCCGCGGCTGCCGTCCGAAAGCTCCGCATAGCCGAAGGAAAAGCCTTTGCCGTCCTCCGCGCGCACCTCTCCGAGCAGGTTGATCCGCGTCCCGCGGGGAAGGCGGGCAAGTTCCAGCGCCTCCGTAACGCAGGGATAGCGGTACATGCCGACTTCGCTCGAAAGATAGCGCGTCGCCGGCTCGCGAACAAGATAGCGGGGAGAGGTCTCCTTGCAGTCCTTCTTCAAAAACAGCAGGGTGCGGTAGGAATACTCCTCATAGAGGGCGACAAGGGCGAATCTGCCCGTCTCGCCGAGCTTGACGCCCCGCCCGCCCTGCGTGCGCAGATAGCGGACCGCTTCGAAATACCCATTCTCCATGTCCGCCGTGAGATCGACTTCGATCGCCGCAACTGACGCGGGCACGTCCGTGAATTGAAGTTCTTCGCCGGTGGGCGCGGCAAGCAGGGCGTCCGGGATCCCTTCCGCGGAGAGCGCCCCGAGATGTTCGATCCCCGCTTCGGTGCGGATCATATGATCGCCGTACTGCACATAGAGGTCCCCGTCCTCGAAGCCGAGGGCAAAGGAGCGCGCCGTGCAGGACTGTCCGTCCTTGTGATAGAGGAGCCCCTCGTCCGAAAGAGAGGAGATCTGCGTCCCGTTCCGATAGAGCGCGCCTCCCGAAAGATAATAGAGATTTCCCTCAAGATCGGCGCGGAGGGAGCGGAAATCATTGGGAAGGGGAGAATTCCCGATCCGTTCGCCCTGCGACGCCCGGTCGAGGAACTCCGTTTCCGTATAGCGGGTGACCTGTCCCGCGCCGTCCACGGCGTACAGATTGCCGTAAAGATCGCAGGTCAGCCCGATGAGTTCGGTCTTTCGAAGAGTTTCTTCCGCGGCGGCTTCCGCCTTGCCGCAGAAAGTCCCGCAGGTGTAATAGCAGACGCCGTTCGTCACCGCAAGCCCCGTCAAAGGGCCCGAGGCGGAGAAGGTCGCATAGGGCTCGGTTTGCCCTCTGTGATAGAGCAGGATCCGTTCGTTCAGGGAGACAGCGATCAGTTCGCCGTCCGTTGCGAGCCTGTCCGCTTCCCCGCAGGGAAGGGCGGAAAAGGTCTTTTCTTTGAGGTCATATAGAACGACCCGCCCGTTGCCGCGGTCGGCGATCGCGAGCAGATCGCGCGCCCGCACCGTGTCCTCCGCGCCCGAAAGCCTGCCCGGGGACGCCGAGGACGAGGAGATCTCATAGCCGGTTTCGGAAAGAAAGCCGTCGTCGTTCTTTTTCAGTTCGCGCACCGCACCGCTCTCCACCGCGAACAGCCTGCCCTCGCAGGCGGACAGGGCCGCAAAGCCCTTGCCCGAAATCAGCCGTTCGCTCGAATCGTCGAGGCGGGTGCGGTAGACCCCGTCGCCGTCATAGGAGCCGTTCACCGTGTAATAGAGCTCGTTTTCGAACACGCAGACCGAGGAAAGCTCGGAGACCGGGGTGTTCCCCGCAAGGAGATGAGAGGTATAGGAGTAAACTTCGTCGAGCGGCTGGTAGGTGTAGGCGTGGACGAAATTGTTCACCGCGCAATAGATCACGCCCTCCAGGACGAACATCCGCGGACCGCTCGTCGAGGTGATGGGGGAGCCGAGCGCCTTCGCGCGGTCCATCGACAGCGCGCCGCGGGTGAGCGGAAGGGCATAGAAGGTCGTGCCGCTGCTCGTCACCACCGCCATATAGATCATGTCCCGGTCGATCACAAAGGTGGAACAGGTCACATTGTTTTGCAGCACCGCCGTCTTGGCGGAAAAATCGTATTCATAGATGTGCGCGTCCTGGTCGGAGAAATAGAGCCGCCCGTCCGGGGCGAACTGCACCTTCGAGATGGTCCTGCCCGAAGTGTGCGCATAGCGCTCGTAGCGGTTTTGCGCACGGTCAAAAATGTAGAGCCCGTCTTTGTCCGCGATCACGAGATAGGAATCGTTCATCGCCATATCCACCGGGCTTTCAAGCGGCAGATATTGCTCCGCCGCAGCGGGAAGAAAGAGCGCACTTTTGCTCTCTTCCGCCGCAGCCGTCGTATTGGGGTTCAGCGTCGCGCCCGCCGCAAGCAAGACAACAAGAGCAAGTATCGCAAGCAGCGCCGTTTTCATTCGTGATCTCATAGATACAATTATATCACGCGCGCGCGTAAAACACAAGAAACTCAACGAAAAAAATCTCAAATTTTCCGATTTTTTTCCGTCATATCGGCAGCCGTCTGTCAACTTTCCATGATATGATAGAAATGCAAACAAATGTTTGCATTGTTTGCGGAGGTCGTGATGAACAGGTTTGATTATGTGAAAGTGCTGCTGTACGCCTATCCCAAGCTGGACGCGCTTGCGGAGGCGGCGGGCTGCGGCGCGGAAGTGAAGGCGTTTCTGTCCTTTCGTTCGGAGGAGGACGCGCTCGTCCTTGCGGAGCGGATTGCGGAGGAGATCATCATGTCGAAAAAGCTCTCCCTGTGGAAGGAAGAGCTCGATCTGATCTTTTCGCAGTGTTCGGAGAGGGAGCTGTATCTGCTCGAATACAAGTATTTCAGACGGAAGGAATTTTTGAAGGGGAGATTTGCGGAATTTTCTCTCGAAATGTCCGAGCGGAGCTATTTCCGGATGCAGAACGCCCTTTTGTCGTCGCTCGCGGCGCGGTTTGCGGCGGCGGGACTGACGCGCGGGCGGTTCTTCCGGGAATTTTCAACGTACAGACCGTTCATGCGGGTGCTTGCCGCCCTGTCGGGGGGAAGGGAGCGCGCCGTCGTGTTCAAGCGCAGGAAAAAGCAGCTCGCCCTGTATCAGAACTCGGGAAATTCCTGCGGCGCGGGCGGGGATTTCCTGCCGCGCAGGACGAACAAGGCGATCACGATCAACGCCGCCGCGGCGACGCAGATGATGACGATCTGCGTGCCCGAAAGCCCATCGCCCGGCTCCTCGACGGCGGCGCCGCCGCCCTCGCCTTCCCCGATCTCGCCCGAGGACGCCTGAAGATAGTCGGTGTTGAGGTCGTACAGGATCTCCTGCGTCGCGGGAACGTAGTCGAACACGCCGTCCGCATAGACGTAGAAAAAGCGCGCCGTGCCGAGATAGCTCGTCCCGTAATAGATGAAGCTCTTCTCCACTTTGTCGAACGTTCCCTTGCCCATGAGGGTGCCTGCGGCGTTCTCGACCCGGTAGGAGACGGTGATCTCCCGCCTTAAAAAGGGACGGCTCGGGACGAAATCCACGAAGGTGAGCGCGTCCGTCTTGCAGTATCCCGTGATCGCTTTATAGGGCGCGGCGTCATCGAGATATTGCACCGCAGAGTACAGTCCGCCCCGGCGCAGGACCTTCACATAGTAGGTGTAGGGCAGAACGAACAGCCCCGTGTCCTCATTTTCGGCGGCGTAGAACCAGACGTCCGACTGCGCCGCGACGGCATAGAAGTCGGCGGAGGGCTGCTGCGGCTGCTGTTGCTGCTGCGGCGGGGGCGTCTCTCCCGCGGCGGAGACAGAGACGCGCCGGGCGGCGGGCACGAGCAGAAAGAGTATCATCATCAAGGGGATCAAACGTTTCATAGCCTCCATTTTAACAAATGCGGGTCTGCATGAAAATAAGATTTTTAGCGAAATGAACGGGATTATAGAGAAAATCGAAGCGATTGAGCGGGAGTTGAAGAGGCGGCGGGAGAGCGATCCCCTTACGCGCTACAACGTCGGCGAGAAGGTGCATGAAAAGCAGATTGCCTTCCACCGCTCGCAAAAGCGCAACCGCTGGGTGTTCGGGGGGAACCGTTCGGGCAAGACCGAATGCGGCGCCGTCGAAGCGCTTTGGACGGCGCTCGGGATCCATCCTTACCGCGAGAACCGCAGGGACGTGTTCGGCTGGGTCGTCTCCCTCTCCATGCAGGTCCAGCGCGATGTCGCCCAGAAAAAGATCCTGCGCTATCTGCGCCGGGACAGGATCCTCGACATCGTCATGCAGAGCGGCAGAAAGGATTCCCCCGAGACGGGGATCGTCGATCAGCTCGTCCTCAAAAACGCGTTCGGCGGGACGAGCGTCATCGGCTTCAAGAGCTGCGATCAGGGCCGGGAGAAGTTTCAGGGCAGCTCGCTCGATTTCGTCTGGTTCGACGAGGAACCGCCCGCCGACATCTATGAGGAATGCCTCATGCGGGTGCTCGACAAGCGCGGGGACGTTTTCGGCACGATGACCCCGCTGAAAGGGCTCACCTTCGTGTATGAAGAGATCTTCCTCAACCGCCGGCAGAACCCCGAGATCTGGTATGAGTTCATGGAATGGGCGGACAATCCCTTCCTCTCCCCCGAAGAGATCCGCCTCATGGAAAACAGCCTGGACGAGACCACCCTTCTCTCCCGCCGCTACGGAAAATTCTGCACAAGGGAGGGGCTTGTCTATCCCGAGTTCGACGAGCGCGTCCATGTGATCGAGCCCTTCCCCGTTCCCCCCGCCTGGCAGGACACCATCTCCATCGACCCCGGGCTCAAAAATCCGCTCTCCGCCCATTGGTATTGCACCGACTTCGACGGCAACGTCTACGTCGTCGCCGAGCATTACCGCGCGGGGCAGGACGTGGACTTTCACGCCGCGAAGATCCGCGAGATCTCCGATCACCTCGGCTGGAAGCGGGACGCGAAGGGACGGCTCCGCGCGCTTGTCGACTCCGCCGCCGGACAGCGCACCCTCTCGGGCGCCAAGAGCGTCTCGGAGCTCTTTTACGAACGCGGGATCCTCGCCGATCTGCACGTCGAAAAGGACCTGTTCAGCGGCATCACGCAGGTCAAGAGCTTCTTGAACCGCAAGAACGGCAAGCCCGATCTCTACATTTTTTCAAACTGCGTCAACATGATCCGCGAGTTCAAGAGTTACTTCTGGGGAAGCGGCGAGAGCCCCGTGAAAAAGGACGACCATGCGATGGACGAGCTACGCTATTTTCTCATGTCCCGTTCGTCCTCTGCCGAAAAGACCGTGAAAAAGAGCGCCATCGGGAAGGACAAGGACATGCGGATCAGAAAACTTTCGAGACGTTGAAGATAGAGGAGTGAATTATGCAGCAGGACAAGGTGAAGGACGCCGTCCTGAAAGTGGCGCTCGGGTTTTCGCTCGAGGAAGTCACCGAAGAGTACGACGCCCGCGACGGAGAGCTCAAACTCGTCAAGCGGAAGGAGACGCGGAAAGACGTTCCGCCCGATCTGAAAGCGGTCAAACTGCTTCTCGGGCAGGAGGAGGACGATCTTGGCGCGCTCACGGACGAGCAGCTCGAAGCCGAAAGAAAAAGACTTTTGAAACAGTTAAAGGAGGAATACGACCACGAAACGGAACATGCAGAACAAGACGGAGGATGAGGAACGGGCGGAGAGAGCGCGGGAGGCGGAGGAGAGACGGAAACGCGCGCTCGCCCGGGAGATCGAGGAGGATTTTGCCGCCCGTCAGCAGGCGAGGAAGCAGCTTGAGCGGGGCTGGCAGATCAACATGAATTTTCTGAGCGGAAACCAATTCTGCGACATCTCGCCGCTCGGAGAGCTTCGGGAGGAGGACCCGGCGTTTTTCTGGCAATCCCGCCGCTCTTTCAACCACATCGCGCCCACGGTGGACACGCGGCTGTCGCGGCTGTCCAAGGTGCGCCCCAAGCTCGCCGTCCGCGCCTTTTCGGACGCGGAATCGGACGTCAAGACCGCGCGGATCTCGTCCAATATCTTAAAGGCGGTTTCGGCGCGCCTCGACCTTGACAAGATCGTCTCCCGCGCGACGCTCTGGTCGGAGGTCTGCGGCACCTCGTTTTACAAGATCGTCTGGAACTTCGACGACGGAAAGATCATCGGGACGGACGAGCGGGGGCATTCGCTCAAAGAGGGGGACGTGAACGTCGTCGCGCTCTCGCCCTTCGAGGTCTATCCCGACTCCCTCTCCGCCGAGAGCCTCGAGGAGGTCTCGAGCCTCATCCATGCCAAGGCGCTGCCCGTCGCCAAGATCAAGGAAAAATACGGCGTGGAACTTCCGGGAAGAAGGATCGACTCCTTCGCCTTCGCGCCCTATTCCTCGGCGAGCGGCTGGAAACTTCCCGCGGAAGGGGGCGCAAGACCCGTCTTCGAACAGAGCGAGATCGTCATCGAGCGCTACACCCGTCCCTGCGGGGAATATCCCAAGGGCAGGCTGGAGATCGCGGCCGGCGGCGTCCTGCTCTTCGAGGGCGACCTTCCCTACCGGAACGGCGACCGCGGCGAGCGGATCTTTCCCTTTGTGCGCCAGACCTGCATCGAGCTTCCCGGCGCCTTCTTCGGAACCTCGGTCGTCGACCGGATGATCCCGCTCCAGCGCGCCTATAACGCGGTGCGCAACCGGAAACATGAGTTCTTGAACCGGCTCATCGGCGGGGTGATCGCGGTGGAGGACGGCTCGGTGGACGCCGAGGCGCTCGCCGAGGAGGGGCTCTCCCCGGGCAAGGTGATCGTCTATCGGCAGGGCGCGGCGGAACCGCACTTCCTCGACTGCGGCTCCCTGCCCGCCGAGTTCGAAAAGGAGGAGGAGCGGCTTTCCTCCGAGTTCATTCTCTTTTCGGGCATGAGCGAGATCTCCCGCAATTCCGCGAGCCCTTCCAACGTCACCTCCGCGACGGGCTTGCAGCTTTTGCTCGAACAGGACCAGAGCCGCATGCAGATGAGCGCCGAGAGCGTGGAGCGCGCCGTGCGGGAGACGGGAAAACAGATCCTGCATTTGTACAAGCAGTTCGCGGCTTCCCGGCGATTGCTCCGAATGACGGGGACGGGCGGAAAGACCGAGCTCTTCTATTTCGATTCGAGCGACATCTCCGCCGAGGACGTCCAATTCGAGACGGGCAGCGAACGCACCCCGCAGCAGTTCAAAGAGGACATTTTGCAGCTCTATTCGCTCGGGCTTTTGAAGGATAAGGACGGAAATCTCTCCGACGATCTGAGGAACCGGCTGCTCGAAGCGCTCGGCTACGGCTCGTTCGACAGCGCGAGAGACATCTCGGGGCTCCACATTAAGAAGGCGGAGCGGGAAAATCTCATCCTTGCGGAGCGCGACGCCGAGGCGGACGAATACGACGACCACGAGCTGCACATCGCCGAGCATACGAGGGCGCTGCTCTCGGGCGCGGAGGAGAACGGGGCGGTGAAGGAGCGCATTTCGCGGCACATCGCTTCCCACCGGCAATTCATTGAACGCCGCGAAAAATAATTTGATCAGGAGAAAAATCATGGAAGAGGAGAACGTCTCGATCGAACAGGAGAAATCGGAGGAAGCCTTGCCCGTCGCGGGCGGCGGATCCGGTCCCGAAGGCGCCGAACCCCAGGAGGGGAGCGCGCCGAAAACGGAGGAAAAGAGCCTCATGCTCGGAAAATTCAAGAGCGTGGACGCCCTCATGCACGCCTACCGGGAGCTAGAATCGGAGTTCACCCGCCGCAGCCGGCGTCTCAAAGCGCTCGAGGAGCGGGAAAAAGAGGGCGGGACGGGGGAGGAGCTTCCGCCGTCTCCCTCGCTCCGGGAAGCGGACAGGGGCGAGAGCCTTCCCGCGGATCCGGGAAGAGACGGCGACGAACTTTACCGCGCCGTCATGAACGATCAAAGGGTGCGCGCCCGCGTTCTGAGTGAGTATCTCGGCTCGCTCGGAGGAGTTCCGCTGCTCTCGTCGGCGGGAAGCGGCGTGACCGCGCCCAAATGCCGTCCGCATTCGTTCGCGGAAGCGGGGGATCTTGCGCTCGGCTATTTCAAATCAGAAAAAAGATAAGGAGAAAAATTTCATGGTAACCACTCAAACAGCAGACAGCGTACTCAAATCTTACTATCTCGACGTCGTGGGCGACACGCTCGACAAGTCGGCAAATCCCTTTTTGGCGGCGATCAGAAAGACGACCTCCGACGTTTGGGGCAGAGACGTCCGCAAGACCGTCCGCGTCGGCGTGAACGGCGGGATCGGCGCGGGCACCGAGGAGGGCGATCTTCCCTCCGCCAAGGGGAACCGCTATGCCCAGCTCGTCTCGCCGCTCAAAAATCTGTACGGCACGATCGAGATCTCGGACAAGGCGATCCGCGCCTCCGCGGGCAACGAGGGCGCGTTCGTCGATCTTCTCAACGACGAAATGGACGGACTCGTCAAGAGCTCCTCGTTCAACTTCGGCAGAATGCTCTTCGGCGACGGCAGCGGCACCCTTGCGACCGTCAAAACGGCGAACGAGTCCGCCAAAGAGGCGGTGTTCGACTCCATCCAATACGTGACGGAGGGCATGGCCGTGGACGTCTATGCCGCCGGAAAGACGGTCAAAAAGCAGGACGTCTCCATCGAGGCGATCGACCGTTCCACGAAGAAGATCACCTTCTCCGAGGATTTCGCGCTCGACGCGGGAGATTTCCTCGTCCTGCAAAACTCCTATAATCTGGAGCTGACGGGGCTCAAAGCGATCTTTGCGGAGAGCGGCACCCTGTACGGGCTTGACAAGGCGGAAAATTCCTTTTTGAAGCCGTCCTATTTCAAGAGCGTCGGAACTTTTTCCGAGATCTTGATCCAGAAGGCGATCGACATGGCGGAGGAGAGCTACGGCGGAAAGATCGACCTCATCGTCTGCTCGACCGGCGTGCGTCGCACCATGCTCAAAGACCTCGCCTACTACCGCAGACTGAGCCCCATGGATCTCGAAGGGGGTTTCTCGGCGTTCAGTTACAGCGGCGTGCCCGTCATCGCGGATCGTTTCTGCCCGGCGGGGACCGCATATTTGCTCAACACGAAGGACTTCGCGCTCCATCAGCTCTGCGACTGGCAGTGGCTCGAGGGCGAGGACGGGAAGATCTTGAAGCAGGTCCCCGGCAAGCCCGTCTATACGGCGACGCTCGTCAAATATGCCGAGCTCATGTGCTACCGTCCCTGCGGACAGGTCGTCATGACCGGGATCACCGAGCAGTAAGGAAGGCGCGCATGAAAGTCAAGAGAGTGCTTTCCCTTGCGGCGCAGAATTTGGGAAGAGAAGATCTTGCCGCGGCGATCAACGATTGCGCGGGCGAACCCGCGGGCGAGATCGCCTCTCTTCTGCGCTGTTACAATCTGATCGAAAACGAGATCGCGCTCGACTACTTTCCGCTCAAACGCGAGGAGACCGTTTCGGTGCGCGGCGGCGTTTTGCCCTATTCGCGGCTCGCCTATGCGCCCGTGACCGTCTACTCGGCGGCGGACGGCGCCCTGCGCCCCCTGAAGTTTGAGCTTCGTCCCGCGCGGATCCTGTTCCCCTCCCTCAAAGAGGAGACAAAGGTGACTTTGACCTATTCCCATTCCCCGCGGGAGAAGGAGTTCGACTCCTGCTCGGAATACGGGGGAAAGATCTCGGCGCGGCTGCTCTCCTTCGGCGTCTGCTGCGAATTCTGTCTCACGAACGGGCAGTTCGCGGAGGCGGCGACGTGGGAGAAAAAGTTCCGCGAGGCGTTGCGCGCGGCGGATATGACGAGAAGATCGCTCTTCGTCCGCGCGAGGAGGTGGGCATGATCTACGGCAAGGCGATTTTAAGCCCCGCCTTGACCCGGCGCACCGTGACGCGGAAGCTCTCCCTGTTTTCCGAACAAAGCGGCGCCCTTATGTGCCGCGGCGTGAATTTTCGCCGGGAAGGGGACTCCATCGTCTGCGCGGAGGGCGCCCGAAAGCGCTATGACCTTCCCGAAGGGGTCCGATCGTTTCACACCTCTTCGGGAAACGATCGGCGCGGCTGGGCCTATGCCGACGATGGGACGCTCTATTCGCTCGACGAGAGCAGCGCCTTTGCAGACGTTCCGCCCTTCCGCGCATTGGTCGGGTGCCGCACTCTTCGAAACGAGGACGCGCTCTTTGCCGTCGGCGTCGGGAAGGTCTCCCTGCTCTTCCAGGGGCGGGCGACGGACGTCGGCGGCGCGGCGGGCGGCGACTGCGCCTGTCTCTCCGCCGAGCGGCTCTTCACCGCAAGAGGGGACGTCGTTCGCTTTTCGAGCCCGCTCTCGCCCGAAAATTGGACGGGAGGGCTTCCCAATGCGGGCTATGTCGAATTGCCCTCTTCGGACGGAGAGATCCTCTTCCTGGAGGAGATCGGAGGCGAAATTTTGCTTGTCCGCAGGCGGGGGCTCTGGAAGCTGAAAACGAGCGGAAATACCCTCGCTTTCCGCGCCGAGCGCCTTCCCTATGCGGGCGGGGAGATCGACGAAGGCAGCGTCGCGGTCTTGGGCGGAAAGATCGTCTTTCTCGCGAGCGACGGGCTGTATTCCTTCGACGGATCGCGCGCAAAGCGGATCCCCGGCTGCGGGTTTTCCCGGCTCTATCCCGGGAAAGCGGTCAAAGCCGTCTCCGCCGCGGGGATCTACTGCGCCTCGGTCGAATGCCGGGACGGCGAAATGCGGCTCTGGCTCGTCGAGCCCGAACAGGAGCGGGGACATTTCCTCGGGATCCGGGCGGAAATGCTCGCGGGCGGGACGGAACTGCTCTTTGCAAACGGCGGCGGGCTGTACGGGCTGACGGAGCGCGGGTTTTTCCCCGGCGATCGGGCGGAGAGCTCGCTTGTGACGGAGCGCTCGCTGCTCGGGCTCTCGCCGCGGAAGAAATATCTCGACGGCGTGACGGTCGAGGGCGAGGGACGCTTTTTGGTGGAGGCGCGCGC
Organism: uncultured Clostridia bacterium; assembly: GCA_947630115.1. GTDB lineage: Bacteria > Bacillota > Clostridia > Christensenellales > Borkfalkiaceae > Gallimonas. The sequence continues at coordinate 27,542 of CANRGG010000014.1, forward strand.
GGAAAAGGGCGCCGCGCGCGCCGCGGCGGGGGAGGCGGGCAGCCGGCTCTTGTTCCCCGTCCCCGTTTCGGGCACGAGTTTTTTCTTCCACATCACGTCCTCATCGGAAAGAGCGCGGATCGAGAGCTTGACTTTCGAACTGCGGGAGGAGACGGGAAAATGGTGATCGACATCATCGACCTCAACGACGAAGAGTTTCAGAACCTGACGAGCGTCCAGCTTGCGATGGTCCGCGCCGCACAGGCGAAAAAGGACAAGATCTTGCTCGACGCCGGTGAAAAGAAGCAAAAAAATCTTCAAACGCTGATCACTTCCCGCATTGCGCGCTCCTCGATGAGATCGGACTTCGACGCCGAAATCGACGCCGAGGCCGAGACGGAGATCGAGGTCATCAAAGAGGATCTTCTCTACCAGCTCGCCTACGAGGGGACCTATTCGGACGGAAACGAGTTCGGACCCTATTCCTATCCCGAGAACCCCAACTACAAGCTGGCGGCGCCTCAGCGCTTTTTGGTCGTCCGCGACTACTATATGCACGTCACGACGGACGCAAAGGCGCGCCTCGAAGCCTATACGATGGATACGCTCGCAAGATCGTATCTCGGCGAATATTACGAGACCCTCTACGATCTTCTTTCGGCTTACGTCAAAGAATAGAAATCGAAGTCATCGGGCGGGGAGCCGCGCGGCAGAATGCCGCGCGGCTCTTTTGCGTTCGCGTCCGATTTTTTCTTGCATTTTGAAAATTTTGTAGTATAATAGAGACAGAACCCGCAAAGACCGCCTCGGGCGGATAGGAGGAATTATGAAAATCAAACAGATCTGCCGTCTGGCGCTTGTGCTTTTGCTGACGCTTGCCCTTGCCCTCGTCTGCGCTTGCAGCGGGAACGGCGCCGAACAGGACCCCATTCCCGGCGGAACGGAACAGCAGACCCCCTCGGGCGATGAAAAAGACCCCTCGGGCGGCGAAAAAGACCCGTCGGGCAGCGAAAAAGACCCGTCCGGCGGTGAAAAAGACCCGTCGGGCAGCGAAAAAGATCCGTCCGGCGGCGAAAAAGACCCCTCGGGCAGCGAAAAAGACCCGTCCGGCGGTGAGAAAGATCCGTCGGGCGAGGAAAAAGACCCCGAGCCGGAGCCGGTCTATCCCGAATGGAAGGGGGAGTGGGTCTCGGCGATCTTCGGCGGCGGACCGTTCGTCACGGGCGGCGAGAAGGTCCTTTCCGACGTCAAGGCGTCGGGGTTCAACACGATCATCATCTGGTCGGTGCACGTCCATAACGACGGGACCCTCTATCTCAACGACGACAAGGTCTGCGACAACGGCAAGCTCGTGATCGGGCAGGACTCCCTCGATTTCTGGGCAGGGCTCAAAGGGGAGGATTCCTCCATCGAGCGGATCGAATTGAGCGTCGGCGCGGGCAACTGCACCGATTTCGAGCAAATCAAAGCCGATATCCAAAAGGACGGCACGGGGAAGGAGACCGTTCTTTACAAGAACATGAAACTTCTGATCGAGGCGACGGGCGCGGACGCCGTCAACTATGACGACGAGAGCTGTTATGATCTCGATTCCGCCGTAAAATTCGGCAAAATGTGCGCCGGAATGGGGGTGAAGATCACCCTCTGCCCGTATGTCAACTCCGATTTTTGGGGCAAACTTGCAAAGGAACTCGGAGAGGACGTGGACAGAGTTTATCTGCAATGCTATTCGGGCGGGCAGCTCAACGACAACCAATATACGATCTGGTGGAAGATCTGGGCGCTCTCGACGGGACTGAGGATCATTCCCGGCTATTGGTGCGGGAGCGGCATCGGCAAATGTTCCGCCGCGACCGTCAAGAGCAAGCTCTCCCGCGAGACCGACTACACGACGGGCGGGTTCATCTGGTACTATGACGATCTGATGAAGCTGAAATCTCCCAATTCGACCAAGGACTATGCCGCTGCGATCAACGACGCAAATCCCCATAAGGGCGAGGTCTCGTCCTCTGTTTCGGCGTTTTGGGAGGGGGAGCATTGCGTTCTTCCCGAAAAGAAACGGAGCTAAACGGAGAAGGGCGGTATAAATCGGCGGCGTTTTTCCCAAATTAAAGGCATGGAAAAGATCAAGAGCAATCCTTTGGGAAAGACGAGAGAGGAGCGGGAGAGCTGCTTCCCGGAGGCGGGAAGGGAGGAGTTCCATCCGCGCGGACCCCGCCGCGGGGGAGACGCCGCATGACGGGAAAATCGCGCGAAAATTACAACAAGAACTACATCGACTATGTAAACTCGTTCGACCCGCCGACCAAACATTTTCAGACTTGCAGCCGCGCCTTTCTGGTGGGCGGATTTATCTGCTGTATCGGGCAGTTTTTCCGCTTTCTGCTCGAATATGCGGGGCTGACAGGGGATGAACTTGCGGGCACCGTCTCCGTCATCCTCATCTTTCTGGGGACGTTTTTGACGGGGCTCGGCGTCTATGACCGGATCGGCAAGAACGCGGGCGCGGGGAGCATCGTGCCCATCACGGGCTTTGCGAATTCGGTAGCCTCTCCCGCGATCGAATTCAAGACCGAGGGCTTTGTCTACGGCATGGCGGCGAAGATGTTCATCGTCGCAGGCCCCATCATCGTGTTCGGCGTGAGCGCGGGCGCGGCGGTCGGGCTCATCTATTGGCTGTTGGGGCTCTGAAAGAAAATTGGGCGCCGCGGCGGAAAAGTGCGCGAAAACGGTTGTAAATCGCCGTGTTTTGTGCTACAATATGGGAAGAAAAATCCAAGGAGTGAAAGATATGGCAAAAATCACAAAGGACACTTTGATCTCGGATTGCCTCGAACTCAATCCGAACGCCCCCGACATTTTGATGGAGGCGGGCATGCACTGCTTCGGCTGCGCGCTGGCGCACGGCGAAACGATCGAACAAGCGGTCGCCGTTCACGGCGAGGATCTCGAGACGCTTTTGAAACGGCTCAACGAGGGTTTGGAATAAAAAAGACGCCCCCTGCAAGATCTTTGCAGGGGGTTTTCAAAACCGGAGATTAAAAACCGTCCGGGTGCGGTATATATTATCAGGACAGAATTATTTTCAGAGAGGGAGAAAGTATGTTTTACAGCTATTATCTGTTTCTGCTCATTCTCATTCCGTTCATGCTGCTCTCGGCCTGGGCGAGCGCAAAGGTCAACTCGACCTTTGCAAAATACAACGGCGTGCAAAGCTCCTCGCACATGACGGGCTATGACACGGCGGTTCGGCTTTTGAGAGACAACGGCATCAACGGGATCACCGTCAACCGGATCCGCGGACGGCTCACCGATCATTATCATCCCGCCAAGGGGCAGGTCAATCTTTCGGAGAGCACCTACGGCTCGGCGAGCATTGCGGCTTGCGCGGTCGCCGCGCATGAGATCGGGCACGTCATGCAGAAAACGAAGGGGTACGGGCCCTACAAACTGCGGACGGCGCTCGTGCCGCTTGCGAACATCGGCTCCCGTCTCGCCCTTCCGCTCATCCTCGTCGGGATCCTGCTCGACGTGATCTTTCTCGGCACCGATTTCGTCGTCGGGCAATACCTCATGTATGTCGGGATCGCCTTTTATTCGCTGTCGGTGCTTTTCATGCTCGTGACGCTGCCCGTCGAGTTCAACGCCTCCCGCCGCGCGAGGAAAATGCTCGTTCAGGAGGGGATCTTGAATGAGAGCGAGATCGTCGGCGCGAAGAGGGTGCTCTCTGCCGCCGCGATGACCTACGTCGCCTCCATGCTCATCTCGCTTGTCTACTTCCTGCGCTATCTGCTCATTGTGCTTTCGTTTGCGGGAAGAAGAAGGAACTGAAATCAAATCAAAAATTCGGAGGAAATTATGTCGGATTGTACCCATGATTGCTCGTCTTGCAGCAGCAACTGCGGAACGAGAAAGAAGGATTCGCTCATCAAGCCGCTCCGCAAGGGTTCGCGGGTGCGCCGGGTGATCGCCGTCGCAAGCGGGAAGGGGGGCGTCGGAAAATCGCTCACCGCGGCGCTGCTTGCGGTGCGGGCGGCGGCGCGCGGCTACAAGACCGCTCTCCTCGACGCGGACATCACCGGCCCTTCTATTCCCAAGATGTTCGGGATCCGGGGACTTGCGACGGGCGAGGACGGAAAGATCTTCCCCGTCACCGCAAAAAGCGGGATCAAGATGATCTCGATGAACAATTTGCTCGAAAAGGAGGACGATCCCGTCGTCTGGCGCGGGGCGCTGATCGCGGGCGCCTGCGTGCAGTTCTGGACGGACGTCGTCTGGGACGATGTGGACATCATGTTCATCGACATGCCGCCGGGAACGGGCGACGTGCCGCTGTCCGTCTTTCAGAGCATTCCGCTGAGCGGCGCGGTGATCGTTTCGACTCCGCAGGATCTTGTGGAGATGATCGTCGGCAAAGCCGTGAACATGGCGAAGATGATGAATGTGCCCGTTCTGGGGCTCGTGGAAAATATGAGCTATCTCAAATGCCCGGACTGCGGGAAAGAGATCGAACTGTTCGGGCGGAGCAAGGAAAAGGCGCTCAGCGCAAAGTTTGCGGTGCCCGCCACGGCGCGGATGCCGCTCGATCCCGCTCTTGCCGCGCTTGCCGACGGGGGGCGCATTGAAGAGGCGGATACCGACGCTCTTGCCGAAATTTTCTCCCAGATCGAGCGTTCGCGCGAGATCGCAAGCTATCGGTAATTCAAGCGCGTAAAAGTTCAGGAAAGTCGTAAAAAGATCATAAAGTACGGCGCGGATCGCATGCGATCCGCGCCGTTTTCGGCATTTTGCCGCCGCATTTTTCATGTTTGGCTTTGGTTCTTGTCGCGGTTTGCTTATTATTTTTTCTCGTCCGGTTCTTCCTCGACGAGAATAACGGTCGTCTCCGCCCAGCGTTTGATGGACTCCGCCGCGCTCTCCGCGCTCGAACGGGTCTTATAATCGGCGCTCGTCGCGAGCAGTCTGCCGCTCGCGTTGTTGATCTTGACAAAGAAGCTCCCGCTCTTGGTCTCGGCGATCTCGAGCCGGCCCGCCTTCACGTTATCCTGATAGGTCTTGACGCCCGATTTCGCGCTTTGAAGGCTCGCATAGGGGGCGCTCGAAAGCAGCATGACCTCTCCGTTGGACGCAACGAGTTTGAAGCCGTAGCCGCCGCGCTCCTCGGCAAAGATGATCCATTTTCCGCCGTTTGCCGTCTTGGGCGGGCCCACGGCCGCCTTGGGCGGAACGGGGGGCTTGGAAGAGAGAACCGTGGGCTTGGAAACAGTCTTTTGTTTTGGCTCTTTCTTCGGCGCAGCTTTCTGTTCTTTGGCGGGCGCAGCGATCGGTCCCTTCTTTTTCATGGGTTCTTCCTCCTCCGGTTTGATTCTTTTTTCTGCCGCCTCTGCGCTCTCCGCTTTCGGCGGACGGTTCCCGTTTTCCGTATTTTCGGCGCCGCTTTCCGCTGCCGTTTTCTGCGCTCCGTCCGCTTCCGTTTCGGCTTCGGCGGGATCGCGCTTGGCGGGTTCCGCCTCTTCGGACGGGGGGAGCGGCTCCTCCGCCGCGGGCTTGTCCCCGGGCGGAGCGGGAGAAGTTTCTTCCCGCACATTCTGTTCTTTTTTTCTCTTTTCACGGACGATCTGCACGGCGAGAAGGATCGCAAGCGCCACAATGAGCGCCAGGATCACCGCCATGACGATCGTCAAACCGATCTCGTCCTTCATATACTGTAACAGGCTCCTCGGAGAGTTGGAAAGGATCGCATTCATAATTCCATTATAACAGTGAAATTTCGATCTGTCAACCCTTGACAAAATTTTTTTGTGCGGTAAAATAGAAATATGGGAAAAATCGCAATTATCGGCGGCGGCGCATCGGGCATGGCGTGCGCCGTCCTGCTTGCAAGGCGCGGACAGGAGGTGACCGTCCTCGAACGGGGGGAGCGGCTGGGAAGAAAACTCTCGGCGACCGGCAACGGACAGGGCAACGTCACCAATACCGACATGGGCGCCGAACATTATTTTTCGGACGACAACGAAAAGGTCGCCCGGCTTCTCGCCCGGTTCGGGAGCGGGGAGACGGTGCGCTTTTTGGAGAGCATGGGGGGGATCTTCCTGCCCGACGGGCGCGGTCGGGTGTATCCCGCGGGACGGCAGGCTTCCGCCGTCACCGATCTTATGCGCTTCGAACTTGCCCGCCTCGGCGTTCGCACCCTGTTCCATGCGCAGGTCGGCTCGCTGAGCTTTGACAGGGACTTTTTTCTGACCTATGAAGGGGGACAGCTCCATGCGGACGCGGTCATTCTGGCGGCGGGGGGAAGAGCGGCACCCAACTACGGCACGGACGGCAGCGCCTATGCGCTCGCGCAGGGGTTTGGACATACCGTCACCCCTTGCTCTCCCGTGCTCGTCCAGCTCAAATGTGATCCCGCCTCGGTGCGCGGGCTCAAAGGGATCCGCGCGGACGCGGCTTTGAGCGTCATCAGGCGGGGGGAAACGATCTTCGGCTGCCGCGGGGACGTGCTCTTTACCGAGAGCGGCGTCTCGGGCGACGCGGTGTTCCGCGCCTCCTCTTATGCGCAGGCGGGCGACGAGCTCAAAATCGACTTCCTGCCCGACGTTCCGGCGGAGCGGCTTTTTGAAGTTCTGAAAGACGGCGGGGAAAATTGCCTCCTTTGCGTCGTGAACAACGGACTCGGGCGAACCCTTTTCCGTCTTGCGGAGGGGGAGAAGGAGAAACTTGCCGCGCTCGTGAAGGGCTTCCCGCTCACCGTGACGGGCACCCTCGGCTATGCCTATGCGCAGGTCACGCGCGGGGGGATCCCGCTCGCCGAGACGGACGACAACCTCATGAGCCGCCTTCAGAAGGGGCTGTATTTCACGGGCGAGATTTTGAACGTGGACGGCGAGTGCGGCGGCTACAATCTCCAATGGGCGCTCACGTCGGCATATGTCGCCACAGAGGGGGTTTTATCTTGATTTTGGATCATCTGACTCTCCGTCCCGGCGTGCCCGAGACGGAGCTTTTTGCACGCTGTTCTTCCGCGCTGCGCGCGCCCTGCAAGGAACTGAGGATCTTGAAAAAATCTCTCGACGCGCGGGACAAGCGGGACATCAAATGGGTTTACAGCGTCGAATGCGACACAAAGCCGCTGAAACGGGAGAGAAAAAGCTATCCGCAGATCAAAAAACCGGCGCCCAAGGTCGTGATCGCGGGCGCGGGGCCCTGCGGTCTTTTTTGTGCCCTGCAGCTCGTGCGCCATGGGATCCGTCCGATCGTCGTTGAACGCGGCCGACGGGTGGAGGAGCGGCAGGAGGACGTGAAACGGTTCCTCGAAACGGGGATTTTGGACACCGAGAGCAACGTGCAGTTCGGCGAGGGCGGCGCGGGGACTTTTTCGGACGGAAAGCTCAACACGCGGACGAATACGCCGCTCGGCAGGGCGGTGCCCGAGACGTTTGTGGAGTTCGGCGCGCCCGAGGAAACGGCCTATCTTTCCAAGCCCCATATCGGGAGCGACAATCTGGGCAAAGTCGTCGCAAATCTGAGAAATTTCATCGTGGAAAACGGCGGAAGTTTCCGCTATCGCACGGCGCTCACCGATCTGGAGATCAAAAACGGCAAACTTTCGGCGGTCTTTTTGAATGGCGTTCGGGAGGAGACCGACTTTCTCGTGCTCGCCGTGGGGCACAGCGCGCGGGATACCTTCGAGATGTTGTTCCGCCGGGGGCTCAAAATGGAGCAGAAGGATTTTGCGGTCGGGGTGCGCGTCGAACACCGGCAGAGCCTGATCGACCGGGCGCAGTACGGTGAGGCGTCCCGCTTTCTTCCCGCCGCCGATTACCGGCTCGTCTCGCATGCCGCGGAGCGCGCCGCATTCACCTTCTGCATGTGTCCCGGGGGCGTCGTCATTCCCTCGGCGTCGGAGGAGGGCGGCGTCGTCACGAACGGCATGAGCGACTTTGCCCGTGCGGGCGAAAATGCGAATTCCGCGCTTGTCGCGCAGGTGGGGCGCAAGGATTTCGGCGGAGACGGTCCGCTCGACGGGATTGCCTTTCAGCGAAAGATCGAACGGGCGGCGTATCTTGCGGCGAACGGGGCGGGGAGCGGCGCTTATCGGGCGCCGGTGCAGCTTGTGGGGGATTTTCTTCGCGGGCGGGAGAGCAAAAATTTTGCGGACGTCTTGCCGACTTACGCGCGCGGCACGGAGTTTGCGCCGCTGTCGGCGTATCTTCCCCGGGAGGTCGTCGAAACGCTTGCGGCGGCCATTCCGGACCTTGACAGAAGGATGAAGGGCTTTGCCTCATACGGCGCCGTCTTAACGGGCGTGGAGTCGCGGACGAGCTCTCCGCTTCGGATCCTGCGCGGGGAGGATCTGCAATCGATCTCCTGCGAGGGGATCTATCCCTGCGGCGAGGGCTGTGGCTATGCGGGGGGGATCACATCCGCGGCGGCGGACGGCATGCGCGTGGGGGAAGCGATCGCGGAAAAGTTTTTGTAAAAAATCCCGAAAAAGGATAAATCATAGATAGAGCAGTTTATTTATGATAGAATCAATAAAAGTTTTATATGAAATTTTATTCCGATCTTATAAATGGAGGTTGTTATGAAACGGAAATGGATCGTCGTACTTGCAATGTTGCTTATGTTTGTAGTTTCTTTCTCTGCTTGTGGCAAGACAAATTCAGAACTTCAGGACATCAAGGGCTTGATCGAGGCTATGACCGAGCAGATCGAGAACTTAAATGGCGACATTGACGAATTAGAGCAAAAAGCAGAAGAGGGTACCCAGGAGTTCAACGAACTGAAAGGGGAGATCGGCAGTTTAGAGGAGCAGATCCAAAGTCTGAAAGAAAGGATCCAAGTCCTTGAAGAAACGTCTGCGCTCTATCAAAAGCAGATCGAAAATCTTTCGGGAGAGGAAATAGAATTCACTGCCCAAGCGCCCGTATATTCGTTCTTTTTGCCGAAAAAAGAGCAGGTCATTGCGTCATTTGACGGTCCCTTCGAGGAATTTCATCAATACTATGTAAGCGAGATCGAGCAAAAGCAATCCCTTCAGTTTTACCTCGTGAATCCTGATCCCTATGAGGACTCCTCTGATCCCACCCCCCTTCTGTCAAAGGATTACTCTTATATTTCGTCAGAAGAGGAAAATTTACCGATGGTAATTGAGAGTATGCGGATTTATAATGAGGTTTTGGGAGATGCCAATTTTAACGTGGTACCGATTGAGGAAACCTATACATCGATTAGCGTTATGATGTATCTGATCCTGGTGCCCTTGCCCGAAGGCGCGACAAATGTTTCGCGCCAACTCGAGCTTGAATTTGGGCGTCAAGAGAACACGGAATCCATGTATAAGGATGGTTACATCAATCTCTATTGGCAAGACACTTGTATCGGAACGTGCTATTATAATGTGAATTGCTATATTTCGCGGACCTGGTTTGAAATATTTTTCAAGAATCCGAATAAAATCCAATAATCTGCCCGAAAGGCGTTTTTGAAAAGCAGCGAGGAAAAAACAGTCTATTTGTATGTTCCCGAAAAGAAGGAACTCTAAATTATGAGCGGAAAAGCGGCAATTATGCCGCTTTTTTGAAACTTTCACCTAAAATTTCGCGTAATCTCTTGACTTTCTACATAAAATGTTATAGAATCATACTGTATCATTCTAAAAATAGGCGCATTATAGGTTTATTAAAATTTTGCAAAAGCATGGGGGCTAAAAATATGAAAAATTTCAAGAAGAATCCCAAAAAAAGACGGGGCATGACGCTTGTCGAAGTTCTCATCGTGGTGGCGCTCATGGCGATTTTGCTCGGGCTCGCTATGCCCGACCTCATCTCCCAGGCGCGGCGGATCAAACACGCCGAGCTCGACAACAATGCCCGCGCCGTCGCCGTCGCCGTGCAGAGCAGGCTCTACGGCCTCAGAAACAGCGCAAACGACGACTACAAAAGCTTCAATACTGTCGGCTCTCAAGAAATCGAAGAGCAGCTCTCCAACGCCGACGGCCAGCCGATCGAGGACGAGGTCCGCTGGGCCGCCAACTTCGCCGCGATCGTAAAGAGCGATGAGGGCGAAGAGGGCGGCGGCAAAGTGGAGCCCACCGAAGAGGAGGAAAAGGCCGCAAAGGCGCAGGCGGAGATTGCAAAGCAGCTCGTCTTTTCGGGCGCGCTCACCGAGCTGGACCTCTTGGAAAAGGGGAAAATTCTCATCGTTTACAAGCCCGCAACGGGCGACATTGTGTATGCCTTTTATAGTGAGAGCGAATTCGACGTAGAGACTATTCTCACCCTCATCGAGACGCAGACCTTGGACGAGGAGACGCTCTTTGAGCTTGAGATCGGCTACTATTTCGGCGTGGACGCGCCCGACCCGCTCATGAATGATAGCTTGCCGCGCGTCTCGCTCAACTTCTCCTACGACGACGAGATGATCCTCGAAATCCTGATCGCAAAACCCAAGGAGATGTTCGAGAACACCCCGCTCGCGATCGAAATCTTTATCTCCAACGATCAACAGCGCAACCAAAAAATGCTCATCTACTCCGAGGGCCTCTTTGCAAGCGATAAAGTAATCTTGAACGGTTCCGACGCCACAAGTAAGGCGACATCCGATACGACGATCAAAAAGGATAAGCCGCTCTGCTTTGCCAATATGCCCAAGGAAAAAAAGACGGTTACGATAAAAGGAGAGACGAAAGAGAAGGAGACGGGGCGCTATCATCTGCGCTTTGCGATCGACAGCCTCGTCGTCACCCACGTGTACGATCAAATCCGCCCGTACCTCTTGCACAACTCCAACCCGTATGCGCAGAACGGGACCGTCGCGGCAGCTTCGTTTACGCCTGGTACAATCGAAAAGGATAAACTCGGCGTGTCGGTCGCGCAGGAGCTGCTGTATCCCCGCAACGAATTTTCCACCTGGATGGGGCAGAGCAACTTCTCGGTGGGTAATAACGAGGTCGGAAAGGGCAACCTCTTCACGCAGGAGTGGATCAGCCGCATGAAGAAGGAAAACGGCGGGACGGGCACGGAAACGGATGATTCCAAGTATCAGATCCAGCCGATTCCAATCGACGGGCAGATGAGCCTTTCGGTCGAGCTCCACGCCCTCAAACAGTCGGACGGCACGAACGCCGTCGCGGAGGATGGCGAAACAACAGACGAGTTCGGCATTGTGAAAAAGGACGGCATTCGCGTATTCGACGACGCGTCGATCGCGCCCGCAAAGGCCACGTCGCTCTCTGCGAACCCGTATTTCCGTCAAATCAATTTGCATGAACACACCGCTTGGCTCGGCTCGATCCGCGAGCTCTCCAACCTCACCTATCTCTTCAATACCACAAACGGTTTTACCAACGCGCGGCTTTGGAGCAACATCGAGGGCGATCAGTTCTATGACAAGCTCGAGTCCTTGCGCAAGTTCGTGTTCACGGTAAACGGAACAGAGGGAACAAACAACAAATACGGCCAGCTGGACTATACGGACTACACCGGTGGGAGCGGGCAGAAAAAAGATATCAATTTAAACAGCAACGATTGGGCCCAATGGGCGAACCGCGAACAGGTCAACGTTACGCAGATGAAGTGCACGAAGGACGGTTTCGTCCTCGACGGCGCGAACCCGTATTATAAACCGGGCAGTTCGGGTAAGGACGTTCCTCCAAGGTTCCTCATCCGCAACATCGGCCTCGGCGCCTCGGGTTCCCCCTGGATTTCGGCCGGGCTCTTCAGCGTCATCAAAAACGGCACGTTCAAAAATCTCGAAGTTGTCAACGCGCTTTCCTATATGAACGTCTACGAGCGCAACTTCCTCGGCTCGGATAGTGACAGTGATGTCAAAATCTCGGGCACCAACCGTCTCGGCAGCGAGGGCATAAACGGCTTTGCGGGCACGCTCTGCGCGTTTGCGGTGGACTGCAAGTTTGAAAACGTGTATGTTTACAACGACTCCTCGAAGCTCACGATGCGAAACTCGAGCATAATTCGGATTGGGGGGATCTGCGCAGGCGGAATTTGCGGCATTGCGATCGGAAGCGGCAATTCCGGAAAAAACGGGAGTACGGGCGCTTCCGAATTCACCAACTGCCTCGCCTCGACGCGGATCATCGCCAACATCGAAGGCAACGGGCAGACCTGCGTCTACGGCGGCGGCCTTTGCGGGATCACCATGGGCAACGTCAAAATTTCGGGCTGCTACGCCGCCGGCCAGATCGGCGCATACTATAGCGGCGGGCTTGTCGGCAGAGTGATTTCAAACGGCAAATGGGACTACGGCAAGGATCCGACGGACAGTGAGAATAAAAAAGAGCTCAGTGGCGAGCTCAAGGACAATAAATTCACCACCGTCATTAAGGACAGTTTTGCGGCGGGGCAGATCTATCGCTTTACGCGGGTCGGCGGGGGGCTCATTGCAAAGAACGATTATACTTCGGGCGGCGGCAATGCGTCGAAGCCCGTTTCGGGCTGCTATGCGGCGGTTTGGTACGAGGCCGTCCCGCCCGTCGTCTTCGGCACCTTCAAGGGCGATACGCAAAACCGCTACGTCTATCAGACTGCGGTGAACGTCCCCATTACGAGCTATGTGGAAGCCGCCTTTACCTTTACGGGAAAGGAGAATGATCTCTTCCAGCTCGGCAAGAACCCTTCCAAGCAAATCACGAACGGCGAAGGGGAGGCGGCCTACAACGGCATCGCCTGCACCGTGAAAGAGCTGAACGACTTCTATATCAAGACGGAGGGGACTTCCCTTGCCGCCGAGGAGAAGGACGAAGAAAACACCACCGTGTGGAGGAAAGTTACGAATTCCAACACCCACCGCTATGCCTACAACAACAACATGATCAGCGCGGTTCCCACTTTAGACTCTGCCGACAGCTACCAGCTCGGCTACAGGGAATATCGGATCGATACCGACAAGAACGGACAAAGTATCTATGATGAGAACGGGAACTTGAAAGAAGGGATGAAGAGCGAATACTATACGGTTGGCGGAAACAACGGCAATAACCATGACCTTTGGACGAATCAGATCAATCTCTCCGCCTATCCGTTCCCGATCCAAAGCCACTTTGCCGACTTCTACGGCGACTGGATCAAGCGCTATGTCCGCTACGACAGCGGCTATAAGGAGAACGGAAATACCTATATTATCATCAATGAAGAAGATTCTAACCGTAGTAATCTAGACAAGATCGGAAAGGTCTTACTTCCCGCCCGTGACGAAGGGGAGAACGAGACTTCGACGACGAATGCGGCTACAAATAACGGCTACACCTTCCACGGATATTACTATCTTTGCTATTTCTTGGCCGCCGGCGCCACCAACAACCATGTCGACCCCGGCGCCATTGCAACACATTCGCTCACCTATGATCACCAATCGAAAATTGTTTTGAGCACGGAGGGGGAGAAGAAGGTCGCGCAAACCAATCTTCCGTCCAACTCGGACTGGGGCACTGCCGTTACGGGAACGTTCAATCCCGAGCTTCTCTACCGCGAGGTGAAGGACGTAACGCCGACGACGACGCCCAAGACGGCCGCCGAATGGTTCCTTGCGGAAGCGAATGAAGGAAACGAGGAAGAAAAGAAAGAGACAAAGGTCTACGAGCACGGCACCTACGGCGCAACCGGCGTGAGTACGGAGGGAGAAAATCTCGTCTTTACCGACGTGCTGTTCTTCTCCAAAGACTATGACCCCGTCAAGGGAATCACCGGCTTGAAAATCAAAACAAATAAGGAAATGAAGACGACGGAAACGATCAGCGCTTTCCTTGCGGCGGCGGACGGCGGGGAAGTGAAGCAACCGGATTATGAAAACTACAGCTATTCCAACGGCGAGATCTATTGGGACTATCGCGGGTTCTACGTTATGGCGCTCTTCAACGACGAAAGTCATGGGCAGGGCTACGCCTACACGATCTTCTATCTTGTAGACAGTACGGAATTCGCTTCTTCGTCCACCCTCGTCTCCGAAGAGCCTTCGGAGGACGGCATCATCAATGCATTAAGAAAGGGCTATGTGGAGAAGCCTTACGGAAATAATGAACTTGTCTTCTACTATGTCGATGTTGACTTCGACCTCTTGATAGAGAAGGAGAAAGAACAAGTGAAAAGACAGAATTTCACATTCGACGCGAAGGGCGAGGGCGTCACCCCGCAGTGGGATAGCCAAAATAACTGTATCGTCGTCAAGGGGAATTCATAAAAAGGGAGGAGAGAGATGTTGAATTTACGGAAACCCAAGAGAATGCGGCGGGGGGCTTCGGTCCTCATCGCGTTGTTGATCTTTTTCCTTGCGCTGCTCTCGGGCGCGCTGGCGCTCTCCATGGCGGCGTCGAACAGTGGGCGTATCACCCATAACCGCGACGATCAGCAGGCGTACCTCTCCGTCGCTTCGGCGGCAAAGCTGATTTTAAGCGAGCTCGATGGGATAAAATTCGTCATTGTGTTCAGCAATGAGGACGCGGCCACGGGCGAAGCGGGCGCCAACCACTACACCATGAAAAATTATAAGGAAACCGACTCCAAGGTGAAAAAGGACAACAATGAAGAGGAAGACGGCCTGTTCGGCAAGAATAACGCCTCGGCGCTCATGCGCCACTGCGCCCGCCTTGCCTGCGGCGAGACGCAGGGGCTCGAAAACAACATCAAATTTACGCTGACGCTGGATGACTCTTCCGAAACAGTCCAAGTGGAGCTCGAGACGGATAGCAATGCCGACTTGCTCTTTACGCTCTATTACGACGGGAAGGGCAAAAGCAACTATCAAACCCTCATGAAGGTCCCCGGAAAATCGAGCGGTATCTTCTACAATGGCAAGGAAGAGGCGATCGGCGAAGGCGAGCCCGTTGAAGCCAGAGCTTCTGAGCCCAGCGAGGACACGGGATACGCCCATATGACCTTTCATTGGGAGCCGGAAAACGCGACCTATGAGGCCGTAACGGAGGAGGAGACGGAAGATGAAGCTGCTTAAAAAATGCAAGGCAAAGCGGGGGGAGACCCTTGTGGAAATTTTGGTTGCGATCCTCATCATCGCGCTCGCTTCGGGGCTGTTTGCCTCGATGTATATGGCGGCGATGAACTTAAACCTTGCAGCCCGCAAGGACGACGACAATTTTTATAAGGCCGTGACCGAACTCGAACAAATGGTGGACGACGGCACGGGCACAGCCGCGGAAGGGGATCATAAGATAAAATTTAAGATTACGCCCGAAACGGGTTCCGACCCGGGTGAAGGGGAACCTGCCAAAGGCGGCAGCGGAGACATTCAGGTGGATGTTTACACGCAGGACGGCATGAGCGTTTACAAACAAGGGGGATTGAGGCCGTGAAGAGAAATCGGATAAGGCGCGGGTTCACGCTTGCGGAAATGCTGATTGCGGTGCTGCTCTTGGGGTTTGTGTCCGCCATGGTCGCCGTGATGACGACGGCGATCTTGAGTTCGACCAACGCCATGGCGGAGACGGCGCAGGCGGAAGTTTTGGGCAGCGAAATTTTGGAAAATCTTGCAAGGGAGCTTCGTTTCGGGCACAATATTTCGGTTTTGAAAGAGACGAAAGAGGACGGCACGTTAAAGACGGAAGAGGTTCCCGAGGGAATAGAGGGCGTTCGGGTGACGTATCTTCGCTCCGCGGACGACGAGCACACCCGCTATACCCTGTACCTCGGCACGGAAGCGGACGGGCACCCGGGCAAGATCGTCGCGCAATATTATGAAAAGGGGTTCGAATCGAGGGATCTGCTCTTCGGCGGCGTGTCGTACGGGGAAAACCTTTCCGTCTCCGAGCTTAAATTCAAGAAAGAAGATAAAAAGGTTACGATCTCCATTCAAATCGTCTATGGCGAAAACGAGCTCTACAACGGAAACATCTCGGTCTCCCCGCTCAACGCTTTCAAAGAGGAAACCAAATCAGAAGAAACCCAATCATAAGAAAAATCGATAGTTGTTTTGTGAAACTTAAAAATTTGAAAAAGCTCGCTTAACAAAAAAGCGAGCTTTTTGTTTCACATTTGAACGATGGGCGGCGCAGAACGAAACCGTCAACAGGAGCGCATAGAATTTTTTCCAAGAAATGTCACAAATCAAGTTTCTGAATTGTTATATATATGAAAGCTTTCGAAGGGAGAGAAAGTGAAATGAACGACATGATCGATTCCCTTTTTTTCTCTATAGTAGAACAATACGGCGATATGCTCTATCGTTTTGCCTTTCACTATGTAAAAAATCGGGCGGATGCGGAAGATATCGTTCAGGAAGTACTCCTTACTTACTTGATGCATTCTCATCCCGAAAAAGAAAAACTGAAAGGTTGGCTTTTGAAAGTCACGAAAAATAAATGCCTGAATCTTATTAAAAAACAAAAAAGAGTTGTTTATAAAGAGTTCGAAGGCGATCATACGGAAATTCCCATGGATCATGGGCTTTTTGAAGCATTGCAAGCGCTCTCTCCCCTTGATCGAGAAATCGTATACCTTTTTTACCAAGAAGGATATTCCTCGAAAGAAATCGGGAAGCTTGTAAGAAAAAGTGATGCTGCCGTCCGCAAGCACTTGGAACGTGCAAAAAAACAATTAAAAGGCTATTTGGAGGAAAATCAATGAACGCATATCAAACGATCATGAACAATCTTTCTTTGAGTGAAGCCGCAAAGCTGCGCATATCTCGAAGTCTACAATCAGAATGGGATAAGGAACGCGCTCAAAATTCTTTCCCAAGAACCCTAAAAATCGGTGTCTCCATCGCAATGGCTTCCATTGTCGCTATCCTTTCCGTAGCGATTCCTTTCGGAATTAAAGATGCAAACGATGAACATTCACGTTTAGCAATATCGATTATAGGGATCGATACGCTATACAGCGATGATAACGGGACCTTTTGTTGGCGAGAAATGGCTTATGCCAAAACTATTTTTACTGGGGATACTTTGTATGAAAGCTCGCGCGCAGGGTTTTTGATTGTAAAGGCCGAGTTCGATTTTGCGTCCTATAGCTTACGGGAATTCGGAATTATGCTTCATGAGGGCGGCCCGGAGTTTCCGCAGAAAAATGATCAGTTCATGAGATATTATATCTACTGTATAAATTATTATAAAAACGAAGAAGGGACGCATGAATGTAAGGTAAAAGAAAACGGAGATTTAAACCTCGATATAACGAAGGCAATCAGCACGGATCTTCATATATTTGAGGATCCGGGAGAGGTTCACGGAACCGCGTTCTTATGTGTTGAGGTAGACGACTTTGTGTACGATTACTTATCGTATATGCATGACATGGAAGTTGCAGGGGGAGAAATTCAGGGCGTTGTACAAATACCAGATTATCAAGATATAATTTTAACATTAAATAATATATGGTCTCCGAACAAGTTTCCGGGAGTCCGTACCATAACGAGAATCGGATGCTCATTTGCGGAAGTAAATTTTTATAATTCCTATGAGATATGAAACGAAAGTTCATGATTTGCGGCATATAAATGCAGATCTTTTGGGAACATCGCATGTAAATCTTCTCCAAATCTTCTCCAAATCACATAGAAAATGCTTGCTTTTTTCGTGAGATTGCGGTAAAATGAACCTGTTTGCAAGCAGAAATGGCGGAGTGGTTGAACGCGCACGATTCGAAATCGTGTTATGCAGGAATGTATACGGGGGTTCGAATCCCTCTTTCTGCGCCAAATGAAACCTAAATTGAACTAATTGGTTCGGTTTGGGTTTTTCTTTTACTTTCGAAGGACAGAAAGGGCGGCGGTTTATGCCGCGAAAGGCTCTTGAAGACGTACGGTAGGGCTGTTTGCCAAAGGCAAGAAATAAGCCCCACAGATAAGCCCCACAAAAATACTTCGTCTTTTTGTGGGGACCCTATTAAGCGCGATAAACGCTCTTAATTGCGTTGCCGCTCTATGGCGGTATTCTTCCTATTTCAGCCGTGAATACTCTTCTGCGCGGGGAGAGCGAAGCGGCGCGGGGCGCGGCGGGTATCCGTTGCGTCGGCAGGGCCACCGCAACCCGTCGGCGAGACCACGCCTCCTGTCACGGCACAGTTCACAGCCCACAGGGCTGTTGAACAGAAATTTGCCGTTCCACCCCAATCCCAACGGGACGAACGGGTAGAGGCGGATGCCGTGAACGCGGCTCGCTGTTCCTTTTCGCGTTCCGCTTTCATTTCTTCTTCGATTTCCCGCAGACGGTTATGATAGCTTTCTGTCGTGGGGAGAAAAGTATTCGTAATCGAGGAGAACAGTCCGCCCATAATGCCGCGCACCTTCCGCGCCGAGAACGTCGCTGTTTCATTAACCCTTCAATAAGAAGGACGATTTTTGGGCAAAAACGTAGGGAGTGAACACGAAAAATTTTTTCGCTGTTATGCCCGAGGATTTTCCGCAAAAGAAAGTGGGCAAAAAGCGGTACGATTTTCGCAAAAAAGGGAAGCAGGGTTAAATGTTCTTGGGGACACAAATGCAATTATTAATATTAATGCAATCAGCAAGTTCAAT